>JAWWBR010000122.1:0-9937 GCA_033720855.1 Alphaproteobacteria bacterium
ATGGTTTTCGATAAACTCTTCGGTCGCTGTCAATGCAGGGAAGTTATAGAACCGCGCTCCAGGCGGACCATCGCCGCGCCGCAAATCGAGGTGCGGTTTCGCAACGCCTGCCCTTACGGCAATCTCAAGGCGCAGGCCGTTTCCCCAAAATGCATCGGCAATCCCTTGTTGTATTGCGTTAAGCCCGTCGTTTCCCCGAAACGTCGAGCCCTCTTTCCCCGATGGCACATCGACGATTTCGACGTCGCGGTCCGGATCCAATCCCGCCTCTTTTAACATATGCCGAAGGCCTTTTCCCGGCGAGGCCCGGGATGCAGAAATTCGTAATCCCTTCAACGCGCTGATGTCACCCCGCTCGATGTCGAGATCCGTACGGACCCCCAGGAACCAGTAGGAATATTGTGCAAGGGCGCACAGCAGCCTCACACCTTCGAAATTGGGGAAAGAGAGCAGCGGCCAAAAGGCATTGCCGGCGAAAAGATCCACGCTTCCGTCGTTGAGGGCTTCGCCCCTCACGGACCCTTCGATGCGGTCAATCTCGAGACCCTCCTCTTTGAAATAGCCGAGACAGGCGGCGGCGGTGGCAACGAAGTAAGACGGCGAACCAAGATCTGCGACAAAAAGTTTGAACATGTGAGTTCCTGTGTTGCTTCTTATGAGAACGTCGCTGGAGCGGGACCCTGCCTTGCAGGAAACCGATCTCAATAATCAAGCGAGGAAAGATATCAGATTTCTCCCGCGCATAGTTTTGCCTCTGCGCCTACGAGCACTTGTTTTGCCGTGTCATTGCCCCAGCTTTCGCCATGATGACGGTTCAAGAGGTGTGGTGATTGCCCCGTTCCAATTGCTAGCCTAGGGTGGTCTTACGCTCAAAAAAAAGGAAAACCGCAGGTGGGCCGGGGACCGGCTGGCGAAGACATTGAGGCTTTACGAGGGGCGATAGTCCTGCACGAGCGAGCCATACCGATCGCTTCGATAGGTGGGAGAAGAATTTCATGAACGCCGGTAAAACGCCTTCCGTGATCGCCATTGAGGAGCATTACATGGACCCCGAGGTGGAGGGCCGCCTCGGCCTATGGGCTGACGCTCCCTATATCCGCAACCGCCTGGCAGATCTCGGCGAGATGCGCATCGCGGATATGGATGCGGCGGGCATTGATATCCAGGTTTTGTCACATTGTCCGCCTGGGGCCCAGGCCTTCGAGGCGGCTGAGGCAGCGACGCTGGCGCGGGAGGTCAACGACCGATTGTTCGATACCGTCAGCTCCCGGCCTGATCGTTTCGCCGCATTCGCCACCTTGCCGACGCCCGTTCCAGAGGCTGCAGCCGATGAGCTCGAGCGCTCGGTCAAAGAACTTGGATTCAAAGGCGCGATGGTTCATGGCCTCACCAATGGACTGTTCATTGACGACAAACGGTTCTGGCCGATCTTCGATCGCGCTCAGGCACTCGACGTTCCGATCTATGTGCACCCCGCCCGCCCGCACTCGGCGGTAATCGAGGCCTATTACCAGGATTACGTGGAGGCTTACCCCGCGATCCTGAACGCAGGTTGGGGCTTCACGGTCGAAGCCGCTACTGCCGGGCTGCGTTTGGTGCTGAGCGGTGTCTTCGATGCCTATCCCGATCTCAAAATCATCTTAGGCCACCTTGGTGAATCGCTGCCATTTTCACTGTGGCGGATCAATCACGCGTTCTCATCGGCGATGCCGGGCAATAAGAAGGACGCACGTTTCGGCGAGATATTCTGCGAGCATTTCTACATCACCACGAGTGGCAACTTTTCCACCCCAGCGCTGCTTTGCTCGATCATGGAAATGGGGGCAGACCGAATCCTGTTCGGTGTGGACTGGCCGTTTATCGAAAATGCCCCCGGCACCAAATGGATGGACGAAATTTGCCTGAGCCATGAGGACCGGCAAAAGATCCTGAATGGTAACGCCAAGCGCCTTTTGCGCCTGTAATCGCCCGCCGGTGCTTTGGGCGGTGGCGACCATTTGCGCCCGTGGCGATCAGACGTGCTGGCCGTCGGTCAAGGGGATATCGCGCAAGGTGCTTTGCGCGAATAGTTCCTCGGCTTCCAGCTGGCGTTCGGTGAGCCCATGCTCGAATTCGTATTGCAGCAGTGCCTCGATGGTCGGCCGGTTGGCTTCCAAGCCGTAGGCGTACCAGTCTGGGCCGAAAATCTCCTGTTCCTCCTCGATCATCGGCTGCATCCAGGCAACGGAAACCTTGGGCGAACCCGCTTCCTTCAGCATCGCGTAACAGCGGTCCTTGGCGGCACAAAAGGCCTTGTAAAGCGACAGCGCCACCCAGGGATCGCGTTCGTAAATCTCGCGCCGAATGACTACCGTGTGCATGATCGGGTAAATGCGGGTGCGTTTGTAATATTCCTTTTCCATTTGGACGTAATTTGGAAACAGGCGTGCGACCTTGGGTGAGCCGCGGCGGAAAGAGAGTGGATTGTTGGCAGTGGTCAGGAAGTCGATTTCGCCCCGTTCCAATAGGTCGCCCAATTCAGTGCCTTTGGGCGCCTGTTTAACAGTCACGTTGTCCGGCAGGTTCAGCTTGATCCGGTCCTCACGACCTTGCAGCCACTCCACCTGATCCGGGGAGACGCCGTATTCGTGTTGCAGCAAGCCACGCATATAGACAGCTGCGGTCATCGAATATTCGGGTACACCACCGCGCTTTCCGGCAAGGTCTTCGGGGCGCTCGATGCCCTTATCGGTGTTAATGAAGAAATAGCCATGACGAAACACCCGAGATGGAAAGACCGGAATGGCGATGCAGGGCGGATTGGGCCGGCTTAACAGCATCACGTAGTTGGACAGCGACATCTCGCAGGCATCGAACTCGTTGAATTGAAGCTGGCGCCAGAAAATCTCGGCGGGCTGTAGGGGCACGTAATTGAGGTCGATGCCCTCCGGCCTGACGACGCCGTCGATGATCGGTTGGGTCCGATCATAGGGGCCGCAGGCGAGAGACAAACGCAAATTGGCCATCTGGTGGTCTCCGTTGATCTTTGTTTCCGGATGATCCGGCGGATTTATTGTTGCTCCTAATATCGGACCGTATACTAGCGTACTGCAGCTTCTCTGTTCACGGCGCGATCATGAAATTTCCCGATTTCGATTATGCCTGCCCCGCGAGCCTCGATGAGGCGCTCCAGCTGCTTGAGGCACATGGTGAGGATGCCTTGATCCTGGCCGGCGGCCAGAGCCTGATGCCAGTTCTGGCGTTCCGGCTGGCTGCGCCCCGTATTCTGGTCGATATCAAGAAATTGCCGGGCCTGGACAGTGTCGCGACCAACGGCGAAGGGTTTCGCCTCGGCGCAAATGTGCGATGGTGCGACATTCTGGCGAACGGGGAGCTCCGTGCTGCTCATCCCTTACTGGTCGAGGCCATCGGCCATGTCGCCCATTATCAGATCCGCAACCGCGGCACGGTCGGCGGTAGCTTGGCCTATGCCGATCCCGCCGCCGAAATGCCCGGGATCGCTGTGACCTGCGATGCCGAAATCGTCGTTGCCAGCCGCACCGGCGAACGAATCGTCAAAGCAGCTGATTTTTTCTTGGGCGCGCTGAGCACCCGCCTTGCGCCCGGCGAGATCATAACCGAGCTGCGCCTTCCCGCGTGGCCGGCGAAGCGCCGCTGGGCCTTCCAGGAATTCGCCCGACGGCGCGGAGACTTTGCCTTGGCCGGCACGGCGGTCTTTTTTGACCTCAATGGCGAGGGCCTTGCGGTGGACGCCCATGTCGGCGTGATCGGTGCTTCGGATCGTCCGCATCGTCTTGCCGGGGCGGAGGCAGCGATCACCGGAAGCCGTGTCGATGCCGATGCCATCTCCGCGGCTGCCGCAGCAGCATCGCAGGAAGTCGAACCCATGGAGGATTTCCACGCGCCCGCGGCCTACCGGCGAAGCCTGGTGGGTACCCTGGTCGCCCGCGCCTTGACCGACGCCATGGCGGATTGAGAGGCTCTCAGAACCGAAAGGAACCAATGCAAATCAAGTTCGAGATAAACGGCGAAATGGTTGAGATCGATGTTGCACCACGCATCAGCCTGGCCGATTGCCTACGCGATACGTTAGGGCTCACGGGCACCCATCTCGGCTGTGAGCACGGTGTCTGCGGGGCGTGCACGGTGCTCGTCGATGGCCAAGCGGTCCGCGCCTGCCTGATGCTGGCGGTGGAAACCGATGGTCAGAGTATTGTCACCATAGAGGGACTCAGCAACGATGACGCCCTAACCCCGCTGCAGGCTTCCTTCCGTAAGCATCACGCCTTGCAGTGCGGCTTCTGCACCCCGGGCATGATCACCACCGCTCATGCGCTTTTGAGCAATGAACCGCATGCCGACGCTGATCGGGTACGGGAGGTTTTGTCGGGTAACATTTGCCGTTGCACAGGCTACATTCCCATCGTCGAGGCGGTGCTGAGTGCGCGCGAGCATTACGCAGACAAAAACGGATCAAAGTGACCTTACGAAACCTGCTGATCGGCAGCCCTATCGAACGCGTCGAAGACCTCCGCCTGGTACGCGGCCGCGGCCGGTTCGTTGCCGACATCAACTTCGAAGACCAACTCCACGCGGTCATCCTACGTAGCCCAATCGCCCATGGCCGCATTCGTGCCGTCGACCCGACGGACGCCTTGGCCATGCCAGGCGTGTGCGCAGTCATCACGGCGCGTGATCTCGGGGCAGAGGTGCCCCTAATACCGCTTCGCCTTCAACCTTTGCCCGAGTTGCAGCCATTTCGTCAGCCCATGCTGGCCTATGACAAGGTGCGGTTCGTGGGCGAGCCGCTTGCCGTGATTGTTGCCGAGTCGCCACAACTGGCTGAGGATGCGCTCGAAGGCGTGCGAGTCGATATCGAGGCCCTTCCGGCGGTCATCGGCCGCGACGCGGCGGAAGCGGGTGACACGGTGCTGTTCGAGGCGCATGGATCGAACCGAGCGATCCGCTGGACGGCAGTACGTGGCGACGCCGATGCCGCCTTCCGCCGCGCTGATTACACGCGCCGCGAGACCTTCCGGGTGCAGCGTCACGCCGCTCTGTTCATGGAACCCCGCGGTTTCGTTGCCCGATGGGACGATGAGACGGAAAAGCTGACCGTTTGGGGCGCGGCCAAGGTTGCCTTCGCCAACCGCAGGATCCTCGCCGCTGCCATGGGCCTGTCGGAAGAGCAGATTGAGATGATTGAGGTGGACGTCGGCGGTGGCTTCGGCTCGCGCGGGGAGTTCTACCCCGAGGATTTCCTGATCCCCTTCGCGGCATGTCTCCTGCGTTGTCCGGTCAAATGGATTGAAGATCGTCGCGAGCACCTCAGCACGGCCAACCATGCGCGGGAGACCGAATGCGATGTGGAGATCGCCGCCACTTCAGATGGGCGGATTCTCGGACTCAGGGGCCGGGCGTGGACCGACAATGGCGCCTATCTCAGGACCAACGGCTCCGTCGCTCCGCGCAACGTGGCACAATTCATGTCGGGCCCGTACGATATCGAAAACATTCATCTGACCACCGACCATCTGACCACCAACAAGACTCCCACCGGGACCTATCGTGGTCCGGGACGCTTCGAAGGCGATTTCGTGCGCGAGCGGTTGATTGACCTGATGGCCAAGGATCTCGGCATCGATCGGGTCGAGATTCGGAGGCGCAACCTCGTGCCTGAAGCCAAAATGCCCTTTCCCCTTGCCACCATTACGCCTTTCGAAAGCGCGACCGAGCTCGATAGCGGCGATAACCACGCGCTGTTGGAACGCTGCCTCACCGATTTCGGCTGGGATCAAAAGTCCGAGCTCAACGGAAAGCTGATCGATGGGCGCTATCACGGCATTGCCGTCGGTTGTTTCATCGAGGGCGGCGGTGCGGGCCCTTCGGAGAACGCGCGCATCGTGCTTGAGACCGATGGCTCGTTCTCCGTCCATATCGGTTCTGCCGCTGTCGGACAAGGGATCGAGACGATCATGGCGCAAATCGCCGGCGACGCCCTGCAAGTGCCGATGAATCGTATCCGCGTAGCCCACGGCTCTACCAATGACGTAACTGAGGGCTTTGGGTCCTACCATTCGCGTTCGACCGTGATGGGCGGCTCTGCCATCGTGCTGGCGGCGGAAAAATTAAAGCATAGCATCCGCGAAGCGGCCGCCATGGTGCTCCGCTGCGGCGCAGAGGAGGTGAACTGGGATGGCGATCGGGTAGGGGGGCCCGGTGACATGACGGTGACCCTGGCGGACCTCTGCACCGAGCCCATCGAGGCTGAGGCAACCTACCGCAACAGCGAATTCACGTATGCCTATGGAAGCCTCGCCGCCCATGTGGCGGTCGATGTCGAAACCGGCGAGGTCGAGGTCGTCGAGGTTGCGTCAATCAAAGACGTAGGGCGCATGATCAATCCGCTGACGCTGAAGGGCCAAGCGGTGGGCTCAATTGTTCAGGGCCTCGGCGGTGCGCTTTTGGAGCACTTGATCTATGACGAAGACGGCCAGTTGCTGACCGGCACACTTGCCGATTACATGGTGCCCGGCGCCGATTGCTTCCCCAATATCCGTGCGACGGTGGTCGAACTCAAACCATCGCCCTTGAATCCTCTGGGCGCCAAGGGCGGAGGGGAAGGTGAGATCATCCCCATCGGCGGCGTGATCGCCAATGCCGTCGCTGCGGCATTGGCCGATTACAGTATTGAGCCCTTCGATTTGCCACTCACCCCGCCGCGGCTGTGGGCGCTAATAGGTGAGGTCCAACGGGTTCTGTAACCTCTGGGCGGTTGGTCGGTCTAACATCGAAACCGTGCTAGATTGATACTTCCCATCGTGTTTCGTCGATGAAGGTAAAGGAAAAAGAGCCATGACCGTCGCCCGACATCCATTGCCCAAGGAACTCGTCGGCGTTCCCCTCGAAGAAATCCTCGAACGCTATGTTGGGCGCTTCAAAGACAAGGTGCCCGACTGGGAAGCATTCGAGGACGCCAAGATCGAAGGGTTCAAGCGGGCACAACATCGGTTTATCGGCGCTGGCGGTTCGGGCAAACACGAGGATCCCACGGTGATTCCGGCGGGTAATTTCACCCTTTCCATCATGTATGTCGAACCCGGCCAAGGAAACGCGGCTCATACCCACGAAATCGAGGAATGCTTCTTCGTTCTGCAGGGTTTTCTCGACGTCTTCGTCGAGGATGAGAGCGGCAAGCGCCTCTGGACGCGCCTAGGTCCTTGGGAATGCGCCGCCTGTCCAGCCGGCGTCATCCATGGCTATGAGAATCGAAGCTTGGAGCCCGTCTACTTCCAGGTCCTTCTAGGCCGGGGTAAGCCAGAGACCATGGGCTATGCCGATGAAGACCTTTTCAAACGGCGGGACGCTCACCTGAGGAAATCCTGAGCGGGCCCCCTCTCGGGCCTGTCGCCCTAATCCCGAGCTTCCTCAATCAGGGCCCAGACGGTGGGCGGTGCCAGTGGCAGCGCGCGGGGTTCGACCTTCAATGATGAAAGGGCGTTGGCGACCGCGTTAGCGATCACGCCGCCAGTGGAAATGATGCCGCCTTCGCCCGCGCCCTTGGCACCTAGTGGGTTGTCCGGGGCGGGTTTGTCCTCCATTGCAAAAACGCGGATAGAGGGAAAGTCGGAGGCCGTTGGCAACAGATAGTCGGCATAGCTCCCGGCCAGAAGCTGTCCGTTATCGTCATAGACTAGGTGTTCCAACAGCGCCCCACCGAGGCCTTGAACGATGGCGCCCAAGGCCTGGCCGTGCAGGGTCGCCGGATTGATGATGCGCCCGACATCCTCTACCGCAACGTAATCAAGCACCTCGATCCCCCCGGTACCAGGATCGACCGCGACATGGACGGCGTGGGCACCGTAGCTGTAAGTGCGCTTGGGGTTGGTGTAGAGGGCATCAACCGCGGGAATGTCGGCGGCCAGCGCACCAAACGCCAGTTTTTGTCCCCCCGGCCCAATGGCCTCTCCGTCACGGATGTCAATGTCGTTGGCCACACAACCAAGCTTGGCTGCGGCGGCTTCGCAGATCTCGGCTTTGAGCTTTTTCGCGGCTTCTACCAGGGCTGAGCCGGCCATCACCGTAGAGCGCGAACTGAATGAGCCGCCCCCACCCTTCAATAGATTGGTGGAGCCGTGGCCCACGGGCCTGATCCGCTCTAGCGGTAGTTCCAGTGCATCGCTCGCGATTTGGGCAAAGATGGTCTCTATGCCCTGGCCCACCGAAGACGAGCCCACGAATACTGACACCGTGCCATCGTCTTCCAGAACCAGGCGGGCGTGTTCCTCGCCCGAACTCGTGCCCTCGATATAACAACCAAGGGCGATGCCGTGGTAGCGCCCATCGATCAATTGGCCGGCCCGTTTGGCCTTCTCCGCCCAATCGAATTCTTTGAGGCAGCGCTCCAGTGTCATTGCGTAATCGCCGCTGTCGCATTCACCGGCCATGTTCATGGGCATTACCGTGGCCAGTGGCCAGGGCATGTCCTCATCACGAACCAGATTGCGGCGCCGGAAATCGACCCGGTCGATTCCGAGGTCCTCAGCGGCGAGGTCCAACATTCGTTCGCGAAAGAAATCGGCCTCGAACCGACCGGGCCCGCGATAGGTGCCTGACGGTGTCTTGTTGGCAACGATAATGCTGACGTCGAGGTCGATGTTTTCGATCCTATAGGGGCCGGAGATCACCTGGGCGATGTTGCGGGGTGGCACCGGACCGGAGGTACGAATATAGGCGCCGGTATTGACCCAGGCGCGCCCACGCAAGCCCAATACACGGCCATCGCGATCGCAGGCGATTTCCAGGTCGCACTCGGCCTCGCGCGCGTGATTTGTGGCCAGCATGTGTTCGCGCCGGTCTTCCTGCCACTTCACGGGCCGACCGAGATGGCGTGCGGCGAAAGGGATCAGGAAGTCTTCGGGGTAGAACTCGCCGCGGACGCCGAAACCGCCGCCAACGTCGTTTTCTACCAAGATTACCGACTCGTCGGGTAATTCCATCAGCTTGGCCAGGATACCTTTGTTGTGAAACGGCACCTTGGCCGCGCCAAAAACGGTCATGGTCTCGGCGCCGGCGTCCCATTGGGCAAGCAGGCCCCGGGATTCCATGGGCATTCCCGAATGGCGTTGGACCTGGAAAGTCTCGCGGCGGGTGTAGTAGGCATCCTCGAAGGCGGCATCGGCATCGCCCTTGATAGCGGACAGCGTATCGGGCAGATTCGTGCCACTCTCCTCAAATAACAGCGCTTGACTCTCCAGTGCCTGCTCGCGATCGACGATGGGTGTGAGCGCCTCGATATAAATTTCGACCAGATCCAGCGCATCCTCCGCGATAGCGGCGCTGTCGGCGACGATCACCGCGACCGGTTCGCCGACGTAACGAACCTTTCCGTCCGCAATGACCGGTTGTTGGTACCCCCTGAGGGATTCCTGGGCTCCCAAACGGATTGGGATTTTGGGCACCGTGGTGCCAAGGTCGGCCGCGGTCAGTACGGCCCGGACGCCGCGAAGTGCTAGAGCGCGTTCGGCATCTATCTCCATGATGCGGCCGTGGGCGACAGTGCTGCGCAGGATCACCGCATGGAGCGCATCGACCCGTTTGAGATCTGCGACGAAGGTGCCGCGGCCCCGCAAAAAGCGCTCGTCTTCCCGCCGCTCGATGGGCGTCCCGATCAGGGTATTGATGATCCTGTTCACGTCCGGCCCCCTGTTCCCGGCATGTGTTCCATTACTATTCCAGACCCGCCCACAAGCCAATCGGATTGCCTCCACGACGCGGCGGTCGTGGGTCGCAGCGCTGCCCCGATACCCCGCTTAGATCTGCATCGGCTCTTCGAGATTCAGTAGTGTTCTCGCGACGCTGTAGGCGGTAAGCATGGAACTGCGGGGATTGTCTGGAAACGCGCGGCCCTCAAGGCGAAAGGTCACGCGTCCGCTGG
>JAWWBR010000123.1:0-9926 GCA_033720855.1 Alphaproteobacteria bacterium
AGCGAAATGCTCTTGCCTTTGTAGAATCCCGCAACGTCGGCTGTGGCCTCGGGCGCGCCGGCGATCAGCGCCGTCGACAGGACACCGGCGGCGGTCAGCGCGATGCCGGCAAAACGGGTCTTGCGGTTGGTCATGGTGTGGGGCCTCCCCAAGGGGCCGGGGCGCGAATGCGGCGCCACGGGCATGGTTTTCTGGTCGATCGGCGGCCTCGGCCCGGATTCCGTGTCCGGATTCAAGGCGCCCATGTGGTGAAATGCTAGCAACAGCCGGGCCCGCGCACAATGACCTGGGAGCGGGGACCTGGGAGCGGGTGCCCCGTCCGGCCGTGGCAGCGATCCTCAGCAGGCGGGCACGTCGCCGGAGGTGAAATGTCCGGTCAGGACCACGCGGAACCACCGCGCCCAATCGGCGCGGCTGGTGAGCGGCGCCAGGCCGACCGCCTCGTCCGCGAACACCGGCTTCGGCCCAAGCACGCTGCGCTCCACGGGCAGGCGGGGACGCGTGAGCTCGAGGCCCACCGCCTCGCCGTCGATCGAAACCAGGGCGCTATGGGGCCTGCCCTCGCGCTGCCAACGGAAGCGCCAGCCGGCCCCCTCCCGCGTTCCCTCGCCCATGACCATGGGGGAGACGAACCGGGCGTGGCGTCCGGCGACCTTGGTGACGAAGATGCCGACGCCATGAAGCCTTTCCCCATCGCGCCACAGCCAGAGCTGGCGAATCACGGCGTGCTGCCCGGTGCAGCGCAGGTTGGCGAATCGCCCGAGGAAGCTAAGCTCCCGCCTGCCCGCGGGCGGGGCGATCGGCGGCGGTGCCTTGAACATGGGCACCGGCGCGCCCTTGGCCGCCACCGTCAGCCGGTCGGGGCCGGACCTGGCGATGTCGACGGTCCAGGGGGCCCCGACCCTGGGCTCGAGCGCGGCCTGCCACCTGTCGGGATCGGCGGCGGTGGGCTTCAGCGCGCCGCCGCCCGGGCCGATGGCGCATTCCGTCTCGCCGCAGCGGTAGAACAGCCAGGCGCGGCCCTCGCCATTGACCACGAGCCGCGTTAATCGGGACCCCTCCTCCGCGCGCCAGTGTCCCAGGGGCAGGTCGCGGCGCGGCCCCTCGAGCGGGCCGAAGACCTCGGCATAGGTCTCGCGGTCACGGAACCTGGCCTCGAACAGGAGCGCGTTGCGGGCGTGAAAATTGGCCGTGAGCCGCGCGCTTTCGCGGCCCAAGGCGACCCACTCGTAAGCCGTGCCGGCGCCGATGACCGCCAGGGCGAGGCCAAGGGCCGAGGCCCAGCGCCGCGCGCCGGCGACGAACAGGACCACCGCGGCGGAAACATAGAGAGCGCCCAGCGCAATCGTCAGCAGGAAGATATCTACGCGGATCGCCTCCCGCGTCCAGAACACCATGCGGATCTCGTGCGCGGTGGCGAGCGCACCGGCGGTCGCGACCACCAGCAGCCAGACCCGCGCGCCGCCGGCCGATCGCAAGGCGGGCCAAAGCAGCGGCACCCAGAGGATGAGGAGCGCGTAGTAGAGGAAAAGCGCCCAGGTCATGGCCCAGTCTAGCAAGGGTGCGTGGCGCGCACCATTGCCGGCCCCGGCGCCCTCGGGCGTGGGGCCTAGAAATAGGGATAGCTGTTGTGGATCAGCTTGGGGACGGTAAGCCCGACCTTCTCGATTCTCTCGATGCCTTCGGCGATGAAGATCTGCCGGCGGTCCTCGTTGGAACGGAATTTGAGGCCGAGGCGGATATAGGTATCGTGATGGCGGCTCTTGGACGGGCCGTAGATGTTCAACGCCAGCCGCCACCATTTGTTGAGCGCCCGCTGCACCGGTGCCGCACCGATCTTACCGATCTGGCTGGCGAGAAACTCGGTGCCGAAGTCCCCGTGGCGTTCTTCCTCTTCCAGGCTGGCCTGGACCGCCTTGGCCCAGGGGGCGTAGCTCGATTTTGCGTAGTCTTCCAGCATGAAATAGGCGGCCCGGTCGATCAGGAAGGTCGACATCAGCACGTCGGTCCATTTCATCACCGGCACGAAGCACCGGGCCAGCGGATAGTAGTGATGGAAGCTCTGGTAGTGGCTGACTTCATCCCAGGGCACGCCCAGATCGCCCATCAGCTCGACCACCGTGCGCCAGTGGTCCAGCTCCTCGCAAACGATCTCGGCGATGATGCGCCGTTCCTCGACACCGGGGGCATGGTTGATCCAGGGCGCATAGAGCTTGCAGGCGTGACGCTCGCCATAGGCCTGGTTGGCCATCAGGCGCAGCAGCGTCGCCCGGTACTCGTCGGTCATCGGCGTATCCACGCCGATGCTTTCCGGCGCGTATTCGCGCCGCTCCTGAGCCTGACCGCTGTTGCCTCCGGCATCCATGCCAGTCGCCGTGTTCCCTAAAGCCGCCACGTCGCCTCCCACTCAGGCATTTTTAACATATCGCCGTGCGTGACCAAGGATTTCCTTGGTGCCCGTGCCGCGCCTCCCGGCGGGCGCGGCATTCCCCGTTAGAGGAGGCCGGCGTTGCGCGCCCAGCGGTATTTCGCGCCCAGAACCTCGACCGGGACCTCCGTGGTGTAGGGATAGGCGACGATGCCCCTTTCATAGAGATACTCCGAGGCCTCCTCGACCTCGGTGTCGCCCACCAGCGAGGCAACGATGGGCTTGTCGATGCCCTTGCCGCGGCATTCCTCGACCACCTCCGCCGTCAGTTTCGCGAACACCATGGGCGGCGTGATGATGGTGTGCCAGTAGCCCAGGATCAGGGCATGGATGCGGTCGTCCTCGAGGCCCAGGCGAATGGTGTTCTGGTAGGTGGTCGGCGGCTCGCCGCCGGTGATGTCGACGGGATTTCCGGAGGCGCCGAAGGGGGGGATGAACTTCTTGAAGGCCTCGTCCAGGTCTTCGGGGAATTTCATCAGCGAAAGCCCGTTATCGAAGCAGGCGTCGGACAGCAGCACCCCCGAGCCGCCGGCGCCGGTGATGATGACGACGTTCTCGCCCTTGGGCGTCGGCAGGATGGGGAGGGCCCGGGCGTATTCGAGCATCGAGCGCAGGCTCGGCGCGCGGATGACGCCGGCCTGGCGCAGGACGTCGTCGTAGATCTTGTCGTTGCCGGCCAGCGCCCCGGTATGGGACGCGGCGGCGGTGGCGCCATAGGCGGTGCGGCCCGCCTTCAGCATGATCACCGGCTTGTTCTTCGACACCCGCTCGGCAACCTCGGCGAAGGCGCGCCCGTCCTTGAGGTCCTCGGCATGCATGGCGATGACCTGGGTGTTGTCGTCCTGCTCGAAATAGGTGAGCAGGTCGTCCTCGTCCAGGTCCGACTTGTTGCCGAGGCCGACGATCGCCGAGACCCCCATCTTGGTGGACCGCGCGAAGCCGATGATCGACATGCCGACGCCGCCCGATTGCGACGACAGCGCCACCTTGCCCTCGACGTCGAAGGCGGTGCAGAAGGTGGCGCAGAGGTTCTCCGGCGTGTAGTAGAAGCCGTAGATGTTCGGCCCCATGATGCGCACGCCGTGCTTGCGGGCGGTCGCCACCAGCTCGTTCTGCAGCTCGATCTCGCCGACTTCGCCGAACCCGGACGGAATCATGACGGCGCCGGGAATGCCTTTCTGGCCGACCTCTTCCATGGCGCCGTTGCAGAATTTCGAGGGGATGGCGAACACCGCGAGGTCGACCTCGCCGGGGATGTCGAGGACGCTGGCATAGACCTTCTTGCCCAGGATCTCCTCGGCCTTGGGGTGAACCGGATGGATGTCGCCGGCGAAACCGCCGTTGATCAGGTTCTTCATCACCGAGTTGCCGATCTTGCCGTCCTCCGCCGAGGCGCCGATCACGGCGACGGACTTGGGATGGAAAACGCGGTTCATGGCCCTGAGGATCTCGTCCTGGGAGGGACGGAACACCTCTTTCGGCGGGGCGAAATCGACGGTGATCAGGGCATCGACGGCCATCGCGCCGGAGTCGCTGGCGAACACCGGATTGAGGTCCATCTCCTGGATCGCCGGGAAATCGGCGATCAGGTTGGAGACGTTGACGATGATCTCGGCGACCGCGTCCTTGTCGACGGCGGCGGCGCCGCGCACCCCGTTCAGGACCTCGGCGGCGCCGATGCCGTCGAGCATCGAGCGCGCCTGGTCGTGGCTGGTGGGGGCGAGGCGGAAGGTGATGTCCTTCAGCACTTCGACCAGGATGCCGCCGAGGCCGAAGGCGACCAGCTTGCCGAAGCTGGGATCGGTCACCGCGCCGACGATCACCTCCTGGGCGCCGCCGGGCAGCATCTTCTGCACCTGAACGCCGGCGATCGCGGCATCGGCCTTGTAGGCCTTTGCGGCGGTCAGGATCTCGTCATGGGCGGCGTGGGCCTGGGCGCTGTCGACGATACCGACCTTGACGCCGCCGGCCTCGGTCTTGTGCAGGATGTCCGGGGAGACGACCTTCATGACGACGGGAAAACCGATGCGCTCGGCGATCTCGGCCGCTTCATCGGCGGAACCGGCGAGCCCTTCCTCGGGCAGCGGTATGTCATAGGCGTCGCAGACGGCCTTCGCCTCGGGCGCGGTCAAGCCGGTGCGGCCGTCCGCCTTCACCTGTTCCAGGACCTTCTCGACGGCTGCCTTGTCATATGCCATTTCTCTTCCCCCAAGCGGTGGTAAGGGGCGGCTTGCGGCCGCCCGGATCCGTGTTTGTCGGTGCCTCGGTCAATCCCCGACGGCGCCGCTGTCCCTGATTTCGCGCACTTCCTCTTCGCTGTAACCGAGGAAATCACGCAGAATCTCGTCGGTGTGTTCCCCAAGCAGCGGCGAGCGCGTGACCTTGGCAGGGGACTCCGACAGTTTGACCGGGTTGCCGACCGTCAGGTATTTCCCCCGCGTCGGGTGGTCGACCTCCACCACGGTGCCGGTGTCGCGCAGGGATTGCTCCTCGGCCAGTTCCTTCATCGAGAGGATCGGCCCAACGGGAATATCCAGCGGATTGCAGATCTCCATGACCTCGAACTTGGTCTTGGTCTTGGTCCATTCCTCGATGGTGTCGAAGATGTGGCTGAGCTTGTCCAGCCTGGCATCGGCGGTGGCGTAGCCGGGGTCCTCCTTCCACTCCGGCTTGCCGATGACGTCGCAGATCTTGCCCCATACCGGCGCCTGGGTGATGAAATAGATATAGGCGTTGGGATCCGTCTCGTAGCCCTTGCATTTGAGGATCCAGCCGGGCTGGCCGCCGCCGGAATCGTTGCCCGAGCGGGGACAGGCCTCGCCGAAGGGGATGCCCTGGCCGTATTGGCTGTATTCCTTGAGCGGACCGTGGGCGAGCCGCTGCTGGTCGCGCAGCTTGACCCGGCACAGGTTGAGCACCCCGTCCTGCATGGCGGCCTGCACGCGCTGGCCTTTGCCGGAAGACTCGCGGTGAAACAGTGCGGCGACGATGCCCAGCGCCAGGTGCAGGCCGGTGCCCGAATCGCCGATCTGGGCGCCGGTGACGGTGGGCGGACCGTCGAGGAAGCCGGTGGTCGAGGCGGCGCCGCCGGCGCACTGGGCGACGTTTTCGTAAACCTTGCACTCGGCATAGGGCCCCGGCCCGAAGCCCTTGACGCTGGCATAGATCATGCGCGGGTTGAGCTCCTGGATGCGCTCCCAACTGAATCCCATGCGGTCGAGCGCGCCGGGGGCGAAATTCTCGACCAGCACATCGCAGGTCTCGACCAGCTTTTCCAGCACCTCCTTGCCCTTCTCGTTCTTCCCATCGATGGTGATGGAGCGCTTGTTGCCGTTGAGCATGGTGAAGTAGAGCGAATCGACGTCGGGGATGTCGCGCAGCTGGCCGCGCGTGATGTCGCCGATGCCGGGCCGCTCCACCTTGACCACGTCGGCCCCCAGCCAGGCCAGCAGCTGGGTGCAGGTGGGGCCCGACTGGACATGGGTGAAATCCAGGATTTTGACGCCTTTTAGTGCTTCCATGCGATTCTTCCTTCAGGGACTTGCCTCGATTGACGGGTGCCGCTCATTTCTTCGCGACGACGCTCTGCGGATTGAGATTGCCGATCCGCCCGCTTTCGGTGCCGGCGCTCTCGTCGATGATGGCGTTGACCAGCGTCGGTTTTCCCGACTCCAAAGCCTCGGTCACCGCGCGGGTGAGTTCGTCGGGGCTGGTGGCGTAGACGCCGGTCCCGCCGAAGGCCTCCATCATCAACTCGTAGCGCGAATCCTTGACGAATACGGTCGGCGCCGCGTCGGCGCCTCCGGTCGGGTTGACGTCGGTGCCGCGATAGATGCCGTTGTTGTTGAAGACGACGACGCAAACCGGGAGGTTGTAGCGGCAGATGGTCTCGATCTCCATTCCCGAAAAGCCGAAGGCGCTGTCCCCTTCGACCGCCAGGACCGGCTTTCCGGTTTCGATCGCGGCGGCGACGGCGAAGCCCATGCCGATGCCCATGACGCCCCAGGTGCCGACGTCGAGGCGCTTGCGCGGCTGATAGATGTCGATGATCGACCGGGCGAAGTCTAGGGTGTTGGCGCCCTCGTTGACGAGCACCGTGTCCGGGCGGTCCTTGATGATTCGGCGCAATGCGCCCAGCGCCCCGTGATAGTCCATCGGCACGTTGTTGTTCTGCAGTCTCGGCGCCATGCGCGCGACATTGCTCTCGACCTTCTCCTTGACCTCGGTGATCCATTCGGCCGGAGGCGCCTTCCATTTGTCGCCCATCGCCTCGAGAAGCGCGGAGACGCAGGAGCCGATGTCGCCGACCACGGGGGCCGCGATTTCCACATTGGAATCGATCTCCCTGGGCTCGATGTCGACCTGAATGAACCGTTTGGGCTGAGGCCCCCAGGTCTTGCCCTTGCCGTGGGAGAGCAGCCAATTGAGCCGCGCCCCGATCATCATCACCACGTCGGAGGTTTGCAGCACCAGCGAGCGCGCCGCGGCGGCCGACTGGGGGTGGGTGTCGGGCAGGATGCCCTTGGCCATGCTCATGGGCAGGTAGGGAATGCCGCTGGTCTCGATGAGGGCGCGAATGTCGTCGTCGGCCTGGGCATAGGCCGCGCCCTTGCCGAGTATGATCAGCGGCCGCTTGGCGCCCTTGAGGAGATCGATGGCGCGCGCGACCGCGTCGGCGGAGGGGCTCTGGCGCGGCGCCGGGTCGATGACCTTGACCAGCGACTCCCTGCCCGCCTCCGCGTCCATGGTCTGGCCCAGCAGCTTCGCCGGCAGATCGAGATAAACGCCGCCCGGCCGGCCCGATACCGCGGCGCGGATCGCCCGCGCTATGCCGATGCCGATATCCTCGGCATGAAGGATGCGGAACGCCGCCTTGCACAGCGGCCTGGCGACGGCGAGCTGGTCCATTTCCTCGTAGTCGCCCTGCTGCAGATCGACGATCTCGCGCTCCGAGGAGCCCGACATCAGGATCATCGGGAAGCAGTTGGTGGTTGCGTTGGCGAGCGCGGTCAGGCCGTTGAGGAAGCCGGGTGCGGAGACGGTGAGACACAAACCGGGTTTCTTGGAAAGGAAGCCCGCGATCGCGGCGGCATTGCCCGCGTGCTGCTCGTGACGGAACGATATCACCCGCATTCCCGCCGCCTGGGCAAAGCGCCCGAGGTCGGTGATGGGAATGCCCGGAACGGTGTAAATCGTCTCCAGATCGTTCAGTTTCAACGCGTCGATGACCAGGTGGAAGCCGTCGGTCAGATCCTGCGGCTCTGCTTCCGTATTGGCATATTGTTCCGCCATGTCGCTCTCCCTCGCTGGACCGCTGGGCCCTGGGTGTTCTTACGCGGTCAGTCAAGTTCCACGTGACGCGCGACGTGGTCGCGCAGTTTCAGGGTGTGTTCGCGCACCAGCCGCTCGGCCTGCTCGGTGTCGCGGGCTTCCAGCGCCTCGACGATGGCGAGGTGATCCTCGATCGAGCGCCGGGCGCGGTCTTCTTCGAAAATGGTTCGCGCGCGGATGGCGCGAACGTGCATGAACAGGGGGTCGGTGATCTCCGCCAGAAGGGCGCATTTGCCCAGCGAAATGATCGCCTGATGGAACGAGATATTGGTTTCCGAATACTCGTCGATATGCTGCGTGACCCTTTCCCTGTCGTAGACAGAGAGCATGCGCCTGAGCGTCGCGATCTCCTCGTCGCTGGCCTCGCTGGTGATCAGGCGCGCGGCCATGCTTTCCAGCGCCGCCCACACGGTGATCATGTCGAGGATTTCCTGCTTCGATTTGCGCACGATGAAGATGCCGCGGCGCGGTTCGATCCGCACCAAACCCTCCTGATCGAGCCTGACCAGGGCCTCGCGCAGCGGCGTGCGGCTGATGCCGAACTGTTGCGACAGGCCGCGCTCGTCGAGACGCAGCTCGGCGTCCTCATCGTAGATGTTCATGGTGGTGATGGCGGCCTTGAGCTCGTCGTAAATGCGCGCCTTGAGGCTGAAATTCTCCGTGATCGGACGGATGTTGAGGACGTTGTTGGTCACGGGTATCCCTTCCAAGAGGCGGCGCTCAGCCGCAGCCGTTGGCCCCGAATTGCACCACCGCGACCACCGCGAGGGGGTGTGCCGTCGGCTCTGCGCGCATGCCGTGCCGGGAGACAAGTGACGCCAGTGTCACCAACGGTCCGCCACGGGTACCAAGAAGAAATCTGCCCCAGGCTTCGGGAGGATCCGGCCGCGCGGAGCCCCAGAAAAGCCGGCGCCTGATGATTGGTATACAATATACCAGACCGCCGCGGGCGGCAACATGGCGTGGCCGCGAGGGCGCCTTCTCATGCCGAGCTCCGCGTCGCCCGGCGCCGGAGGAACGCCTTCCAGGCCGGCCACACCAGCAGCAGCACGGCGACGGCCAGGATCGATCCCGAGATCGGCCTCAGGACGAAGATATCGAAGCTGCCCTGGTTCATGATCAGGGATTGACGCATGCTGGCTTCGGCCAAGGGGCCGAGGACGATGGCCAGGACCGCGGGCGCAAGCGGATAATCCAGCTTGCGCATGAGATAGGCGACGACGCCGAAGATCAGGATCAGCCAGACATCGTGCATGTCCTTGGTGGGCGCGTAGCCGCCGACCACGCAGAGCACGTAGATCACCGGCGCCAGGATGGTGAAGGGCATCCTGAGCACGGCGATGAAGGCCGGGATGAAGGCGATGTTGATCAGGAGCGCGAACAGGTTGGCGGCATAGAGGCTGGCGATCAGGCCCCAGACGAAATCCTTGTGGTCGACGAACAGCCGCGGCCCCGGTTCCAGGCCCCAGATCACCATGCCGCCCAACAGGATCGCGGTGGTCGGCGAGCCGGGGATGCCGAGGGTCAGCATCGGCAGCATCGAGCCGGTGCTGGCGGCGTTGTTGGCCGCCTCGGGGGCGACCACGCCCTTGACGTTGCCCTTGCCGAAGGTCTCGGGTTCCTTGTCCATGGTCTTGGCCACGCCGTAGGCCATGAGCGAGCCCGGGGTGGCGCCGGCGGCGGGCAGGATGCCGACGAAATAGCCGAGGAAGGAGCCCATCAACATGGTGCGGATCGCGCTTTTCAACCCGCGGATGCTGTCGAGGATGCGCCGCACCGAAACCTGGGCCTTGGACAGCACCATGTCGCCCTTGGATTGCTCGATGACCCAGAGCATCTCGCCGATGCCGTAGATGCCGATGGCCAGCACCAGGAAATTGACGCCGTGATAGAAGCCCGGCAGGTCGAAGAAGATCAGCCTCGGCTTGCCGCTGACGATATCCAGCCCGACGGCGGAGAGCGCGAGGCCCAGCATGATCGAAAACAGCGTCTTGGGGATGTCGTCGCTGCCGAGGCCGATGAAGGTGGCGAAGGCCAGCAACATCAGCGTGAATTCCTCGGGCGGGCCGAAGGCCAGCGCGACCTCGGCCAGCGGCGGCGCCGCCAGGGTGAACAGCGCCACCGAGATGGTGCCGCCGGCGAAGCTGGCGGTGGCGGCGGCGACCAG
>JAWWBR010000124.1:0-9890 GCA_033720855.1 Alphaproteobacteria bacterium
GCGGGTGGTGGCCGATACCCCCGATTTCTTGGTCGTGCGCTCGGGGCCCAGCGATACCTTTGCGTCCCTGGCCGCCGAATACCTGGGGGATCCGGCGCTGGCACCGGTTCTGGAAGACGCCAATGACCGGGGTCCGCTGGCAGGCCGTTTGCTGGTGGTGCCCAAGCGGCCCCTAAACCCGGGCGCCGTGGACGTGGATGGCTTTCAGGTGGTGCCGATCCTCGCCTATCATCAGTTCACCCGAGGGCGGCCGAAAAGCCGCATGCAGGTGACCGCGACCGCCTTCGAGGCGCAGATGCGCTACATCAAGGACAACGGGTACCGGGTCATCACGCTTCGCGACCTCGAGGGATTCCTGGCCGGGGAGCGGCCGATCCCGCGGCGTGCCGTCGTTGTCACCATTGATGACGGGTACCGCTCCACCTATGACATCGCTTACCCGATTCTGCGCCGCATGGGATTGAGGGCCACCGTCTTCGTCTATACCGACTTCATAGGGGCAGGGCTTTCGCTGACCTGGGCCCAGTTGCGCGAGATGCACAAGAGCGGCGTCATCGACGTGCAATCGCATTCCAAAACCCATACCAGCCTTTCCCCTAACGGCGCGGAGAAGCCTGGACCCGCCTATGCCAGGCGGATCGAGCATGAGATCGAAACGCCCCACCGCATCCTCGCCGAGAAGCTCGGCGCGCCCGCCCGCCACTTCGCCTATCCCTACGGCGACACCAGCGAGCAGGCCGTCGCGCTGTTGCAGCAGAGATCGTATACCGTGGCGGCGACGGTTCAGCGCGGCGCCAATGCGCGGTTCACCCATCCGCTGCTGCTGCGTCGGAACATGGTCTATTCCAATCATGGTCTCAGGGACCTTCGCAAGTTTCTCAAGGTTTTCGCGCGCGCCGATCTCAGATGACGAAGCACTTCCGCTCCCCTCTTGCCATTGCCGTCGCCGGCTTGACGCTGGGGGCCTGCATGACCCTCGATCGTCCGCCGCCGACGGTCGCGCCGTCCAAGGATGCGGCCCTCGATGGGTTCGTTTCGTCGCGCCGCCAAAACGCCCGGCAAATGGAAGCGGGCGGCCGATTGGCGGCGGCGCTGCGGGAATGGCGCTACCTCGAGGCGGTGGCGCCGGGCGATCGCACGGCGAAGCGGGAGATCTCGCGTCTTCAAAGGCTCATCGACGCCCGGGCCGCGGCCCATCTCCGGCGCGCCGATGCGGCATGGCGGAAGGGCAACGGGCGCCAGGCGCGCGTTCTCTATCTCAAGGTCCTGGCCCTCGACGGAACCAACCGGCGGGCGTTGGACCGTCTGAGGGGGCTCGAACGCGAAGCCGTTCTCGCCGGCCAGGCGCGGAAGGATGAAACGGCCCTCGCCGAGTACCGGGCGAAAATGTCCGAGCGCCCCGTGGCTGGTCCCGGTCCCGCCGCAACCGACGGGAAGGTGTCGGTGGCAACGGCGACCGCCGGCGCGCGCGGGGCCGGGGTGCCGGCCGGGCGGCGGGCGAAGGCGAAAGCCCCTCCCGAAATCCCGCAGGCGCAGTCCCTGACGCGCACCAAGATCGCCCTGGCCCGCGATAGCCGCAAGAACGGTGACCTTCGGGGTGCCTTGAACCACCTTCTGGCGGTGGCCGGGAGGCCTGATGCCGAGGAGGCCGGGGTCGGGAAGATGGCGGCCGAGCTGCGCAAGGAGATCGCCGCCGGGCTTTATGCGGACGGCCTCAAGCAGATGAACTCGGACCTCGACCGTGCGATAGAACTGCTGGCCGAAGCCCTGAAGTTCGATCCCCAGCATCTCGGCGCCCACCGGCGCTTGCGCCAGGCGAAGACCATGCGCGACCGGCTGAAATCGATCAGATGACCGGCGCCTGATGGGGCCCAGCTACATCTTTGAAAGGCGCTCCTTGAGCTTGAGGGCTTGGACCCGGTAGAGGCTGGCGTTGGTGTGCTCCGGGTCGATCTCCAGCACCCGGTCCCAATTGGCGATCGCCGTGTCGAGGTCCTGGCGGCGATAGGCCTCGAGGCCGGCGCGATAGGAGCGGTCGATGGCCGAGGCCTGGGCGCGGGCCAGCAGCTCTTCGGCCTCGCTGTTGGACTCGTCCAATGAGGTGGACAGTTCGAGCGCGGTTATCGCCCGGTCGGGATCATTGAGCTCATTGAGGTAAAGCCGCCCCGCCTGCAGCGAAAAGTGCGAGGCCCGCCGGGCATCCCCGCGGCCAAGCTGTTTCGCCCCGGCGAGATAGATCCGGGCCGCCCGCGCGGCATTGACGACGGCTCCCCCGCCCATCGAATCGAGCTCTGCGGCCGCACCCTTATGATCGCCCGCTTCCGTCAAGGCGTTGATTTTCGCCCAGCCGGTCAGGGTAGGAGCGGGTTTCGGCTTGGGCTGCGGTACCGAGATCGACGCTTTCCGGCGCGGGTCGGGCTCGGCCTTGGGCTTATCGGCAAGGGTCGCGGCGGCAGCCGCGGGCTCTGGCGAGGACGGCGGCGCGGCCGGCGCCATGCGGGCGGACTCGCGGGCGGCACGCGCGCGTTGGGTCGCGGGGATCCTGATGTCTTGGCCGGTTTTGACCTGAGACGGGTTGTCGATGCCGTTGTAGCGCGACAGCGCATAGAACTCGAGGGCATCGCCGAGATAGGCCTTGGCAAGGGTCGAGAGCGAATCACCGCCCGCCAAAGTCACGGTGAAGCTCTCCGCCGGAAAATACTTCGCCATCGGCGTCTCGATTTGTGCCAGCAAACCCCGGGCGATGTTGCTGTTGGGGATTTCCTGCAGATAGGCCCCGAGCTCGGCCCTGGCTTGCGGCGCCTGGCCGACCTCGAGCAGGCGGATTGCCTTGCGCAGTCGGGCCCGAGGAGAAAGCCCCGGCGTCGGGTTGAAAACGGCTTTTTCGGGTTTTGCCTTGGTTTCAGCTGCCGCCTGCGTGCCGGCCTGGGTATCGCCGTCCGGGCCCGCCTTCTGCTGTGCGGCGCAGGCCGCCAGCACCGCTCCGGCCAGGATTACGTAGGTGATCCGCTTCAGTGTAGCCACGTCCGTCTCCCCGTTGGTCGATCGTTTTATTTCGTTGGCCGTTTCGGCTTAGCCTCCCAGATTCGCGCCTGAAAGATGTCTCTTGGAACTCGACAATCCCGATTACGCCGCGATCGGATGCTTATGTAGCGAACCTTATAGGCTATTGTATTAGTTGGGGAAGCGAAATAACGCCAAATTAACCATAAGGTATTTCGCGGGAGGATCCGCGAATACAACCTGCGCTGTTGGCTGGCGTCGTTCAAACGGGCCCGTTGCGGGCCTACCAAGTGGTGGCCACCCGGCCTGTAGCTGGCGTATAGTGAAGTGACGCGGCATCGCCGGTATCGGGGGAATTGGTTGCCGTGCCGCGCCCCCGCATCTTATGCCTTCGCCTGAGCCGGCCCCGTTTCAGACAATCCAGGGATCCACGGATCGCATGGCGACACAGGATTTCAATCTCGGATTGCGCTCCGTCGCACGCACCCACAAAGGCCTGGTCAGGGCTCACAACGAAGACGTTTACCTGGAGCGGCCGGATATCGGCCTTTGGGCCGTGGCCGACGGGATGGGCGGGCATCGAAAGGGCGATGTCGCCGCCGCCCGGATCTCGGAGGTCCTTTCGGCGATCCCTGCGCCCGATGGCGAGGAGGCGTATCTCGCCGCGGTGCGGGGTGCATTGGAAGGCGTCAACGGCGAGCTTTACGCGCAAGGCGCGGGAATTTCCGACGATCGGACCATGGGGGCGACCATCGCCGCCCTGTTCGTGGTGGGCGACCGCTTCACTTGCGTCTGGGCCGGAGACAGCCGCCTTTACCGCGTGCGCGATGGCACCTGCGCGCAATTGACCAAGGACCACACCCTGGTTCAGGAAATGGTCGATGCCGGCACCCTGAGCGAGGCCGAAGCCAGGAATCACCCGAGGCGTAACGTCATCACCCGGGCGATCGGCGCCGATCGGGAGATCGTTTTGGAAACCATCCAGGGGGGGATCAGGCCGGGGGATATCTTCATTTTGGCCACCGACGGGCTGACGACGGTGTGTTCCGCGGAGGACCTGGCCGCCGCCCTCGATGGCGGCGATCTCGACGCCGCCGCCGAACGGCTGGTGGCGCTCTACCTGGAGCGTGGGGCGGCGGACAACCTGTCGCTGGTGATCGTCGAAACGGAAGAGCGCGCCTCGGCGGAAGCGCGTGTCCAGCGCCGGCTCGCGACCATCCTTGCCGCCGATGTGGTGGGCTACTCACGGCTGATGGAAGCCAACGAGGAGGCGACGCTCCGCACCCTCAAGGCGCATCGCTCGATCATCGATGGCCTCATCATGGGTTCCGGGGGGCGGGTCTTTTCCACCGCCGGGGACAGCGTCGTTGCCGAGTTTCCCAGTGCCGTGGAGGCGGTGCGCGCGGCCGTGGCCATTCAGGAGCAGCTCGAGGCCCGCAATGCCGAGCTCGCCGAGGAAAACAGGATGCTGTTTCGCATCGGCGTCAACCTCGGCGACATCATGGTGGACGGGGACAACCTTTACGGCGACGGCATCAACGTCGCGGCGCGTATCGAGGGACTCTGCGAGCCGGGAGGGGTTTACGTATCCGGCAGCGTCTACGGCCAGGTCGAAGGCAAGCTCGACCTGTCATTCGAGGACAAGGGCGAGCAGGCCGTGAAGAATATCGTCAGGCCGGTCCGGGTCTATCGCGTCTATGCGGACCGCGACCAAGGTTCGGAAGCCGCCGGCGAAGCCTCATCCGCGGCTCCGGTCAGGCCGAGCGTCGCCGTCCTGCCGTTCGAGAACATGAGCCGCGATCCGGATCAGGAGTATTTCACCGACGGCATCACGGAAGACATCATTACCGAGCTGTCGACGATCTCCGGCCTCTCCGTCGTCTCCCGGCACTCGTCGTCGGTGTACAAGGAAAAAAGGGTGCCGGTGAAACAGGTGGGGCGGGATCTCAACGTGCGCTATGTGCTCGAAGGCAGCGTCAGGCGTGCCGGCGACAGGCTCAGGATCGCGGTCAAGCTGATCGATGCCGAGACCGATCACCATCTGTGGGTGGAGCGCTTCGATCGCGATGTGGAGGACATTTACCTGGTCCAGGACGAGGTCGCCAGGCAAGTGGCCCAGGCCTTGGAGGTCGCGCTCACTCCGGGCGCCGGAGGCGGGCCGCCCAAAGACCCCCCAAAAACCGCCTAAGTCCCAGTCCCGTTTGGTTTTTTCTGCCCCTCGCCGGCGCTTGTCCCGGCGAGGTGAAATTTTTTCGCCGATTGTGACAAATCTCACATTCGGAACTTTCCCGCCGTGGCATCTTCGGATTGTCACAGTGAGAGATTGAGTTGCAAATCGAACTCGAGGAAGGGACCAAGCGATGACACGGCAACATGACAGGATCGACGGCTCCAAATATCGCCCGGTGAACGCGGCGCGGTTAGCGCTTTCGGTTCGGCCGTTTGCGTCATCGCTTGGGACCGTCCCGCGCAGCACTTCGAAACACCTGGAGGGGGCGATGTTGAAACTGTTTGCCATGGCTATCGTCATCGTATTGGCGGCGTCGGTGCCGGCGAAGGCACAGGATTTCGAGGCGGGATTGACCGCCTATGATCGCGGCGATTACGCGGTGGCGCTGCGCGAGTGGCGCCCGCTGGCCGCGCTGGGGCATGCCGATGCCCAGCTCCAGCTCGGCTTCATGCATTTCCACGGTGAAGGCGTCCCCCAGGACCGTACCGCGGCCATGGCCTTATGGCTCAAGGCCGCCGGCGAGGGGCATGCCGAGGCCGAATTCACCATCGGCGCGGTGTATGCGATGGGCTATGGCTTTGCCCAGGACGATGCCGCCGCGCGCAAATGGCTCGCCCGGAGCGCCGCCAAGGGCAACCTCAATGCCATCGGCATGCTTGCCTATCTCGACGGGCGCGCGCCCTCCGCTCAAGTCGCCGGATCGATGAAGTCGCCGGCGGAGACCCGTTGAAGTCCGGGGTACACCCCTTACACCCCACCCCGCCGAGGAGGCGGAGCCCAGGCTCCGCCTTCTTGGCATTTGGGCAGGCCGCAAACGCGGTGATGGACGCGCGGCCGGGCGATGGCTGCCGCGTTGGCCGCCGGCGATGAAGGTGGACAGACGGCGGCAAACTGCGTTACCCAGGCTGCCGGGCGCTTTCGGCCCGAGGGTTGATCGCTGCTTCGGTTTTGCCATTCAAGGGGAGCGAAGATGAAAATCGCGGTGCCGGACCTGATTTCCAATTCCTACTTTCCCGCTGCCGCGGCGGTGGAGCTGGGACTGTTCCGCGAGGAGGGGTTGGACATGTCCCTGGAGCTGATCTTCCCCGTTGACAAGACCCTTGAGATGCTGCGCGATGGCGCCATCGATTTCGTCGGCGGCTCCGCCCACAGCACGCCCCATGCCTTTCCCGGGTGGCAGGGCGGCAAGCTGTTGGCGTCGTTGGCACAGGGAATGTACTGGTTCCTGATCCTGAGGGCCGATATCGGCGCCAAGCGGGGCGACGTGGAGGCCGTGAAGGGCTTGCGCATCGGCGCGGCCCCCTTGGTTGATCTCGGCCTCAAGCAGCTGTTGAGGGAATCGGGGATCGACGAGGCGCGCGACGAGGTGCACATCGCGCCGGTGCCCGGCGCCATCCCCGGCGGGGTGGTGAATTTCGGTCTGACCGCGGCCAAGGCGCTGGAAGAGGGCACCATCGACGGGTTCTGGGCCAACGGCATGGGCGCCGAGGTGGCGCTCAGGCGCGGGGTCGGCACCCTGGTGCTCGATGCCCGGCGCGGGGACGGACCGCCCGGCGCCTTCAATTACACCATGCCGGCGCTGATCACCTCGGAGAGGATGATCGAAACCGAGCCCGAGGCCTGCGCCGCGGCGGTTCGCGCCATCGTCAGGACTCACAAGGCATTGAAAGAGGACGTCAGCCGGGCCACGGAAGTGGGCCGCAAGCTGTTTCCGCCCGAAGCGGCGGAGCTCATCGCCGGCATCGTCGAACGCGATCTTCCCTTCTATGACGCGTCGATCTCGCGCGAGTTCGTCGACGGCATGACGCGCTTCCAGAAGAATGTCGGCCTGCTCGCCGAAACGGTCGGCTACGAGCAGGTGGTGGCGACCCGGTTCAGCGACTGCTGGGCCTGAGCGGGGACCCGCACCGTCATGAGCGAAGGCGACGTCTACGGCCGGCAGGGTTTCGGCAAGGCGAGCGGTTTCGGCGATCGCCCGGCGCTGCTGGTGGTCGACTTCATGGTCGGATTCGCCGATCCCGACCTGTTCGGCGGCGGCAATATTGCCGATGCCATCGCCCACACCGAGACGCTGCTGGGCGCGGCCCGCGCCGCCGGGCTGCCGGTCGCCTTCACCCGATTGGTCTTTGCCGAAGACGGGTCGGACGCCGGCGTTTTTTGCCTCAAGGTGCCGGGGCTCAAAGGGTTCACCGAGAACGCCGCGGAAAGCCAGGTGGTCGCCGATCTGGCGCCCATCGACGGCGAGCTTGTGGTGCGCAAGACCCAGCCCTCCGCCTTCTTCGGCACCGGCCTTGCCGATTGGTTGCGGGAGAAGGGGGTGGATACGGTCCTGGTGACGGGGTGTACGACCTCGGGCTGCGTCCGGGCCTCGGCGGTCGATGCCATGAGCCATGACTTCCTGACCATCGTCGTCTCCGACTGCGTCGGAGACCGGGCCCAGGCGCCGCACGAGGCGAACCTTTTCGATATGGCGCAGAAATACGCCGACGTGATGACCTGCGACGAGGTCTTGGCCCGTCTCGGCCGAGCTGCGTGATCCGCCCCCTTCGGGCGGCGGGCGCGGCGTCTCAGGTGATGGCCGCGGCGCGTTCCACGCCTTCGATCATGGCGGTGCGCCGGAGATAGGCGTGCAGCTTCTCCCGATCCGCGGCGATGGCGCGCAGTTCATCGTGGAAGGCCTTGCGTTTGGCGGGGTCGCGTTGCTCGATGTTGCGCTTGTTCTCGATGGTCTGGCGCTGAAGGTATTCGGTGGCCACGGTCCTGCGCTGGCGGTCGTAGAGGTCGAGCAGGCCGTCATCGGCGCCCTCGAGGCAAATCGCCGCCAGCTTTTCGGTCAGGTTGAAGGCGTCGTGGATGCCGAAATTCATCCCCATGCCGCCCAAGGGATTGTTGACATGGGCCGCATCGCCGGCGAGCAGGATGCGGCCCTCGCGATAGCATGTGGCCACCCTTTGATGGACCTCGTAGAGGTTGCGGTGCGCCAGTTCATAGGGTTCGGGCTTAGCATGCAATCCTTGCAGGCGGGCCTCGATGGCGCGGTCGTCGAATATCGCGTCCTCGGGATCGTCGGGCTCGGTCGGGAACAAGGCCCGCCAGATCCCGTTTTCGTCGGCGCCGGGCAGCTTGAACAGCGCGCACCATTCTTCGGGGTCGGAGATATAGTTGGTCAGCGCGTAACCGGCGCCGGTGAAGTCAAAGGGCGTGGTGACCACGAGGAACCGCTCCTTGTAGGTGATGCCCTTGAAATCGACGTTCATGGAGCGGCGCACCTGGCTGCGCCCGCCGTCGCAACCGATCAGGTATTGGCCGGTAAAGGTTTCGATGCCGCTTGGCGTCATCACCTCGGCGCGGACCCCGGCATCGTCCTGCGACACCTTCGTAACCCGGTGATTGCGGAGCAGCCGGCGGTCGTCGCTCTCGCCAAGCCGGGCGTCGATCAGGCGGGAGATCTTGTGCTGCTCCAGCATCAAGCGGTAGGGGTAGGGCGTCTCATCGGCCAGCACGCCGAGATCGAAATCGGCGACCAAACCTTCCCTGCGGTCGCGGTAATGGAAATGATCCACCCGGTATCCGCGCTCGACCATCGCGGCGGCGAGGCCCAGGGTCTCGAACATTTCGAGGGTCGGCGGGTGGATCGTACCGGCACGGGGATCCTCGAAGATCTCGTCGCCCGCTTCGAAAAGCGTGAAGGGAATCCCGTAATGGGCCAGGTTCAGGGCCACCGTGTACCCGACCGGCCCGGCGCCGGCGATCAGTATCTTCTCGTCATCGGTCACGCGCCTTTACTACCATTCACCAGCGGCCAACCAAAGCGTATACAATCGCCCGGAGAGGGGGCGTGTCCATGACCGGCGAAATCCAACCGACCAAGCCACAGGAGCCCTGGATCGGGCCGCGCGGGCGGATCGGCGTGATCATTCCGTCGACCAATATCGGCGTCGAATACGACTGCCAGCAGTTCATCGTCCCGGGCGTCACCTGGCATACCGCGCGGTTCTGGGTCGAATTCACCGACCTCTCGAGCGACCAGGCCTTTCTCGCCTTTATCGACGGCATCCGCGACACCATCCCCGATGCGGTCAGGGACGTTCTCACCGCCGAGGTCGATTACATCATGATGGGGATGTCGGCCGAGACCTTCTGGGGCGGGCTGGCCGGCAACGCCGAGTTTCAGGACAAACTGCGCCGCCAAATCGGTCCCGACATGGGACTGACCACCGGCGCCACCGCCGTCGATGCGGCGCTGAAGGCGTTCAATGCGACCACCGTCTCGGTGCTGACGCCTTACCAGTCGGTGGCCGATGAGGAGGTCCGCCGGTTCTTCGCCGAATCCGGCTACACCGTGATCAACCTCGTGGGCATGAAGTGCGATAGCGCCACGTCCATCGCTCATACGCCCCAGGGGGAGGTCATCGATACGGTGCTCAACCGGCTCGACGGCAATAACGTCGATGCCATCGTCCAGGTGGGCACCAACATGAGCAACGCCGACCTGTTCCCGGTTCTGGAAAAGCATCTCGAGAAGCCGCTGATCCCGATCAACGTCGCCACCATCTGGCACGCCTACCGGGCGATCGGCGTCACCGACAAGTTGTTCGGCCGCGGCTGGCTGTTCGAGCGGTTCTAGCGTCGCCCGGTGCGCGATCCGGAGGCCGCC
>JAWWBR010000125.1:0-9815 GCA_033720855.1 Alphaproteobacteria bacterium
ACGGGCGGGTCTCGGTCGGGCACGGCCGCATTGTCGATGGGCGTCAACCTAGACCATCGACGCGCGCCGTCAAGAGCGCTGCGGCCCCGGGCCGCCGAAGGCTCAGCGCGATGGTGCACGCCGACCGGCGTGCCGTAGGTCGCCGCGGTCTGGGGTTCCGGCGATCTCGCGGATCAGCTTGGTGAGGATCGCCGAACTGACATCCTTGAAGGTGCGCACGGGGATCGAAAAGGCGCCGGGCCCGCCGATCACGTTGTCGATGAAGAAGACATCGAGGCCGGAAAATTCACCCAGGATCGGCAGCCCGTTGACGGTGATACCCTGGGCCACCGCCTCGTCACGGCCGAATGCGGCGGGCAGACCGTCCCGGTCGGGCCCGTCGCCGGAAAGGTCGATCACCCGCCGCGTGCCCTGATAGGCGTTGGACGCAAGCTCCCGGGCGCCATAAAGAATGGCATCGCCGATCGCGGTACCGCCGCCATAGAGCTCCCGCGGCTTCTTTTCCAGCTGGGTCGCCATGGCGTCGATGGACGCCTTGTCGCTCAACACCATCCAGGGAACGATGGGCACCTTGAGGTCCGGTCCGCTCCATTCCACGTAGGCGATGGCGATGCGGCCGAGCCGGCCGTTGCGGATGGCGGCAAGAACCCGCGGGTTGCGGAGCGCCTGCGCATAGCCGAGCCTCTGGAGGACGTATTCGTCGTCATCGACGCTGCCCGAGCCGTCGACCATCAGGATCAGTTCAAGGTCCACATTCTGCTGCGCCGCCGCCGGAAGCGCCGGCAACACGGAACACGCAAACAAAATAATCGGTATGAGGCCCCACAAGCCCCGGAAAGCGGTCATCTGTTACCAACCCTACCCGTTACGAGCCGCGCTTCCACGCCACCGGCCCGGGACGTCACAAGACGAGGCTGGGATTGCGCAGGTTTTGATCGCATTCGATGAGGTTCACCTGCTTGACGAGGATCTCGAAACTTTCACCCAGGCGTCTGAGCCGATGCCCGCACCACCCCGAGAGCACCCGGCTTTCCCCGGCGCGAAACTCGGTGATCAGGAAATTGGAGCGCACCATGAGCACATCCTCGGCGGCGGTGGCGAAGGCCTCCACGTTGCCGACCATCCGCACCGTGCGGGAGACCGGAACCTGCGACCACGCGGCCCCGGTCTTGAGGCGGAAGATGCGATCCTCGAGCCGGCGCCGGTCATCGAAACAGACCGCGACCTCGCGCCGCGGATCGCCCGCCGCGGTCGTCGCCGGGACCCAATAGAGGCATTCGCCGGCCATCAGCCCGAGCCACTCGTCATACTCATGGCGGTCGAGCAGGCGCGCCTCGCGTTCGAGGAACGCACGGCAGGAATCGCGTAAGTCGCGGTCGCGGACGGCCTTGTCGTCGGTCTGCCAGTCCGAAAAGTCCTCCACCAGCGCGGCGTAGAATGCGTCGGTGACGTAATGGGAGGTCCGTGAAGGGTCGGGCGCTTGCGACATGTCCGTCTCAGACCTCGCGCCGGATTTGGCGCGGCGGCGGCTCGGCCATCAGGCGCTTCCAATATTTGAAGGTCTCACGCATGAACACCTCGTCGGTGGCGGGCGCGGTGATCACCCCGCGCGCATCGCTCTCGATGCGGCCGGGGACGTCGAGGCCGCGGTGCATGTAGACCCATTCATCCTCCTGCGCCGCGAGGCCGCGTTGGATCTCCTCGAAATTGACCGCATCGTCGACCTCCCCGAAATTAGGGAAGCCCTCCATGGTCCGCATGCGCAAGGCATTGACGTCGTCGACGGCGCCTTCGAGCTCCCCGTCCTCGTCGACCACGGCGGTGCCGTACCAGGTGGTGTCGGTCTCGTCCACGGCCAGGGGCTGGAACACCTGGATGTGGTTGCCGAGGATCGAGAGGTTGGGGAAGACGTTGATGTTGACGGGCTCGGAGGCGGCAAGGTCAAGGGCGCGATCCGCCTTGTCCCCGAGGCGCTGGCGCAGCGCCGCCTCGAAAGACTCCATGCCGGGATGTGCCCCTTCGATTTCCCAGAGCGCCCCCGGGCGGTTTTCGATATTGGGCCGCTTGTCCTTGAAATGGTTGCCGTTGCCGAGATACTGGACGTACATCGGGGCCTCATCGGGGGCATCCTTGTAGAACGACATGCCCTTTTCATCCCCGGTCTTGAGCCGGTTCTCGGTCTCCAGCAGCGAGCGGTGGGAAAACTTCACGTGGTAGCCGTCGGCGGCGTTGTCGTAGGCGAGCTTCCAGTTTCCCTTGTACTTGAGCCGGTTGGCCTCGCACAGCACGACGCGCCCGCCGGGATGGCGGTCGAGCCATTGATCGATGATCGCGGTCATAGGGCCGAGGTGGTCGGCGAGGGGCGCGGCCTCGGGGTTGAGGGTTCCGAAGATAAACCCGCGGTAACTTTCGACCCGCGGCAGCTGGGCGAGGTTGTATTTGGCGTCCTTGAAGTCGCAGGCATAGCCGTCGGGCCAGGGCACGCCGGAAAGCGCGCCGGTATTGAAATAGGTCCAGCCGTGATAGGCACACTGGAAGACCTTGGCGGAACCGGCTTCCCGCCGGCACACCGTGGCGCCGCGATGGGTGCAGCGGTTGAACAGGGCGCGGATCACCCCGCCGGCGTCGCGCACGACGATGATCGGCCGCAGCCCGAGATGGGTGGTGATGAAGTCGTCGTTGCGGGGGATCTGGCTTTCGTGGGCGAGATAGGTCCACGTGCCGCCGAAGATGTTGGTCATTTCGGCGGCGAAAATCCGGGGATCGGTGTAGAGGCTGCGATGCACCCGGTCTTCAAAGACCAGCGCGTCCCAGTCGGGGACGCTGGCCGCATTCGATAGCCGTTCTAGGTCTTCCATCTGACCCCACCTGCATGCCTCGCGCGCCGCTCTTTGCGGCGCCGGGCGTGCTCAAAAGAAATCGAAGTATTCATTCTGCTCCCAGGCCGTGACGTCCTCGCCGAGCTCCGCCAGTGTACTCCCCTGTTCGTCGAGATAGGCGAGAAAGCGGCCGAGCTCGTTGCGCTTGAGCTTCAGATAATACTCCATGAAGACCTCGCCGAACTGCGTGCGATAGAGGGACGCCTGCTCCAGCGCATCAAGCGCCGCCTCCAGGGAGGCCGGCAGCATCGCGCACTCGGCGGCATAGGGCTCGTCATTTTCGGGGCCGGGATCCGCCGTCGTCTCTATGCCGTCGAGGCCGGCGGCGACCTGCGAGGCGATATAAAGGTAGGGATTGGCCGCGGGTTCGCCGACGCGGTTCTCGATTCGCGCGGCCGGGTCGCCCTTGGAGCCCAGAACCCTGAGCATCGCGCCGCGATGGTCATAGGCCCAGCAGACGCGGTCCGGGGCCAGGGAATTGGGCCGGAAGCGGCGATACCCGTTGACCGTCGGCGTGGTGAAGGCGGTGGACGCGACGCCGTGTTCCATGAGGCCGCCCAGGTAGTTCATTCCCAGGTCCGAGAGCGGCCCATCGCCCGCCGCCCGGTCCCCTTCGGGCGCGAACAGGTTGCGGCCGGTCCTGCGTTCGACCAGGGACTGATGCAAGTGCCAGCCCGACGAATAGTAGCCCTTGAGGGCAGGACGACACATGAAGGTCGCCGTATAGCCCATGCGGCGGCAGATCTGCTTGGTCGCGGTCCGGAACAGCAGCAGATCGTCGGCGGCCTTGAGTGCCTCCTTGGCGTCGAAGGTGCATTCCACCTGACCCGGGCCCCACTCGTTCTCCATCGACCTCAACGACAGGCCGAGCGCCTCGAACGCATCCGCCAGCGCGCTCAACACCGGCTGCATGAGGTCCATGTTGGATTCGGAGTGGTAGGAATAGCCCGGTTCCACCGGCAGGGTCGCGAGCGGCCGGCCGCGAAAACCCGGAATGCTCTGATGCGCCTCACCGAGCTCCTCGGCCAGCTTCAGCAGATACCACTCGACCTCGAGCCCGACCATGCAATCCCAGCCCTGCTCCCCCAGCCGGCCCAACTGGCGGCGCAACAAATGACGCGGTGAGAAGTGATAGGGCGCGCCGGTGTTGAAATATTCGTCGCAGAGCACCCAGCCAACCCCAGGCGCCCAGGGCAGCACGCGGAAGGTGTCGGGGTCGGGGACGATGCGGATGTTGGGCGATCCGGTCATTTCGTCGAGCCCCATGCCGCCGCCGCGGGTAAACGAACTGAAGGTCCGCGCGTTGGCCGAATCGAGGGTCGTCGTCGCCACATTGATGTTGTAGCCCGCCCGAAGCGATCCCAGAAACGCCGGCGTGGTGACCGCCTTGGCCCGGGAGCAGCCGTGGGAATCGGTCCAAGCCATGCGGATCAGGGCGAGCTTCTCCTTGGCCAGCCGGCGTTCGAGCTCCCCCGCCTGTCGCCACTGATCGTCGGTCCAAAGACCAAAATCTGAAATGAAACCAGGCTCTTGCGTCATAAGTGGTGCAGGAACGACTGAGCGACGGGCGCGTTCGCGGGGTCCAGCCGACCGGTGCGTTCGATCATGTTCTTGGCGGCTCCATACTAGCCGCCGCGGCCCCCCACTGCCAGCCGCAAAAGGCCGCGATTTCAGACCTTTGATTGACACGCGGGGCGAGATGCCTAGAACACTTGAGGCGGCCGATCACGGCGCCGGTTGGCATGGGTCATGGGGCACGGGAGGACGGAATGGCGACATCTCAGAAGACGGTCTTCAAGGTCGGCAAGGCATCGCCGGCCAACACCTTCCTCGCCATCTGGATGGCTGAGGACGCGGGGCTTTACGCGGCCAACGGGCTGCAAATGGACATCGTCGACATGGTCGGCGGCAGCGAGACCGGGCCGGCGCTCGCGTCGGGCCGTGTCGATCTGATGCATATCGGCATGTCTTCGGTGGTGCGCGCCAACGGCTTGGGCTTCGACGTCAGGGTCATCGGCTCCCTCAGCAACGTCGTCCGCTCGGCCCTGTTTACGGCGCCGGGGGTGAAGACCGCCGAAGACCTCAAGGGCGGCGTGATCGGCATCAGCTCGACCGGCTCCGAGAGCGATCCGACCACGACCCTGGCGCTCACGCGCATCGGGCTTGCGCGCGACAACATCACCATCAAGGAGATCGGCGTCGAGCGATTGTCCGCCGTGCGCGATGGCGCCGTGCAGGCGACCATGCTCGGCGAACCCTATCGCAGCCAGGCGCTTGCCGCCGGCCTGACCGCCATCGTCGACCTCTTGGCCGAGCGGATTCCCTGGGTCTATAGCGGCTTGGTCGTGGACCGCGCATACCTGAGGGACCATCGCCAGACCCTGGAGGCCTTCATGCGGGCCACCGTCGAGGCCAATTACCTGGCGGTCAGCGACCCCGAGCGCGGCACGAGGGTGCTCGCCCGCGCGCTCGAGATCGAAGACCCCGAGATCGCCGGTATCGCGTACGAGAATTTCAAGGCGGCGACCCCGCTCAACGCCGAGGCCAGCATCGAAGGGGCCGAAAACATCATCGCCACCGTCGCCGCCCCGGACGCCAGCCACAACATCGGCGATTACGTCGACGCAAGCGTGTCCGATCGGCTCCGCGAGGAGGGCTTCTTCGCGGCCATGGCCGACAAATACGGAATTCCCGACGCGGGGACAGTGCGATGACGAGGACGGCGCTGGTGGGCTGCATCAAGCCGACGCGGACCTCGGGCTCCCACGGGGATCTCGAGAAGCTTCTTCCCCCGGGCATCGACACGGTGGTCCACCACTTCGATATCCGCCACGGCACGATCGCCGAATTCACCGAGGTCTTGGCGGGATACGAGGAGGCCGTCGGCCAACTCGCCGAAGCCGGGGTCGATCTGATCCATCCCGAAGGCACGCCGCCCTTCATGCTGCGCGGCTTCGCCGGCGAGCGGGAGATCGTCTCCCGCTGGGAGGCCGCCCACGGCATTCCCGTGTTCACCTCCGCCATGTCCCAGGCCGATGCCCTGCGCGCGCTCCGCATTGAGCGCTTCGTCGGCGTCGGCTACGACTTCGAGGACATGAGCATCGTCGCGCGCTATTTCCGGGACGCCGGCTTCGACGTGCTCGACCTCGATCGCCCGCGCGGCGTCCCCTGGGAGGAGATCAACGACCTCACCTCGGCCCGCGTCCATGAGCTGATCGTCGACCTCTTCGGCCGCTTCCCCGCGGCCCAGGGCATCTATATCCAGGGCAGCAAGTGGCGCGTCCTGGACATCGTCGAGGAATTGGAAAGAACCCTTGGCGTGCCGGTGGTTCATCCCGTGACCGCGCGCTGCTGGGAGATGCAGAAGCGCCTCGGCATAGAAAGATCTCAAGCGGGCTATGGCCGGCTGCTTGCCGAATTGCCGCCCCTTTTCACCGGCTAGCCTCGCCTCGGACCGGGCGCGTCACTCCGCCGGCGCCGGGCGGGCGCCAACGGCGTTCGCTGGCCTGGCTTGCGGGACATCGCTGCCTTCGACATCGTGGCGCACGCCCAAACGAAGGCTCAGGGAGCGCAGGGGTATGGCGATGCCGACGGTGAGCAGGACGATGAAGATGCTGATGATGCTGGCGGCCTCTCTTTGATCGGCCAGTTCGGTGGTGAGCCTGAGGGCAAGCAGGGACAGGGTGATGGTGTCCCGCGAGGCCAGCAGGATGATGGAGCTGGTGACGCCCGCCGCACTCACGAAGTTGAGCACCGCCAAGAGGGCGAGACTCGGCATCAGCAGCGGCAGCCAGATGCAGAAGTAGGTGCGCAGGAATCCGGCCCCCGACGCCCGCGCCGCCTCTTCCATATCGGGCCCGACCTGGACGAACACGCCCTTCAGGATATTCACCCCGGTGGTCTTCCCCTGCACGACGACGACCAGGATCAGGGCCCAGATGCTGCCGTAGAGGAAGGACAGGCCCGGCGTACCGAGGAACAGCCATAGCAGGCCGAGCCCCGCCAGGATGCCCGGGATGGCGCCCGAGCCCCAGACGATCCAGTCGAGCAGGAGCCGCCCGGGAAGCGTCGTTCGGACCAGGATATAGGCGATGATGGAAAACAGCAGCGGGCTCAGGATGGCTGCCGTGGTGGCGATGGTAATGGTGGTCTGAAGCGCATTCAGGAACACGGGGTTGTACAGCACCGAGCGCCAGTGGGCGAGCGAGAATCCCAGCTCGAAATAGCCGATGCGCTCCATGAAGCTGCCGAGCACCAGGACGATCACGGGCATCACCGTCAAGATGAAGATGAACAGCGCGATGAGGACGAACATCACGGTGTTCCAATTGCCGAAATCGATCAATCCGGGCTTGAAGTTGCCCGTCAGGGTCGTATAGCGGCGGCGCTGGATGATCCAGCGCTGGAGCGGGATGATCAGGGCGACGATGGCGATGGTGACGCTGGCCAGGGCCGCGGCTTCCCCGTAGTTGGGAATCTCCGTGCGCACCAGGGCGTAGATCTTGGTCGAATAGACATAGAAGCCGAAGGGTTCCCCCAGCAGGTACTCGGTCTCGAACGACTGGAAGACGCGCAGCAGCTGAAGCGCGAACACCAGCACCATGGGCGAGATCATCAACGGCAGGGTGACCCGGAGCGCGGTGCGGAGGTTGCTCGCGCCGCTGGCCCGGGCCGCTTCCTCCATCGCCGAATCCATGTTGCGGAATGCCGGGGTCAGAAGCATCACCTTGAGGACGATTCCATTGCCCATCAGGTTGGCCCAGACGATGCCCTCGACGCTGAAGATGTTGAAGACCGGCTCGTCGATGAACGGGAGCTTCATCAGCAAGACGTTGACGAAGCCGATATGGGGATCGAGCAGGTTGATCCAGGCGATGGTGACCGGCAGGCTGGGCACCATGTAGGCGACCCAGAACAGGAATTCCAACTGCCGGCTGAAGGGAATCCTGGTGCGCGCCAGGATCCAGGCGATGGTGATGCCGACGGGGAAGCTGATCAGCGCCGTCAGCCCCCAGATCATGATCGAGTTCCAAAGGGTGATCAGCAGATCCGGCTTGGTAAAAGCCTCCTGCCAATGCAGAAAGCCCCATTCGCGCGGTTCGACGAACCAGTCGATGGCGACGTTGAAACTGTTGATCAGGATCAGCAGGACCGGCCAGATGAGGATGAACCCCAGCGTCGACAGCAGGGCGGCCATGATGAAATGGCCCCTGCCGATGCCGGCTTGCCTTGGGCGCACCTTCCGCATGCCTCCGCCCTGCCCCGTCCAGACCCGCGCCGGCTATTGAACCGCGTGTCCGCGCACCGCCGGCATCGTCATCGCCGCCCCGTCAGACCCCATAGAGGGCCGCGGCGTTGTCCCACAGGATGCGCTTGCGCTCGCTTTCCGACACACCCTCGAGGCACCGGTCGATAGCGCTCTGCGTGCCCGGCCAGGTGGAGGTGGCGAGCGGAAGATTGCTCGACCACATGATGTTATCGGCATGGAGGTAAGGCGCGAAGGGCGCGACTTCGTCGTACCACGCCGTCAGATAGCACTGGCGGTGGAACATCTCCGACGGCGTCAATTCGTAGCCTTCATTGGCGAGACCGTCGTGATCGGCCTGGTGGTCGGCCCATTCGAGGTAGAGCAGCGCCCAGCTCAGGGCACTTTCCGCGAGCACGACCTTCAGCTCCGGGTGGCGCATGAGGATGCGCGAGAAGAGGTACAGCCCCAATACGTAGACGCTCGAGACCGGTTTCGCGACCGTGGCGATCGCGGTCCTCAGGTTCGGGGCGAGATCGGTATAGCGCTCGTATTCCAGCGTCGGCGATGCGCCGGCATGGAGGCACAACGGAACGCCGAGCTCCGCGCAGACGGCCCAGACCTTGTCATAATCGGGTTCCGCAACATGGGGAACGCCCCGCAGGTCCATGGGCAGGGCGGGGAAGATCACCCCCTTGTGCCCGTTTCCCACGGCCCGGCGAATTTCCGCCACCGTCGCCTCGGACGAGGAGATCGGCACGATGCATTGCGGGATGAAGCGCTCGCTGGCGGCCGCCCATTCCTCGAGCAGCCAGTCGTTATACGCCTGCACGCAGGCGAGCTCGAGTTCGGGATCCTCGATGGTTCCGAACGCCTCGCCGGCGAGGCCGGAAACGGTGGGATAGAGGACCGCATAGTTTTCCCCCGCGGCATCCATCGCCTGCAGGCGACGCGCCGGCACGTAGGCCTCCTCCGGCACATCCGACCATGACGACGGCTCTTCGTTACGGTCCGGCATCAGGGCGCCGGCCTGGGCGACCCGTCCACCGAGGAGGACCCTGCCGTCGACCACCCATTGCTCTTTGCCGTCGCCGTTCTTTTCCAGACGCGGGATGCGGTCCCCCCACCGGTCCTTGGGAATCCGGGACGTCCACAGGTCCGGCGGCTCGAGAACGTGGTCGTCGACGCTGATGAAATCGCTACTCATTTACGGTGTGCTCCCCTCGGGCTTTTCATTCGGCCGGGACGGCCACTTTGATCTGGTAGACCCGAATGGCGTTCTCATAGAGCAGCTTGCGCCGCTCGTCGTCGGGAACGCCGTTGAGCACCCGTTCTATGGAGCCCCAGCTATCGGGGTAGTACGCGGCGACGTGGGGAAAATCTGACTCCCACATGATGTTATCGATGCCGATGTCGTGACGCAGCTTGATGCCTTCCTCCTCGAACCAGAAATTCACGTACATCTGGCGCCTAATGATCTCGCTGGGGCGGGTGAACAGCCCCTCGGTCCACAGGTGGTGGGTCTCCCAGACGTGATCGCAGGTGTTGATCAGGTAGTTGAGGCCGCCGATACCGGCTTCGGCGAACACCACCTTGAGGCGGGGGAAACGCTCGGTGACGCCGGTGAAGATCAACTGAGGCACGATCTGGGCCGGGGTCACCGCCGACGTGCTGGTCGAGGCGGAATGGGC
>JAWWBR010000126.1:0-9802 GCA_033720855.1 Alphaproteobacteria bacterium
GCCGCCGCAGGGGCTCAGGGAATAAGGATGGTCGAGCCCGTCGTTTTCCGTGCCTCGAGGTCGCGATGGGCCGTCTCGGCCTGTTCGAGGGGATAGCGCTGGTTGATCTCGATCTTGACGGCGCCGCTCGTGACCACGTCGAAAAGGTCTTGGGCGGTCTCGACCAGGTCTTCGCGGGAGGCCGTATAGTGGGCCAGAACGGGGCGGGTGACGAACAGTGAGCCGCGGCGCATGAGATCGAGTACGGTGAACGCCGGCGCCGGACCCGAAGCGTTGCCGAAACTGACCATCAGGCCAAGCGGGCTGAGGCAGTCGAGCGACCCCTCCCAGGTGTCCTTTCCCACCGAATCGTAGACTACCGGGACACCTTTTCCGTCGGTCAGCTCGCGCACCCGGTCGACGAAATTCTCCCTTGTGTAGACGATGGGGTGATCACAGCCGTGGGCCTGGGCCAGTTCGGCCTTTTCGTCGCTGGAGACGGTGCCGATCACGGTGGCGCCGAGGTGCTTGGCCCATTGGCAGAAGATCAGGCCAACGCCGCCGGCGGCGGCATGGATCAGCACCGTTTCTCCGGGCTCGATGCGGTGGGTGCGGCGCAACAGGTAGCGGGTGGTCATACCCTGCAGCATCATCGCCGCGGCTTGCTCGTCGCTGATACCTTCGGGAAGCTTGACCAGGCGCCCCGCGTCCATCACCCGCAAAGCGCAATAGGAGCCGATGCCGCCGCCATAGGCAACCCGGTCTCCGGGCGTCAACTCCGTGACTCCGTCACCCACCGCCTCGACAACGCCGGCGCCCTCGACGCCAAGGGTGTGAGGAAGCTCCGGCAGTTGATAAAGGCCGCTGCGGTGGTAGGTGTCTATGAAGTTCAACCCTATCGCCGTATGGCGGATCAGGGCCTCTCCGGGCCCCGGCGCGCCGACCTCGACCTCGTCGACGGAAAGCGCCTCGGGGCCGCCATAGTCGTGGATGCGAACCGCCTTGGACATGGGCAATGCCTCAAGCGAGGTTGGCGCTGAGAAAGGCCTCGGTGCGCTGATTGGCGAGATTGGCCGCGTCGGCATCATAGTTGGCGCCGCCGATGCGGGCGAAGGCATGGTCGACCCCGGGATAGGAATGGATCGTGACCTTGTCGTTGGGTCCCAACGCGTCCTTGATCTTGGCCTGGGCCTCGGGCGGACAGAACCCGTCAGCTTCCGCGATATGCAGCATCAACGGGTTGGAGATGTTGCCGGCGTGCTCGAGGGAGTCCTCTATCTGCACCGGATAATAGCCGACCGACGCGTCGCAATCGGTGAAGCAGGCGGTGGCGTAGGCGAGGCTGCCGCCGAGGCAATAGCCGACCGCCCCGACCTTGCCGCTGCAGCCGTCGAGGCCCCGCAGATGGGCGATGGAGGCGCCGATATCGCCGACCCCCTTTTCGAAATCGGGCAGGAACGCGTTCATCAGTTCGAAGGCCCGGTTCCATTCCTCTTGGGTTTGGTCGGTCAGCTGCACGCCGGGTTCGATGCGCCAGAACAGGTCCGGACAGGCGGCGACATAGCCGGCGGCGGCGAACCCGTCGCAGAGGTCGCGCATGACCTTGTTGACGCCGAAGATTTCCTGGATGACGACAATTCCGGGTGCCGAAGCCGCATCGGGCGTCGCCAGATAGGCCGAAAAGCTTCCACCGTCGGCTGCGTTGATGCTGATGTCAGGCATGGTGTCCCCCTGGGATGTATCGTGTTCGGGCAGTTTTAAACGCTGGCGCGGACGCCTTCAAGGTAGAGCAATGTGGCCTTGGTCAGGATGCCGCCGCGTCCCGAGTAGCCGTGCAGCCTGCCGCCGGCGCCGAGCACGCGGTGGCAGGGAATGATGATGGGGATGGGATTTGCGCCGCAGGCCCCGGCCACCGGACGCGGGGCGCTACGAAGCTTCTTGGCGAGCTCGCCATAGCTCACGGTGGTGCCGTAGGGGATGGCGCGGATCGCCTTCCAGACCCGCTGTTGAAACCTGGTGCCGGACGTCGCCAGCGGCAGGTCGAAGTCCTTGAGGCGGCCAGCGAAATACGCGTTGATCTGACGCTCCGCCCTGGCCAACAGCCTGGTCGGCCGGGAGGGGCCGTCTGGCGCTCGCGCCGACCAGTCCAGGCCGGTGATCGCGTCGTTCTCGGCGGAAAGGGTGAGGGCCCCCAGCGGACTATCCATCGTCAGGCGGGAGACGGTATCGTCTTCGCCGGGCCGGGCCTTAGCTCTCGGTGAGGGCATCGCGAAGTCCCTCCGCATCGGTCAGGGGGAGAGAGCACACGGGGCCGACGCAGACATAGGCCGTGGCCTTGCCGCCCTCTTGCTTCTTGCCATGGGCGGGGTGAGTTTTCGGCAACTCGGCGTCAGGGTCGATCCGCTGCAGGACGAGGTTGGGTTGCGGCGCGCGCAACGCTGCGGCAAACAACTCTTTGGTCGCCGCATCCTCGGGCGTGCCAATGATCACGGTCTGGGCGGCCCGGTGAAGAAGTTCGGACTCGGCGATCATTGTCGCCATCCCGAGCGACTCTTTTTCAAGGGCGCCGGTAAAGGCGCCGATAATCTCTTCCGCGCGCTGGCGGTAGCGTTCCTCCCCGGTCAACAGCCAAAGCCGGGCGAAGACGCCGACCATCAAACCGTTGCCGGCCGGGGTCGGCCCGTCATGTGCGGACTTTGTGCGGACGATCAAATCGGTGGCATCGTCGGCGGTGAAAAAGAACGCGCCATCGCGGTCGCGATAGTGGGCCTCCAAGACCTCGACCCATCCCTCGGCCGCCTCCAGGTAACGGCTTTCGCCTTCGGTCTGGTAGAGGACAAGCGCCGCCCGGGCCATCGCCGCATAATCGTCCAGGGTCGCGATGGATCCGGTCTGGCCGGCGCGATAGCTGTGGACGAGCCTCTTCTGCCCATCATCGGCGTCGGCATCGCTTAGCGTCATGGTCGTAGACACGAAATCGAAGGCTTGGACCGCCGCGGCGGTCCAGTCGGGCCGATCGAAGACCGCGCCGGCCCGCGCCAGGGCGGCGATGGCGAGCCCGTTCCAATCGGCGAGCACCTTGTCGTCGCGCGCCGGGGGGACGCGTTTTTCGCGCAACTCGAGAAGAACAGCCCGGGCCTGGGCCAGCTTCTGCTCGGTCGCATCGTCTAAAAGTTCTGGATTTCCAAGCCTGTTGAGGATGGTCTTCCCTTCCCAATTGCCTGCGGGATGGACACCATAGGCTTGCTTGAACGGCTCTGCCGCATCCCCGAGCGCCGCATCCACCTCGGCGGCGGTCCAGACGTAATAGCGGCCTTCCTCGCCCTCGCTGTCGGCATCGAGCGTGGCGGCGAACGCGCCGTCGGGGGCGGTCATGTCGCGGATCAACCAATCCGCCGTTTCCTTAATACGATCAGAAAACAATCGATCGTTGTAGACCGTCCAGGCCTGCAGAAGGACGTCGATCAGTTGCGCATTGTCGTAGAGCATCTTCTCGAAATGGGGCACCAGCCACAACGCGTCGGTTGCATAGCGCGCATAGCCGCCGCCCAGGTGATCGTAAATGCCGCCTTGGGACATCTGGCGCAGGGTCAGCCTGACCGCCTCACCGAGCTTTGGGTCGCCGCTCCGGAGATGGGCGCGGAGGACCAGCTTGAGGCCCGGCACGTGGGGGAATTTGGGTGCCCGTCCGATGCCGCCGTGAACGGGGTCGATCTCGCGCGCAAGCTCTCCGCCGAGACGGATCAGAAAATCGGGGGGGATCTGGTCGCCCGCGGTCGGCGTCGCGGTCCTCTCCAGCGCCGCGCGCATCACCTCGACGTTCTTGTCGACCATCTCCGCTTTCTCGCGCCACACCTCGGCCACCTTCTTCAGCACGGTGGAGAAGGCGGGGCGGCCATAGCGGGCTTCGGGCGGGAAATAGGTGCCGCCCCAGAAGGGAGCGCCGTCCGGCGTCAGGAACATGGTAAGCGGCCAACCGCCGTGTTCGCCGAGCAGCGCCAGGGCGGTTTGATAAATGGCGTCCACGTCGGGCCGTTCTTCGCGGTCCACCTTGATGTTGACGAAGAGCGCGTTCATCAGTTCCGCCGTGGCGGCATCCTCGAAACTTTCGTGGGCCATAACATGGCACCAATGACAGGCGGCATAGCCCACCGACAGCAGGATCGGCTTGTTTTCGGCTTTGGCTCGCGCGAAGGTTTCCGGCCTCCAGGGCTGCCAATGCACCGGGTTGTCGGCATGTTGGAGAAGGTAGGGGCTGGTTTCCTGGCCGAGGACGTTTTCCATGGGGTCCGATCACGGTGGCTTTGCCGGCGCGACCGGAACAGGCTGGCACCGACGCCGGGAAAGATGATAAGCGATTGTCGGTGTGCGCAGTCTGCGGTGCAAAGATGTGGCAAACAACCCTAAATTCTTTGGGTATGTAAGGGGTTGGCGCCGAGCGCTCGGACCGTGCCGGCGACGAAGGCGAAAAGAAATGGCATGACCGAACGGGACACGATTTTCGCCCTGGCCTCGGGCCCGGGGACGGCGGGGGTCGCGGTGATCCGCATCTCCGGTCCGGCCGCGGGCCCGGCCCTGGAACGGTTGATCCGCCGCCCCTTGCCCAAGCCCCGGGTGGCGACCCATGCGCGCCTGTTCGCGCCGGAGGAGGAGGGGGACGCGCCCGGCGGCCTGCCCGTGGACGACGGGCTGGTCCTGTGGTTTCCCGCGCCCCGCAGCTTCACCGGAGAGGATGTCGCCGAGCTGCATGTGCACGGCGGGCGCGCCACACTGGATGCCGTCGGCCGTGCGTTGGCGGCGGCCGGGCCTTTGCGGCCCGCTGAAGCGGGAGAATTTACCCGTCGGGCGTTCGAGAACGGGAAGATGGATCTGACCCAGGCCGAAGCACTGGCCGATCTCGTTGCCGCCGAGACCGACGCCCAGCGCCGCCAGGCCATGGGCCAGCTGATGGGGGCGCTTGGCGCCATTTACGAGGGTTGGCGCGAGAGATTGATCGCCCTAACCGCCGAGATCGAGGCGACCATCGATTTCGCCGATGAGGAGCTTCCCGAGGGCCTGCTCGAGGGCGCCTTTCCCGCCCTTGATCGCCTGCGGGAGGAGATCGCCGGACACCTGGCCGACGCGCATCGCGGAGAGCGTCTTCGCGCCGGGCTTTCGGCCGTGATCCTGGGCCCCCCGAATGTGGGAAAATCAAGCCTTATCAATTACTTGTCGGGACGTGAGGCGGCCATCGTCGCGGCCAGCGCGGGCACCACGCGGGACGTGATAGAGGTCCATCTCGACCTTGGCGGCATGCCGGTTACGGTGGCCGACACCGCCGGCCCGCGCGAGGCGGCGGAAGCGGTGGAAGAAGAGGGGGTGCGCCGGGCCCTGGCCCGCGCCGAAGGCGCGGACTTGAAGATCGTCGTCTTCGATGCGCGAGATTGGCCCGCCCTCGATTCCGCGACGGAAGCCTTGATCGACGAAAACGCGCTGATTCTGCTCAACAAGTCGGACCTGCACGACCCCTGTCCCGATGGCGTATCGCTCACGCATATTGACGATCACGGTAAGCAACACACTATATATAGTGTTTCCGTCAGGACCGGTGCGGGCCTCGGCGCGGTGCTCACGGCGCTGGAGGAGATGGCGCGGGCGAGGCTCGGCCCCGGCATGTCGGCGCCGCTCACCCGTGCCCGGCATCGCGCCGCCCTGGAAGAGACGGTGGCGGCGCTGGGGCGAATCGACCGGGCCGAGGCGGTGGAACTCAACGCCGAGGAGCTGCGCATCGCCGCCCGCGCCTTGGGGAGGATCACCGGACGGGTCGATGTCGAAGACATCCTCGACCGAATTTTTGCGGAATTTTGCATCGGCAAATGAGGCCGAGATGTTTCACGTGAAACACTTCGATATTTGCGTTGACTGCGGGCGGCCCAAGAGTAGAGTGTCGCGCCCATGAGACAGTCCCCACACAGCTTCGATGTGATCGTCATCGGCGGCGGCCATGCCGGGGCCGAGGCCGCGGCCGCCGCCGCACGCATGGGGGCGGCGACGCTTTTGATCACTCACCGCGCCGATACCATCGGGGAAATGTCCTGCAACCCGGCCATCGGCGGCCTCGGCAAGGGCCATCTGGTGCGGGAGATCGATGCCTTGGACGGGGTGATGGGGCGCGCCATCGACCGGGCCGGGATCCAGTTTCGCGTCCTCAACCGGTCAAAGGGTCCCGCGGTGCAGGGGCCGAGGGCCCAGGCCGACCGCCGTCTCTACAAGGCGGCGATGCAGGATATTCTTGCCCATCAGGACAATCTGTCGATCCGTGCGGGCGCGGTGGAGGACTTGGTCCTCGGCGCCGACGGCCGGGTCGCCGGGATCGTCACCGCCGATGGCGAAACCCTCTCCTGCGGCGCGGCGATCCTGACCACCGGCACCTTTCTGCGCGGCCTGATCCACATCGGCGAGCGCACCATGCCGGCCGGGCGTGTCGACGAGGCCCCGGCGCTGGGTTTGTCGCAAACCCTTGAGCGGCTTGACTTTCGGCTGGGACGGTTGAAGACGGGCACGCCGCCGCGGCTTGACCGCGGGAGCATCGATTGGCAGGGGCTGGAGCGTCAGCCCGGCGATCATCCGCCCGAGCCGTTCTCGACCCTGACCGAGGAGATCACCACGCCTCAGGTACCGTGCCACATCACCGGGACCACCGCCGCGACCCATGATGTGATCCGTGCCAACCTCGATCGCGCGCCGATGTATTCGGGACAAATCGAAAGCACCGGGCCGCGCTATTGCCCGTCGATCGAGGACAAGGTGGTGCGATTCGCCGATCGCACGCGTCACCAGATTTTCCTTGAGCCGGAGGGCCTCGAGGATCGGACGATATATCCCAACGGCATTTCGACCTCGCTCCCGGAAGACGTGCAGATTGAGATGCTGCGCACCATTCCGGGACTGGAGCGTGCGGAGATGCTGCGCCCTGGCTACGCCATCGAATACGACTATGTCGATCCCCGCGAGCTCGATCACCGGCTCGAGGCGCGCCGCATTCCGGGGCTGTTCCTGGCCGGACAAATCAACGGTACGACCGGTTACGAGGAAGCCGCGGCGCAGGGTCTGGTGGCCGGCGTCAATGCCGCGCTGGCCGTCGGATGTGTCGAAAAAGTCATATCTTTCAAGGAGTTCCGGCTTGATCGCGGGGAGGCCTATATCGGCGTGATGATCGACGATTTGGTGACTCGCGGCGTGACCGAACCCTACCGCATGTTTACCTCGCGCGCCGAATACCGATTGCTGTTGAGGGCGGACAACGCCGATCAACGCCTGACCGAGGCGGGGATCGCCATCGGCTGCGTCGGTGGCGCGCGGCGGCGCGCCTGGCGTGCCAAGGCCGCCCGGTTGACCCGGGCACGGGCATTGACCGAACGCCTGACGGCGACGCCGCGCGAGCTCGCCGCGTCCGGCATCACGGTCGCCGACGATGGGGTGCGGCGCAGTGCCGACCGCCTGCTCGCCCATGGCGATATCGGTATCGCCCGGCTGACCGCCTTATGGCCGGAACTCGGCACCCTGGACCCCGTCATCGCCCGGCAAATCGAGGTCGATGCGCGCTATGCCGTCTATTTGGAGCGCCAGAAGGCAGATATCGCCGCTTTTCGTCGCGATGAAGGGCTGGAAATCCCCAGAGATCTCGATTTTGCGGCCGTCGGCGGCCTGTCCAATGAGGTGCGGGAGAAGCTGGAACAGGTCGGCCCGCGAACCCTCGGCCAGGCCGCGCGCATCCCTGGCGTGACGCCGGCGGCCTTGACGGCGCTGCTCGGTCACGTGCGTCGCCGCAACCCGCCTGCGGCGGCCGGGCGCGATAAGGCCTCGGCCTGATCGCCGCGGTGTCCCGCAGGCACACGGCGGCCTTCGACCCCCTGGCGCTGGGCCGCGTGGGGGGCGTTTCACGTGAAACACGGCAGGCGCTTGAGGCCTACGAAACACTGCTGCTGAAATGGCAGAAGGCGGTGAATCTGGTCGGCTCCGCCACTCTAGATGACGTCTGGAACCGACATTTCATCGATTCGGCCCAGCTTGCGCCGTTGATCCCGCGGCGGGGCGACGGAAAGGCGCCGGTGGTGCTGGATGCGGGCAGCGGCGCCGGTTTTCCGGGATTGGTCTTGGCCATTCTCAGCGCCACGGGAGCGGTGCCCGAACCGGGGTTTGACGTGCATTTGGTCGAGTCCAATGCCCGCAAATGCGCTTTTCTGAGGGAAGCCGCCCGCGTCACAAACTCGGCAGTCACGGTCCATCACCGGCGCGTGGAAGCCCTGGCGCCCTTCCCGGTGGACGTCGTGACGGCGCGGGGGTTTGCGCCTCTGCCCCGGCTTCTTGACCTGCTCCGGGGCTTCCTGGAGACGCCCGCCGGCCCGCCGATGGGGTTGTTTTTGAAAGGGCGGAGGGCGCAACGGGAATTGACCGAAGCGCGGAAACATTGGAAGATGCGGGTCCAAACCATCGCCAGCGTGACAGACCCCGACGGGGTCGTCCTGCGGATCGAGGACATTGTCCGTGGATAAATCCGGCGCCGTATCCGCCTCCGTCACCGCCGAGGTCCCAATGGGCGCCGGCGAGGGCGCAGAAGAAGTCTCACAACCTGTTGAAAATAAACCAAAAATACTAATCATCGCAAACCAGAAGGGCGGTGTCGGCAAGACCACGACGGCGATCAACCTGGCCACCGCGCTGGCGGCCGTGGGCCGCAGGGTCCTGGTGCTTGACCTGGATCCGCAGGGGAACGCTTCGACCGGGCTGGGGATACCCCAGAGCGCCCGCGGCCACGGCACTTACGATCTGCTGATCGGAGCGGCGCCGGTGGCGAAAGCCGTGGTGTCCTGTGGGATTCCCCGGCTGGATGTGGTGCCCAGCACGGTGGACCTGGCAGGCGCCGAGCTCGAATTGATCGACATGGAGCGGCGCGAGTATCGCCTGAGGGATGCGCTCCGCAGCGAGATGCCGGCCTACGACTATATCTTCGTCGATTGTCCGCCGTCGCTCAATCTCCTGACCCTCAACGGCTTGGTGGCGGCGGATGCGGTGCTGGTGCCGCTGCAATGCGAATTCTTCGCCCTCGAAGGCCTGACCCATCTGCTGAAAACCCTCGACCGTGTGCGCCGCAGCTTCAATCCCGAGCTTGAACTACAAGGTGTAGTGCTGACCATGGCCGACACACGCAATAACTTGACGGCGATGGTGGCGGCGGATGTGCGCCAGTTTCTCGGCGACAAGGTCTATGAGACCATCATTCCGCGTAACGTCCGGGTGTCGGAGGCGCCGTCCCACGGCAAACCGGTGCTGCTCTATGATTTTAAATGCGCGGGCTCCCAAGCCTATATCCAACTGGCGCGGGAAATCCTGCGGCGCGAAGGAGAAAAGGAAGAGGCGACATGAGCGACGACGGCCCCCAGACCCAACCGGAGAAACGCAATCTCGGCCGTGGCCTCGCGGCGCTGTTCGGCGAGGAGGGCGGCGAATTCGCGGCCTTCCCGCCGGGGACGACGATCCGAACCCTGCCCGTAAGCCAACTGCGCCCCGGCCCGGTCCAGCCCCGTCGCAACTTTGATGACGAGGCGCTCGGTGCCCTGGTCGATTCCGTGCGCGAGAAAGGCGTGCTGCAGCCGCTCCTGGTTCGCCGCGTCGCCGGCGGCGAAGAGCAATACGAGATCATTGCCGGCGAGCGGCGCTGGCGCGCGGCTCAGATCGCCCGGGTTCATGAGGTTCCGGTCGTCGAACGGGAGATGGACGACGCCGAGGCCCTCGAGGTCGCCCTGGTGGAAAACATCCAGCGTCAGGACCTGACCTCTTTGGA
>JAWWBR010000127.1:0-9799 GCA_033720855.1 Alphaproteobacteria bacterium
CTCCTGGATCCGCTTGATGCCGGGGCGTCGATCCGCGGACATCACGACGCTGCCGACGGGGCTCAGGCCGTAGCGCTCCTCGAAATACCGATAGGCATCGTGGAATACCAGATACGGCGCCCGGCTGACGGGACGCAACTTGGCCGTCAATTCCCGATCCAAACCGGTCAGTTGCCGTCGGGCGCGCACGGCATTGGCCGCATAGCGCGCCCCATTCGCGCCATCGATCCGCGCTAGCGTGCGCGCAATCTCCTCGACGATAAGAATACCGTTCCGTGGATCGAGCCATATATGCGGATCGACGCCCCGCCGTGCCCCGTGGCCGTCTCCGGGTTCCGCGTGGGAGTGGCCATGACCGTCCTCGGCGCCGCCCCCCAACTTCCAAACGCCGCCGCGCCGGGAGGCATGCAGGATCAAACCGGGCCGCGTCAAAAGCGTCAACTTTTCCGCGCCCCCCGCCAAGGTTTCCAGCGGCTTGGCCAGAGACCCCTCCAAGGCCGGCCCCACCCAGACCACCACATGCGCGCGGGCCAAGGCGCGGGCATCGGACGGTTTTAAGGCGTAAGCGTGCGGCGATGCGCCTTTGGAGAGGAGGAGCTGCGGCCTGCCGATCCCCGCCATCGCCATCGCGGCCAGGGAATGGATAGGCGCGATGGAGACGACGACATTGGGCACCCGACCCGTGTCCGCGGCCTGAGCCGCGCCGAGACAGCGCGCTGTCCATGGGACAAAGAAGAGGGTGATCGCCGCCGCTAGGCAACGCGCCCACGCAAAAGCGTGCAAGGGCTGCTCCTGTAAATGTTACATTGTAACATTATTGATAGCGCACCGCTCGGCCGCTGTCGAGGCGTGGGAACCGGGACCCTACTCGAGAAGCCAAAGGGCCGAGCCGCCCGGCCCGGCCCCTTGCGCGGAACGCCCGAAAGAACGGTCAGGATTTCGCCTTTCCCGTCCAATTGGGCGCGGCGCCCGACTGTTTCAGCGTCTTTCCCTCTTTGACCAGCTCCTTGATCGCACCTGCCACCGGCATGGTGATGCCGGCAGTGTCGGCCATCTTTGAGACGATCTGCATGTCCTTGAGCGCCCAGGTAAACGTGATCATGTCCCAATCTTCGAGTGCCGCCGACTGTCCCGAGCTCATCAGCAACGCCTCGCGCAGCTTGGGCAAGTCGATGCCGGTGCTTTCCGACAGGCGTCCGGCCTCCATCAGCGCGATGCCGTTGACCCACAGCAGCATGTTGTTCATCGTCTTCGCCACCTGCCCATGGCCGACCGACCCCACATGCACGATATCCGAGGAAAAACACGCATACACCGGCCGGGCGCGGTCCACCACCTCTTCGCTGGCGCCGAACAGGGCGAGCAGGGTCCCCTCATCCGCGGCCCAGCCCCCCCGGCAGATCGGGGCATCCAGGACGCCGATATCCCTTTTCGCGGCTTCGCGTTCGATCCGCTGGACCGTCTCGGGCGCGACGGTCGAGGACACGGCGATCACCGAGCCGGGCTTCATGGTTTCCAGCAATCCGTTTTCGCCGAGGGTGACGGCCAGCGCCTCATCGTCGAAACCGACGGCAATGATCACGAAATCGCTCACATTACCGAGCGCCGCCGGGCTGTCGGCACTCTCGGCGCCGGCATCGGTCGCCCGTTTGACGGTGTCGGCGTCGATGTCGGTGACGGTTACGCCGTAACCCTTCGCGATCATGTGTTTGAGCATCGCGTAGCCCATGCGCCCCGGGCCCACCAGGCCGATGTTTTCCTGTGTCATCACCGTCTCCCCTGCGTTCCGTCTTAAGTTTGGATCGGCCGCAGTCTAGTCGCGGGACCCGCCTCTCACAAGGCGCGAGAGCACGGCGCGCGGTAGCGGGGCCAGCGATCCGGCACGGCGTCGGGGCGCTTGCGCCATCTCCGGGTTTGGCGCTATGGTTGGCCATCAATTAGTATTCTAATCTTCGCCGGCGCAGCGATCGGAAAGGTCCGCGCGCGGTGCTTCCGAGAGATCAGGGACCCTGCCATGAAACTCAACGTGATCGATGCCGATGCCCATGTCATCGAGCAGCCCTATACTTGGTCCTTTATGGACGAGGACGAGCGCAAATACGAACCGATGATCGTCCAGTTTGCATCGGGCCCCGAGCAACTCGGCGCCAGCGGCAACGTCCAACAGGAATTCTGGGTCGTAGACGGCCGTATCCAGGCGAAAGATTCGAACCTCGGCATCAAGAATACATCCAAGGAGTCGAGGGAGATGGCCGACATCGATGCGCGGCTTGAACATATGGACGAGCTCAACATCGACGTTCAGGTCCTCTACCCCACCCTTTTCCTGCGTCCCCTGACCCTTAATGTCCGCGCCGAACGGGCGCTGACCCGGTCCTACAACCGCTGGCTGGCGGAGATCTGGAAGCAGGCACCCGAGCGTTTCCCCTGGGTGATGCTGCCGCCCTTGCTCTCCTCCATGGCAGTGGTCCGCGAAGAGATGGAATGGGCCAGGGAAAACGGTGCCTGCGGCGTATTCATGCGCGGCCTTGAATGCGAACGGCGCCTGACCGACCCGTATTTCTACGAGCTTTACGGAGCGGCGGAGGACCTCGGCCTGATGATCGGCATTCACTCCGGCAACGGCGCCTTCGAGGTGCATGATTTCTATGGCGACGAGACCGGGTTCAACAAGTTCAAGCTGCCCTGTGTCGGAGCCGCTCACGATCTCTTGATGACCGATACGCCGGCCAAGTTCCCCAAACTCAACTGGGGGTTCATCGAGATCAGCGCGGAGTGGATCCCGTATATGCTGAACGACCTGGAATTGCGCCTGAAGCGGAGGGGACGGCGGTTTTCCAAGACGATCCTCAAGGACAACAACATCTTCGTCGCCTGCCAGGTGACCGACGATCTGGCGCATATTCTCGACTTCATCGGCCCCGACAACCTTGTGATCGGAACCGATTACGGCCATCACGACACCTCGACCCAGATCGAGGCGCTGCGCATGATCCGCGACGACGGCAAACTGCCCGGTGAGGTGGTGGATAAGATTCTCGGCGACAACGCCGCCCGGCTTTACGGTTTCGCCTGAGCGCGGCCTCCGGTCAGGCCGCCCGCCGGACCGCCGCGGCCGAGATCTCAAGGGTCTCGACCGTCGTTTTGCGCGGGGGACGCGGCGAGATACCGGCGCCGTGGCCGCCGCCGGCGGCATCCCTCACGGCCGCACCGGTGACGGCAAAAGTCTTGAGAAACGCCTGCCCTTGCCGAGGGCGCGCCGCCGCCGGCCGCGGTCACAGCCCAACCGAAACAGGGCGTCACCTGTTTCTGGGGGTATCCTTCGCGGGCAAAAAACGCAATAGTTGCCCGAGGCCCTGCTGGATTTCGTGTCCGGGCCCGCCCGTATAAACGCCATGGTCCTAACGTCAGAGCAAAATATCTTCGACCTCGCCGGTCAGGTGCGCGAAATCGCGGCGCGCGCCGGAGAGGCTATTCTCAATTCCCAGACACGCGGCTTCGATGTCAGCAGGAAGGACGACCGGAGCCTGGTGACCGATGCCGATCACGCGGCCGAAGACGTGATATTGCCGGCGCTCCGGAAACTGACGCCCGGGATCCCGATTCTGTCCGAGGAAGCGGCGGCGGGCGGCGACACGCCCCAGGTGGGTGACGCCCCGATCTGGGTCGTCGATCCGCTCGACGGCACCAGGGAATTCGTCGCAGGTGGAACCGAGTTCGCCGTTTGCATCGCCCTTGTGCTGAACCGACGCCCGCTCTTCGGCCTGCTTCACGGGCCGGCGATGAAACTCACCTATTGGACGCGCGACGGGGCTACGGCGATGCGCGCCAAGGGGGACGGGGAGGGCCGGCCGGTTTCCGTTCGCAAGGTGCCCGAGGCCGGTCCGACCGCGATTACCAGCCGTTTCCACAGCAGATCAGGCCGGCTTGCCGATTATCTCGAGTCCATCGGCATGACCGAGCGCATCTATATGAGCAGCGCCCTCAAGTTCGGCTTGCTGGCCGACGGCAGCGCCGACATTTACCCGCGCTTCGGCCCCACCTGCGAATGGGACACCGCCGCCGGTCACGCCATCCTCGCCGCCGCCGGGGGCAGCATCAAGACCCTGGACGGCAAGGACCTGGGTTACGGCAAGGCCGATTTCCTCAATCCCGATTTCATCGCCCGCGGGGGCCGGGATTGACGACCGGCGCGGCCAATATCCGCGCCGCCGACGAGGACGCCATCGCCGATGCCGCGGCGCTCATCCGCGGCGGCCAATTGGTGGCCTTTCCCACCGAAACCGTCTACGGCCTCGGCGCCGATGCCACCAACGATGGCGCCGTGGCCGGAATCTTCGCAGCCAAGGGGCGTCCCCGTTTCAATCCCTTGATCGTTCATTACGCGGCCGCCGAGGGGCTCGCGGCCGACACCGAAGCGGATCCGCGCGCCGCACGGCTCGCCGCCGAGTTCTGGCCGGGCCCGTTGACCATCGTTCTTCGCCGCCACGAGAGCACACGGCTTTCGCTGTTGGTCAGCGCCGGCCTCGACACCGTCGCGGTCCGGGTTCCGGGGAACGACATCGCCCGCACCCTCATTGCCGCCGCGGAAACGCCGATTGCCGCCCCCAGCGCCAATCGCTCCGGTGACATCAGCCCCACCACCGCGGCCCATGTCGCGCGATCCCTAGGCGCACGGCCGGCGATGATCCTCGACGGCGGGCCGACAACGGTGGGGATCGAATCGACGGTCGTGGACCTGACCTGCGGCCAACCGGCGCTACTGCGCCCCGGGGCCGTTACCGCCGATTCGATAGAGGCCTGCATCGGCCCCATCGCAAAGGCGGCCGACGAGGCAAAAGGCGCACCGAGACGGTCGCCCGGACGCCTAGACCGGCATTACGCCCCGCGCCACCCCTTGCGCATCAACGCGACCGCACCACGGCCCGGCGAGGCGTTGCTGGCTTTCGGCCCCCAGGTGCCGCCTGGGGGCGCCGTCACCCGCAATCTCAGTCCGGGTGGAGATCTCGTGGAGGCGGCGGCCAAGCTGTTCGCCATGCTGCACGAACTCGACTCCATGGCGATCGTGGGCATCGCCGTGATGCCGATTCCGGAGGCCGGGCTCGGCGCCGCCATCAACGACCGCCTGGTTCGTGCCTCTCACCCCTTGCCCGCCGGCGACGGGGAGGATTAAAAAGGGCCCATGGCACTCAACCAGGACATACTCTCCCGGCTGCGCCAGGCGGTGGGCGAAAGGGGCATAATCACTGATCCGGGGGATATGCTCCCCTACCTCACGGACCACAGGGATCTCTACGAAGGTGCGGCCGGGGCGGTTCTGCGCCCGGCATCGACCGAGGAAACCGCCGCCGTGGTGAGCATATGCGCCGAAAGCCGCACGCCCATCGTGCCCCAGGGCGGGAATACCGGCCTGGTCGGCGGCTCGGTTCCGGACCAGTCGGGCAGTTCCATCGTTCTCAATTTGGGCCGCATGAACAAGGTCCGCGAGATCGATCCCGTCAACAACACGATGACGGTGGAAGCCGGCTGTATCCTCGCCGATCTTCAACACGCCGCGGCCGACGTCGATCGCTTGTTTCCCCTGAGCCTCGGTGCCGAAGGCAGTTGCATGATCGGTGGCAACCTGTCGACCAACGCCGGCGGCGTACAGGTGCTGAAATACGGCAATGCCCGGGATCTGGTGCTGGGTCTCGAAGTGGTGCTGCCGGACGGGCGCATTTGGGCGGGCCTGAATGCCCTTCGCAAGGACAATACCGGCTACGACCTCAAACACCTCTTCATCGGCGCCGAGGGCACTCTCGGGGTGATCACCGCGGCCGTCTTGAAGCTGTTTCCGCGTCCGGCCCAGGTTGAAACGGTGCTTATGGCGGTGCCGAAACTGGAGGATGTCGTAGAGCTGCTGGTCCATGCGCGAGCCGCTTCCGGCGACTGTGTGACGGCATTCGAACTGATGCCCAAACTTGGCTTCGAGCTCGTGCTGAAGCATTTCGAGAACACAAGAGCGCCGATGGAGATCGATTCGCCATGGTACGTCTTGATGGAATGGAGCGCTGGCGAGAGCGGTCGCAGCGATGACGGCGAGAGCGATCTGCGGAGGATGCTGGAATCGTTTCTCGAGGCGCGATTCGAGGCGGGCGTGGTGACCGACGCGGTCCTGGCCTCGAGCCAGGCGCAGGTCAGGGAGCTCTGGTATTTCCGCGAGGTGCTGCCGGAGTCTCAGACCCGCGAAGGCGGATCGATCAAGCACGACGTCTCGGTTCCGGTCTCCAAGGTCGCCGAATTCATCACCGAGGGCACGCGCCTCTTGGAAGCCGATATGCAAGGCATTCGCGTCTTCCCCTTCGGACATGTGGGCGACGGCAATATCCATTTCAACGTCAGCCAGCCCGTGGGCATGACCAAGGAGGACTTCTACAGACACTGGGAAGGAATGAACCGCATCATCCATGACCTGGCGATGGAAATGCAGGGGAGTTTTTCCGCGGAACACGGGATCGGCCAGTTGAAGAAGGGTGAGCTTGCCCATTACGGCGCGTCCGTCGACCTGGAACTCATGCGCCGGATCAAACAGGCACTGGACCCCGAGGGCCTGATGAACCCCGGGAAGGTGATATAGAGACCGCGCATGCTTGCGCAGATCGAGGGGAAACGGATCATGGCCGATACGGAAACCGCATTGATCGTTGGCGCCGGCCCGGGCCTCAGCGCCGCCGTCGCCCGTCTATTTGCATCGGAGGGCATGACCGTTGCACTGGCGGCGCGCCACCCAGAGAAGCTCGCCGATCTCACCGCGGATATCGGCGCCACCGCCCATGCCTGCGACGCCGCCGATAGCGCCAGCGTCGCATCGCTGTTTGATGCCGTCACCGCCGACATGGGAACGCCCGACGTCGTCCTCTACAACCCCAGCTCCAGGGTTCGCGGCGCCATCGAGACCTTGGACCCCGAAGCGGTGCGCGACGCCATCCTCATTTCATGCTTCGGCGGTTTCCTGGTGGGACAGGCTGCGGCCAAGGCGATGATCCAGAAGGGCTCCGGGACAATCCTGTTCACCGGCGCCTCGGCATCGATCAAGGGGTATGCCAACTCCTCTTGCTTCGCCATGGGCAAGTTCGGTCTTCGTGGTCTGGCCCAGAGCATGGCGCGGGAGCTGCAGCCGAAGAACATTCATGTCGCCCATTTCGTTATCGACGGCGGCATCGCCAAGGCCGATGATCCCCGGGCGGCCGACCGCGGTCCCGACGGCCTGCTGCTGCCCGATGAGATCGCCAAAACCTATCTCCACGCCCATCGCCAACACCGCAGCGCCTGGACCTTCGAGTTCGAATTGCGACCCTGGGTCGAGAAATTCTGAGGGCCGACGAAGCGGCCAACCGTGCGAACGGATTGCGCGCGCCGGGCCCGGTGGATGCGGCTCGAGGGGCCGCTCAAAGACAGCGGTTTTTTTGCTTGAATTCCATCCGGCGATAAGCCAAAGAAGCCGCTTTCGGCAGTGTGTCTCGCAGGGAGGAGAACGGGGGGTTGGTAAAGACGGAATTCGGGCTCGGCGGCGGCGTGGTTGGGGCGCCCGATGGGCCCGCGATCGAATCGGAGGACGATTATTTTTCGATCCGCGACGGCGTCCGTTTCGCCGGCATGCATGTGCTGGTCGACATGTGGGGCGCGCGTCATCTCGATGACGAATTCGCGATCCGTAGGGCGCTTACCCGCGCAGCCGAGGCCTGCGGCGCGACAGTGTTGGACAGCCGATTCCACAGGTTCACCGACAGCGGCGGAATATCGGGAGTGCTGCTGCTCGCCGAATCCCATATCAGCATCCATACCTGGCCGGAACGTGGTTTTGCCGCCATCGACATCTTCATGTGCGGCAAATGCGATCCCAAAGACGCCTTGCCGGTGATCAGACACGGCTTCGGCCCCAGGAAATTCCATGTTTTCGAACAGCGCCGAGGGCTCCTTGGTTGAGCGGCACGTGGTTCACTGAAACCCTGCATCCCGGATACGGGCAGAGCTTCGAAATCATCGAGACACTGGCCGAAGAAACCACCCCTTATCAAGAGCTGGCCATCTACCGGACGGCGTCCCTCGGCCGGGTGCTGGTGCTGGACAACATCGTCCAGACCACCGAAGCGGACGAGTTCTATTACCACGAAATGATGGCGCATCTTCCCATCCTCGCCCATGGCAACGCCCGTCGCGTATTGATCATCGGCGGGGGCGACGGCGGGACCCTTCGCGAGGTCCTCAAGCACGGGACGGTGGAAAACGCGACCATGGTGGAGATCGACGAGCAGGTCGTGACGGCTTCGCGTCGCCACCTGCCGGGCCTGTCGGCAGGCGCATTCGAGGATCCCCGGACGCGGCTGATAATCGGAGACGGCAGCGCCTTCGTCGCCGAGACCGACGAGCGGTACGACGTCGTGATCATCGATTCCACCGATCCCGTGGGCCCCGCGGTGTCGCTTTTTCAGGAGCCGTTTTATGGCCGCTGCGCCACCGTTCTCGGCACGGACGGCATCCTCATCCGCCAGGCCGGCGTTCCGTTTTTCCAAGCCGAAGAGTACGTCTCCGCTTACAGGATGCTGAATCGGATCTTCGCCGAAGCGGCCTTGGCCCTGGTGCCGGTTCCGACATATTGCGGCGGCCACATGGCCCTTGCCTGGGCGTCGAATACACCGGGCGCGAGCCGGCAACCCGCGCGGGAGATCGGGGATCGCTACCGCGCCGCGGGGATCACGACGCGCTATTACGATCCCGACATCCATGCAAGCGCATTCGCGCTGCCCGCCTTCATGAAGGCGGCGCTGGGCCTGATCTAGGCCGGTCGGCGCCGGTGGCGCCGATGCCCGGGGGGGCTCCCCGGGAGCGATTGGATACACCCGCACCCATGTCGAACGGCGGCAGGAAAATAGGTGCCGCAAATACCGTATTTTGTCGGCGCAGACGCGGTCTCCGGGTTTCTTCGACTTATGGGTGGCGCCCACCGGTTTTCCAGTAAATAATACCAACCGTTGGTTTGCCGCGCGCCCAACAGCGGTAGGTTGCGCGGCAAGGCAACCGGTGCCAACGGGTATAAACTGTGTATATTGAGTGAGTGATCGAGGCGTGTAAGAGAGGCCCCATGCTGAGAATTCTCATTGCCGATGACCACCCGTTGTTTCGTGAGGGACTGTCCCGCCTGGTCACCGAATTGGATACCGAGTTGGCGTTGGTGGAGGCCGGAGATTTCACCGAGGCCATTCGCTTGGCCCGGGAGGAAGGGCCGTTTGATCTGATTTTGAGCGACCTGAAAATGCCCGGGATGGATGAGTTCGCGGGCATCCGCGGGCTGCGGGAAGCGGCGGCATCGGTGCCCATTGTCGTGGTGTCGGGCTTTGAAAGCCGCGCCAATCTCGAACGATCTCTCGAAGCGGGTGCCCAGGGGTTCTTGCCCAAGACGTCGCCCCCGTCGGTCATGGTGAACGCCTTGCGGCTGGTGTTGCTGGGTGAGATTTATGTGCCCCCGTCTCTCTTCTCGAGTGACGCCAAACCGACGGAAGCCGCGTCTGCTAGCCTGGACAGCGCCCGCTCGGCGATGGAGATGCGCGCCAATGTCGACATGCTGACGCAACGGCAGCTGGGGGTCCTCGCATTGATCGGACAAGGCTTGTCCAATCGTGACATTGCCGATCGGCTGCAAATATCCGAGGGCACGGTCAAAGTGCACGTGGGGGCGATTCTCAAGACTCTCGGGGTCAGCAATCGGACCCAGGCGGCCTTGTTGGCGACGGACCTGGGCATCACCACCGAACCCGGCAGC
>JAWWBR010000128.1:0-9596 GCA_033720855.1 Alphaproteobacteria bacterium
AAGCTCATTTCGATACCGATCATTTCGGCGATCGCCCCCATCAGGAACGGCGCGCCGATGGCGGTGATGCGGTTGGCGGTGGACCGCAAGCCGATGGCCTTTCCGTGTCCCTCGGCGCCTGCGGTCTTGAGCATCAGGGAGATGACCAGGGGCTGATGGATGCCGCTGATCACCGAGCGCAGGGCGAGGACCACGGCGAAGACCACGAAGGTGCCGAACAACGGCGTGATGCAGATCAGCACGATCGCCACCCACACCACGACCCACCGGAGCCAATAGGCCCTGAACACCTTTGCGAGCGGCGCGGCGAACAACGACCCGATCCCGGCCGACAGGTTGGCGATGGAGATCAGGGCGCCGATCAGGGTGCCGGGAATCCCGACCTGGTCGAGCCACACCACATAGAAGGTCCCCTGAATGTTGCCGCCGACATGGGTCATCATTCCGATCACCAGGGTGATGGCGACGGTCGGCACCGCGGCAAGACGGAAAGCGCCGATGTAGTCGGAGAAATCCGGCAACAATGCTTTGAGCCCGTTGCGCCGCGGCGGGCCGTCCTGCTCGGGCTTGGTGTCGTGACGGATTTGGGGCGGCCGGTCGGGCAGCGCCAGGACCGAGACGACGCCGCCGATTCCCCACACGAAACAGGTGATAAAGGCGCCGGTCGGACCCAGGATATCCCAGGCCGCCCCGACGATGGGCGGCCCCATCATGTTGGCGACGCGGCTGACGAAGGAAAGCCGGCCGGCGTAGGTCGTGCGGCCCTCCATCATCGTGCCGACCAGGGCCTGGGCACCGATCCACGAGGTGGTATCGGCGAGCCCCCAAAGCAGTTGCGCGATGACGATGGCCCAGACCCAGGGCATGGCCGGATAGAGCAACGGCGCCACCATGCCCAGGATGGCGAAGAACAGCATCACCCGGCGCGCGCCCAAACGGTCGAGCAGAGCGCCCACATGAATCGAGAGGAACAGCGGCAAGACCGGCCTGCAGCCCAGCACCAGCCCAAGCCAGAGTGGCGATAGCTCGAGCTGGACCACCCACAGCGGCACGATGGTCATGGCCATGAAATGCATGGTGGTGGAGAACCCACCGATACCGTAAACCGCGCACTCGACGCGTAAAGGCACCTTATCGCCGTCGGCTTGCGCCATCCGTCGCAACCTTGTTTCCACTCGTCAGAGGGGCCGCATCATAGCGGTTTTTGGGCCCGCTAAAAGCAAGGAGACGGCGCCCCATCAAATCATTTCTGTTGCCGAGGACCCATGACGGTCTCGGCCTCTTCCGGCGCCCACCCCTTTGGCTCCAGCCCGAACAGCCTCTTCTTCGGCCCCCGCCGGCGGTCGAAGAAGCTTGCCGCCCGCAGCCGCGTTTTGCCCTATAATCGGTGCCCAGACGACCCGAGCGAGCACACGACCCTGGAGAACACGATGGCGCGGATGGTTTCCGGCATCGCCACGCCCCATGCGCCCCAATTGCGGCTGCCCTTCGAGGGGTGGATCGCGCTCAAGGAAAAGGACGAAACCGATACCCGCATCGATTTCGAAGCGTTGCGCCGCGCGGCCAAGGCGGGAATCGAACACGAGGTTAGCGAGGCCCGCATGCAGGCGCGTTTCGACGCCTGCCAAACCCAGCTGCGCGCCCTCGGCGACCGGCTCCGCGCGGCCGAACCCGACGTCATCGTCATCCTCGGCGATGACCAGCACGAGCAATTCCACGGCGGCAACATGCCGATGTTCTGCGTCTACCACGGCGATGAGGTGGCAATGGTGCCGCGGTCCGGCGCCAGGGGCAAAAAACGGTCGGGATCCGGCGCCTGGAGCGCACCGCGTCTCGAGGCATTGCAGGCCGCGGCCGATGATGCGCTCGAGGGGCCGCGGCGACGCCCCGCCGCGAGGGCGCTCGGCGAACACCTGATCGCCGCGCTCAGGGACGACGATTTCGACGTCGCCGCGTCCAATGCGCTCCGTCCCGAGGCCGGCCTCGGCCACGCCTTCGCCTTCCTCTACCAGCGCCTGCTGCCGGGAACCGAGGTGCCCATCGTCCCGGTGATGATCAATACGTTCTTCCCGCCCAATCAGCCGACGCCCAGGCGATGCTATGCCCTGGGCCAGGCGCTGCGACGGGCGATCGAGGCCTGGCCCGACGACAAGCGGGTGGCGATCGTGGCATCGGGCGGGTTGAGCCACACCATCATCGATGAAGACATCGACCACCGCACCCTGGATGCGATCCTCGCCAAGGACGGCGATGCGCTCACGGCACTGCCGCGCGAGCGCCTCACACTCGGCACCTCGGAGATTCTCAACTGGGTCGCCGCCGCCGGGGCCATGGCGGAGATGGACGCCCAGGCGGTGGGAGACTACATCCCCGCCTACCGCACCGTTGCCGGTACCGGCTGCGGCATGGCATTCGTCCATTGGGTGCCGGCGGCGGTATTATGACCGGACCCACCGCCCACCCGATTAAGGAGAAGAGCACGTGACCGAGGCACCCTATCGACCGCAACCCCGCGAACCGGCGGCCCCGGACCGGCCGGTGGTCGATCCCGCCGCCTGGCGCGCGGACGACTTCCGCGAAGCCCCGCCCTGGGTGCTTGAGCTGGGCGAAGACGCCGCGGCCGATATCCTCGAGGCGGTGGCGCGGATCGAGGCGGCCGGGTTGGCGCTGACCGAGATCGGCCGCGACGATTTCCCCCTCGGCCCCGCCGGCGACGTGTTTGCCCGCATCTTCCGGGAATTGACCGAGGGCGTCGGCATCGTCCAGCTGCGCGGCCTGCCCGTCGCTCGCCTCACCCGGCGCCAGGCGGCCATCGCCTTTATCGGCATGGGCAGCCATTTCGGCAGGCTCAGCTCGCAGAATGCCGAGGGGCACATGCTCGGCCACGTCAAGGATCTCGGCAAGGACTATGGCGATCCCCTGGCGCGGGGCTATCAGACCTCGGCCGCCATGGGGTTCCATACCGACCCTTGCGATTTCGTCGCGCTCCTGTGCCTCAAGACCGCGCGCCGCGGCGGGCAAAGCCGCATCGTCAGCTCCCCCACCCTGTTCAACGTGATGATGGCGCGCCGGCCCGACCTCGCCCAAGAGCTCACCCGGGATTTCTATTTCACCCGCCATGGGGAGATCCCGCCGGGCGAGGATCCGTTTTACAGGATGCCGGTGGCCGCCTTCGTCGACGGCTACTTCTCCTGCAGGGGCGCCTCGGCCCATGTCAAGAAGGCGCAGGGACTGCCCGGCGTGCCGCCCTTCACCCAGGCCCAGACCGAGGCCATCGACATGTTCCAGGCGCTGGCCGACGAACTCGCCGTCGACGTCCCCTTCCGCGAGGGCGATTTCCAGATCCTCTGCAACCACGTCATGCTGCACACCCGCCGGGCCTTCGAGGACTGGCCCGATGCGGCCGAAAAGCGCCACCTTTTCCGCCTGTGGATCCAGAACCCGGGCGTGCGGCCGATCCCGCCCCTTGTCCGCGAGGGTTTCAATGGGATCGAAGTCGCGGGATTCACACCGAGCGCACCCCTGGATGTCGCGGTCGAAACCGCGTGAAGCGCCATCGCCTGCGCCCACGGCGTGCGGGGGCGAAAGGCGGACCGTGCCGCAAACGCTGGGTTTCGCGACAACCCCCGAAATATTCGTTCCCATTCTCACCGTCCCGGGCTAGGTATCGGGCGGCGGACCAACCAATCATGAGGGGAACATCTGCAATGGTAGTCGTGAAGTCTTTGCGGGCGCTTGGCGCCGCGTTTGCCGTGATGGCCATGATCGGGCTGGCCGGCTGCGGCGAGGAGGGCGCCGGGGAGAAGGCGGGCAAGAAGCTCGACAAGGCGGGTGAGGAGCTTGGCAAGTCGGTCGACGACATGAAGAAACAGCTGCAGGGGAAATAGCCCCTTAAGCGATGCGCCGCCGATCTCCCGGCCGGCGTCACCCAACCATAAAAAAGCGGGGCTCCACGCCCCGCTTTTTTTCATCTCACCGCCGTCTGGGCGGTGGTTGAGCGGGGCCGCCGGAGTCCTTGGTCTCGGTCCGATTTGATGGACCGAACATCATTGCTGCGATCCCGGTTTGTTTAGGCCTCGGGGCAAACCTCCTTCTTGGGGTTGCATGGCTTGCCGCCGCCGTTACCGCCGCCGCCGTTACCGCCGCCACCATTACCGCCACCGGTAACGTCGGACTGGTACCAATCGGTCCAGGCCGAGAAGCCGGAGCTGTTGTAAGCCCGAATCCGCCAGTGGAATGTGCCCTCTCCGGTGGAATCAGTGTACGAGGTGACAGTAGCACCTGGGACGTCAATGGTCTCCGACCCAGTCCATTTCCCGTTTTTGTGCAGCTTTTCACGCTGGATTTCGCGGCCATCAACATTACCGCTGTTGTCGGTCCAAGCAATTTCCGCCGTCCCATTCGCGTTGTCGGTGACGCTATCCAAAGTAGGAGTAGCCGGCAGACCGCCCGGCGGCGGGGGTGGGGGCGTCTGGTTGATGGTGATGGAGACGGTGGCAGCAGTTGCCGCAGTCGCGTTGTCCGGATCTTGGAGCGTATAGGTGAAGCTGTCCGCGGTCTCTGTCGTGCCGGTATGGGTATAGGTCACGGTGCCGTCCGGTTCGATCACAACGGTGCCATGGGACGGGGTCGACGCAATCAGCACCGTAAGCTGCGCGGTCGTATGGTCGGGATCGCTGTCGTTGCCCTTGACATTGATATTGATGCCGCTCCCCGCATCGACGGTTGCGGCGTCGTCATTGGCCACAGGAGGATCGTTCACCGAATTGACGGTGATGGACACCGTGGCAACATTGCTGTCCAGGGCTCCGTCGTTGGCTTTGAAGGTGAAGCTGTCGGCACCGTTGAAATCGCCATCGGGCGTGTAGGTGCGATTGGCTCCGGTGCCGGTTAGGGTCCCGTTGGAAGGCCCGCCGACGATGATGTAAGTTAGGGAACTCTGCTCCTGGTCGGTGGCCGAAAGCGTGACCGCGACGGAGGTATCCTCGTCGGTGGTAACGCTGTCGTCATTCGCTACCGGCGCCGTATTTGCCTGGCACGCCACGGGCGTGGCAAAGCCTTCCTCCCATTCCCATTGCCCGATAATGGGTGGGACGATCCAGGTGAATGTCGTCAATTGATCCGTACCGACGCCGAATTTGGCGAACGCATCCCAGACATTGCACCAGCGTAGTTTGGTCGCGGCATCCGCGGGTGCCACCATGGGATCGGGATTGCCGCCGATGGCATAGAGCATACCGTCGCGCATGCTGGGCGGGGCCGGCGAGGGGAATCCCGGATAGCTGGTCATGATCATGCCCTGGACGATATCGGTCATCAGCTGATCCCGGCGCGCCTCCTGGCTGGCGCCGATATCGCCGCTGGCATCGTCGCGGTATTTCTTCCACATGTCCCACATGATGGCGCCGTAAATCTCGCCGTCGGTATGGACACTTCCCGTGGTCCAGTTGTTGTAACTGCGGCCCGTCGTCTCCAGGTACCCCTCATAGGATGCCGAGCGGATGCCCAAGGGGTCGTTGAAGGACCATTCGCCCACCACCGGACTGTCATGCATGATGATGGCTAGTGAATCCGCGGACCCTTCGCCGATGGATCCGCCGAAATGCCCGGTCATGTTCTGCACCACCCGCCAGGTCAGGCCATGGCCGAACTCGTGCCAGACGACGTCGGCATCCAAAGAGGTATCGCGATTGGGGGTCGACAGCGTGGTGATGAACATCTGCATGCGGGGCGACGACCCGTCGGCCGGCGTTGCCATATTGGCGTTGTTGGTGCCGCTGCCGTCCTGAGCCTCGGCGAGGAGCGGGTCCGCGGCGGCCTGGGCGCCTCCGGCGCTGCGGCCGAAATCCCTGTCCTGGAAATTGCCCTCGGTCTCGGTGAAGCCGTGGACATAGAGCTCGTCGTGAATCTTGTTGGTCAGATAAAAGAGGTTCTGGACCGCAACTTCGCTGTTCCCCGCCGTCGTCGGCGCGACATTGGGGTCAAACGCCGTGATGAACTGATAATCGTCGATCAGGGTCAGGCCCGAGCTCGGCGGGCTGTTGTTCGCATCGTCATCGAGATAGGCGTTTGTATTGAACCCCTTGATATAGGTCGAATACTGGGTGGTCCCGGACAGGACCCAACCGCAGGGGGAGGGCCATGTGCTTTCCGGGGCGAAGCCACAGCCCGCACCCAGGGACGGGTGCCCATCAACGATCTCCTGAGAGCTTACGTCGGGCGAGATATCGAAGACATTAAAGGTGCCGGGCGCCGAGGCGGTACGGTTCTCGACGTAGATCACCTCTCCCTGTCCATCGACCAGGGTGTAGTGCAGCTGGTTGGCTTGGGCGCTCCAGGTTTCCACCACGAAGCCTTCGGCCAAGGAGTTGCCGGGCCCGGGAATCGCCACCCGCGTGACCTTTGGATCGCGGAAGAAAAAGGTGCCGGCCATAAACGTCACCGAATTCCCGCTGCGGCCCTTTTCGACGAGGACTGTGGAGACCCCGGGATGAAGCCGATTCAACGCCGCCGACAGGGCCGCTTCGGCGGTGACGCCCGCCGGGGCCGGGCGGCCCGCGACCGGGGCAAGTCGGTCACTGACCATTTCGAGGGTGCCATCGGGTGCGAAGACCGCCTTGGCGCGCGCTCCGTAGACCGTGAGCCCGTTTACTTTTTGGCCAAATTCCACGACCCGGCGACCGCTCTGCCTCGCGGCCATTTCGCGTTGCATCACGAGGGTGTTCAAGGTCGCCGCGCTACGGCCACGAGTCGCCAGGAAATCGGTGACGGCGCGGCGCGAACTCGCGGCGTCGTGGCCTCGAATGGCCGTGTCGATGTTGCGGTGCACCGCACCGCCAGCGCCAATCGGCGGCACGTTGGATTCGATGGCGCTGGCGCTGATCGCCTGATTGGAAGGCCACCCCAATACTGCGACCACCGCGTAAAGGACGAAAAGCCTGCCTCGGCACTTCATGGTCGCTCCCCCTTTATGGCGGTTTGATCGAACACCCGCCCGCTTGGCATCAGGGTCATTACCCCCGCCGGTACGCCCGGGCGCAAAGTCTCTCTCCTCGACAAACTATAATAGCCGGGAAGGGAGATTACAAATACGACAATGTGAAGTTATTTTAGGTATTTAAATTACGATAAATGAATATTAACCCTAACAAAGCGCGATATTCGCAACTATTGTGGATCTGGCCTTAGCGTCCCTCTCCACCACAAGCCAGGCGCCACCGCTCAGCTTACAATATTGTGTAGGCTGAGCCGGCTGAATGGGGAACGGTACGGACAGGGCCCATGCTCCCTTAAGGGCAGGGCGTCGGCCAGCGTGGACAAAGAACCGTCGCGCGGTTGACGGCAGGTCTCAATTTGAAAGATTGGTGCCAATTTCGGCCCAATTGATTATTCCAAAACGAGCATCCACCGTTCATTAACCATTCATGTTTACCTGGGTATATAGCAATCGTCTTGCGGAAATTACGGAGTCCGTTATGAAAATTAAGATCGGAATTTTGGCGCTAGCGCTGTTCATGTCAGGTTCCCTGGCAACCGCATGGGCTCAGGCATTCGGGCAGCCGCCGGGATTCGAGCGTGCCCGCGCGGCGCTCGCCGCCCACATCAATGATGTGCTTGCGGTCGACGGCGTCGGCGGGATGGGGGTCGGCGTCGGCGCCGGCGGTGAAGCGGAACTTGTGATTACCGCCAACCGGCCGGGCATCACGGGGCTGCCGCGCCGGCTCGGCGGCGTCAATGTCCGGGTCCTGGTGACCGGCCCGTTCTTCGCCAATCCCAAGCCGCAATGCCCCGGCCATCCGTCATGCAAGGACGGAAACGATTCCGGGGGTGAAGACGTCGATCCCACGGCGGAATTTCCCGAGCCGGTGCCCATCGGCGTGTCGGTCGGCAACCAGGCCTCGTGCTCGGCCGGCACCTTCGGTGCCCGGGCAAGCACCGCCGGCGGCGATGTTGTCCTGCTCTCCAACAATCATGTGCTGGCCGAGGAAAACGATGCCGATCGCGGCAGCCCCAGCGCGGACGACACAGACTCAGACACCATCCACCAGCCCGGCCGCTATGACACCAACTGCGTCGCCTCGGGCCAGAAAATCGGTGTTCTGTCCAATTACGTTCCTCTCGACTTTACTGGTGACAACTACGTCGATGCGGCAATCGCCCTCAACGACTCGGACCCGACGCCGCCGGGACTGGGCCACGCAGTTCTCGACAATACCACCCCGGGCGACGGCTATGGCATGCCGAGTTCCTGTCCCGCCGATTCCACCCTTGGCATGCTGGTGCAAAAGTATGGCCGCACCACCGGCCAAACCAACGGCGAGATCGTGATCGATCCCTGGGAAGGCAACGTCGGCTATTCGGCGGGGACGGCACATTTCGTCGACCAGATCGTGGTCTACCGCGCCAAGGGCGGGCCGTTCCTCAAATCGGGGGATTCCGGCTCCCTTGTCGTCACCGACGACGACAACAAGAACCCCGTCGGTCTGCTGTTTGCCGGCAATTCCAGCGGCAAATACGGGATTGCCAACAAGATCGGCCATGTCCTGGACGAATTGGGCATTACCATCGACGGAAGCAACGCCGGCTGCTGACACTTCGCCCGGACCTATTTGGCCCGGGCGCAACAGCCGTGCCCATAAGTCGAACCGGCAACGGAGGGACAAGCGAAGCCCCTCCGTTGCCCGTTCGGTTGTAGACTGACGGCAAGCCAAGCGATGCCACGCAATACCCGCCGATGGGCGATATCGATAACGGTCCTGTGGCTCGTGGCCTATACCGGCAGCCTCCATGCCGAAACCGCTGCGAGCGAGAAAACAAAGATGCCGTCCAAAGACATCCAGGAAGTACTCCGCATTCATAAGCCGCGGCTGCTGGCCCTCGAAGGCGTCATTGGCGTCGGCCGTGGCTCGTGCGCCGGCAGCCCCTGCCTCAAGGTCATGGTGGTGAGAAAAACACCCGAACTTCTGGAAAAGATCGGATCCGATGCCCATGGCCACAGAATCGAGATCATCGAAACCGGCGAGATTCGCGCCATCGACAACAAATAAGTCCGGTTCTTAAGGCCCTCTCGATACCTGCCGCATGCCCGGCACGAGCCTTGTCGGACCGGGCACCCGGCGGCGGACCTGGTGACGCGGGCTGAGGCCGGGCGCCCTAAGGCGCCGAGGCCGGGAACAATCGCGATCGGCCCCGGCCCCAGGCCAGGATCTGGTAGGGGGCCGTGCCGCGGCCGCCCATGCGGACCACGGCGCGGCGCGCGAACCATCCGCCGCTTGCGGTTCGCGCTTCGGCATGGATGGTGAAGGTGCGGGCCCGCGAGCGATGGGCGCTGGGCCCGAGATAAAGCACCGTCACGTTCGGGTCGTCGCCCGCCGCCGTTTGCGCCTCCGGTTGGGCGTCCCGGTTCAGGGGCCGCGCCAACAGCTCCAGAGGCAATGCCTCGGTCGCCCCGCCGCCACCCCGCAGCGCCGTTTGCACCAAAGGCGGCGCCAGCCTGGCATCGGGCCGCCGCGCCAGCGAATGGACCGTGACGGCGCCCGCCACCCGGTCGTAGAGCGCGCGCGTCATCCCCAGGCCCGGGTGCACCTCCGCCCCCG
>JAWWBR010000129.1:0-9500 GCA_033720855.1 Alphaproteobacteria bacterium
CATCAGCCCAACGTCATCCCCAAGCGCGCCAAGATCTGGTGGTACTTCCGCGACCCCACCGCCGAGGGGGCGGAGAAGCTGTTCGCCCAGGCCAAGCGCATCGCCGAGGGCGCGGCACTGATGAGCAATACCGACTGGGAGCACACGGTGCTGTCGGCGGTGTGGCCGACCCGGGGCAACCGCACCGTCGCCGAGGTGGTGCGCGGCAACATCGAAGCGGTGGGCATGCCGCAATGGTCCAACGAGGAGAACGACCTCGCCGTCAAGCTGCAGGAGAGGGCGGGGGTCGGCGCGTCCGGTCTCAATCGCGATCTGCCGCCCTTCGAGGGTCAGGCCCAGCAGCGGGCCTCGGCCAACGACGGCGGCGACGTGTCGTGGAAGGTGCCGATGGTGAAGTTCTACTATCCCGGCAACATCCCCAATATCGGCTATCACCACTGGGCCGCGGGGGTGGCGCTGGCGACCTCGATCGCCCACAAGGGGGCGGTGGCCGGGGCCAAGGTCCTGGCCGCATCGGCGCTCGACTTCCTCACCCGTCCGCAGCTGGTGGCCGAGGCCTGGACGACCTTCCGCGAGGAGCTCGGCGGCATCGAGTACAGGCCGCTCCTTCCGGTCGACCAGGATCCGCCGGCGGACCTCAACCGCGACCTCATGGAGGCCTTCCGCCCGAAGATGCGCGAGCACTACCTCACGCGGAAACCGGAATTCGTGTGACCATCGGAACACAAGGACTCAAGCGAACATCGAGAGGGGGAAATTGGCGTCATGAATTATCGCAGGCTGGGCCGTACCGGCTTTGAAGTATCCGAGGTCGGATTCGGCTGCGGCCGGACCGGGGGCATCCTCTTGAACGGCACCGAAGAGGAACAGATGAGCGCCATGCGCAAGGCGCTCGATGGCGGCATCAACTGGTTCGACACCGCCGAGGCCTACGGCTCCGAGCCCGCCCTGGGGGCCTTGCTCAAGCAAGTCGACGAAACGCCCTACGTGTCCACCAAGGTGACCCTGGACCCCGGCGCCGGCGACCTCGCCGGCCAGGTCGAAGCGCATCTGGATGGCTGCCTCGCACGGCTGCAGCGGGATCAGGTCGACCTCGCCCAGCTGCACAATCGCATCGATCCCACCGCCGGTGCCGATTCCCGCGCCGTCACCCTCGATCAGGTGCTGGGTGCCGGCGGCATCGCCGAAGGTCTGGACAAGGTGCGCGCCGACGGCCGCTGCCGGGCCATCGGCTTCACCTCGTTGGGAGACGTGCCGACCATCCTGCAGGTGATCGAGACCGGACATTTCGACAGCACCCAGGTGTTCTACAACATGATCAACCCGTCCGCCGCGCGGCCCATGCCGGCGGCCTGGACGGGGCAGAACCTGTTCGGCCTGATCGATGCCTGCAAGGCCCAGGACATGGGGATCATCGGCATCCGCGTGCTGGTCGGCGGCATCATCGCCGCCGATATGCGCGATAAGCGCGTCAGCATGATGACCAAGGAGACCGACAAGGAAACCGAGATCGCCAAGGGCGAGGCGATCCTGGCGGCGCTGGGCGACGGCCACGGCAGCGGGGCCCAGCTGGGACTCCGATTCGCGCTGTCGTGCCCGGACCTGTCCCTGGCCCTGGTCGGCATCGGCGAGCCGGGCCATGTCGATGCGGCGCTCGAGGCGGTGGAGATGGGCCCCTTGCCCGAAGACGTCTTCGAAAAGCTGGACGCCCTTTACGAGACCGATTTCGGACGGGCGTAAGGCGTGGCGCGGCCGGGCCTCAGGTCTTCACCGCATCCCAGGTATCGAAATCCACTTCCCACCCCTTGCCCTGGGCGAGGTCGAACTTGTTGCCTTCCGGATCGTGCAGCCGGTATTCGGCAAACGGCCGGTCCGCCGGACGTTCGGCGGTGGGCAGGAATTCGCCCATGGTCTTGATCCGTTTGGCCTGATCGGCGACCAGGAAGCCGAAATGGTTGATGCCGAAGCGCGACTCATGGCCCTCGGCGTCGCAGTAGAAGGGGTGGATCGCCAGGTTGGTGACGCCGTCCCCAGCGAAGCAGTTGAGCCGGCCGCGCTGGCGATAAAGATGGTTGGCGCCGACCTCCCGGAAGCCCAAAACCTCGGTGTAGAAATCGAGGATCCGCTGCGGGTTGATGGCATTGAGCGCAATGTGGACGATCCTGGGATAGCGCCGCACCTCCTTTTCGACGCCGAAGGGGCCCTCGCTCAAACTGATCGGGTTGCATTCGGGATCGAAGATCCGTGTGGTGCCGTAATGCAGGCCGCCCGGTTCCGGGACCGCGAGTCCGTGCGGGTCGAAGCGCCGGTAGCGCCTGATGACATCGGCAACGCTGTCCACCTGAAGCCCGACATGATGCAGGCCGCGCTCCATCTTCGGCTCCATGAGCTCGGGCCGCCAATTGAACAGGGTCAGATTGTAGAACCCGTCGCTCAAAGAGACGTCGCCGTCATTGGAGCGGCCGAGCTCCTCGAGGTCGAGATGCCTGGCGTAGAACGACGCAAGGTCGTCAGGTCGGTCACTGAGAAGGGCGAGGTAACGGATCCGCGCGTTCATGGCTGAGCTCCCTATATGAAGGACCCTCCGCGTTCGCGCCTCACACCGGATCGGTCGAGACCACGTTCACCACCGCCTGGCGCTTGTCGACCATGACCGCCTTGTGGGCCCGCTCCAAGGCGCCCTGCATCTGGTCGGGATCGGTGACCTTTTCGCCGTAGCCGCCCGAGACCTCGACCATCTTCTCGTAGTTCTGCTCCACCGTGAAGTGGGCGAGCGGCATCTGGTTGACCTTCGACGCGTAGCCGTCGGGCTGCATGCGCAGCGTGGCGCCGCGCACCGCCTGCCATTTCTGGTTGTTGAAGACCACGGTGAGGATCGGCAGGTCCTGCTCGGCGGCGACGTAATGGGCCGAAACCGGCACGTTGAACATGTAGGAGCCGTCGCCATGGGCGCCGATCACCAGGTTGTCGCGGTCGGCGAGCTTGGCGCCGAGCGCCACCCCCATGCCGTGGCCGAGCCCCGAGGAGGCGCCGGCGTTGAGGATCTTGGCGGGCTTCTCGGTGGGAATGTATTGGACCATCATCTTCGATTCGTTGGCGAAGATGGTATCGGCATCGGCGATGTTGCCCATGCAGTGGGAGATCCAGGCCGGGTGCACCGGCGTCTGGCTCTTGACCTCCTCCAGCTTCTTGGCCCAGTTCTCCTCCATCTCCTCATGCTTGGCGGTGAGCTCGGCGCGCCTGGCATCGATCACCTTCTTGTTGCCGGCGGCGGGCTCTTCCATGGCCTCGGCCAGCGCGATCAGGCCGAGGTCGGTGCCGCAGGCAAGGGCGACGTCCGAGCGGAAGCCGCGCACCGGGAACATCGAATACATCGGATCCGGCGCCATGTGGATGACCTTGCAGTCGTCGGAATGGGTCACGTTGGCGGGCAGCCAGGGCACCGCGCAATCGATCACCAGGATGGCGTCGGCCGCCTTGACGAAGGGGTTGGGGTTGCCGCCGGCATACATCGGATGGCGGCGCGGCATGGCCACGTAGCGGTTGGAGAATTCGACCACCGGCAGGGCGTAACGTTCGGCGATGTCGACCAGCGCCGGCATGACGCCGTGGTTGCGCCCGGCCCAGTTGGTGATGATGACGGGGTTCTTGGCCTTGGCCAGGATCTGGGCGGCCTCGTCGAGATCGTCGGGGTTGGGCAGCGACGGCTTGGATCCCCGGATATGCCCCGGCGATGAGTAGGTGAATTCCTTCATCGGAATGGCCAGGACCTCCCGCGGCAGGGACAGGTAGGCCGGGCCCAGGGGCTCGCTCATGATGACGCTCAAGATGCGGTCGATCACGGTCTCGACCTGCTCGCCGTTCCTGAGCTCGTATTCCCACTTCGCCGCCTCCCGGGTCATGCCGTTCTGATCGAACATTTCCTGGGTCCAGTGGATGACGTTGTCGCGGTGGCCCGGCAGCGCGTCCTCGTTGGTCGGGGTGCGGCCGGCGGTGAAGATCATCGGGATGTTGCCGCGGGACGCATTGAGCAGGCCGTTCATGCCGTTGGCGGTGCCGACGTTGACGTGCATCATCGTCAGCTGCGGCTTGCCGGTCACCAGGTAATAGCCGATGGCCATGTGCTGGGCGGTATTCTCATGGGGGCAGGTGATCGGCTTGGGGTGGGGCGTGCCCAGGGTCTGCGCCTTCGCCAATGCCTCGATCAGGGGCGCGAAGTCGGTGCCGGCGTTGGCGAACAGGTATTCGACGCCGCGATCGGCGAGGATCTGGAGATAGGCATCGGCAACGGTGCAATCCTTGATGGTCTTCTTAGGCATTCCTCGGTTCTCCCCAATACGGCACGGCGCTCTTGATCGACACCGCGCGTCCCGGCAGTTGATATCCGTCATTTCGGCGGCATGGGCCGCTCGCCTGCCGGGCGGGCGCGGTCTCCATACCGTATACAGCCGCCCACAATACCCGTTTCCGGCGCTCCCCGGTATAGTCTTCCTGCGCAAAGGAAAATCTTTGTCCGGGGAAGGAGCCTTCGCCTCCGGGGACGCGAAGGCCTATGGCAAAGGCGGCCCGATGTTGCTATCAAAGGTGGGGCCCGCGGCTCTAGGGACGCGCGGGCAATCATTTGCCGGGGGGAGCGGCAGGGGAAAATGCAGTCCATCGATGCCCTCAAGGAAGCCCTGATCAACTCGGGAAAAATCCTCGCCTCCGAAGGCCAGGGCGATCTGATTTTCGGCCATGTCACGGCGCGCCTGCCCGATGATCCCGGCCATTTTCTGATGAAGCCCCACGATTTCGGGCTTGAGGAAATCACGCCGGAGAACCTGATCACCGTGAACCTCGAGGGCGAAAAGGTGGCCGGCGAGAGCCGCATCCACATCGAGGTTTTCATCCATTCCGAGATCCTGCGCGTGCGGCCCGATATCGGCGCCCTGGTCCATACCCACGCGCCCTACACCGTCGCCTTTTCCTCCCTCGGCCTGCCGTTGCAGGGGATCGGCCATGAAGGCGCCATGTTTCATGCCGGCGTTCCGGTGTTTTCGGAAACCGCCGACCTGATCATCGACCAGACGCGCGGCAAGGCCGTGGCCAAGGCCATGGCCGACAGCGACGTCCTGATCATGCGCAACCACGGCCTGGTGACAGCGGGACGCACCATCGAGGAGGCAACGGTGCTGGCGCTGTTCCTGGAACGCGCCTGCAAGGCCCAGCTCGCCGTCGAGGCCTGCGGCGGCGCCAAGCACGTCTGTTCCGAGGAGGATGCGGTGGCCAAGGCCGGCCGCATCCTGCCCCAGCGGCCCAAGGTGTTCGAATACCTCTCGCGCCGGGTAGCGGCGGAGGACGGCTGACCGACCGGGGCCCTGCCGGGCCGGGGGAGACATCGCCGCGTCGCGCCAATGGGCGGGCGAGGATGCTGAAAAGGAGGGCCGATCATGGCCGAATTGGGAACCCTTGAAGACCTGCCCGTCGACTACCGCGAGGACCTGACGGCACTTAACCTGGTGCCGCTCTGGCCGAGCCTGCGCGCGGTGCTGCCCTACGAGAAGCCGGCCCGCAACACCCGGCCGGTGCTGTGGCGCTACAAGGATATCCGGCCGCTCCTGCTCAAGGCCGGGGAGCTCACCCCGATCGAAAAGGCCGAACGCCGGGTGCTGGCCCTCGGCAACCCGGGCCTCGGGCTCGACAACATGATGGCGACGCCGACCATCTATATCGGCATGCAGCTGATCCAGCCGGGCGAAACCGCGCCCTGCCACAAGCACACGCCGAGCGCCATCCGCTGCGTGGTCGAGGGCGCGGGCGGCTTCACCACGGTGGAGGGCGAGAAGTGCCCGATGGAGAAGGGGGATCTCATCCTGACGCCGTCGGGGACCTGGCACGAACACGGCCACGAAGGCTCGGGCCCGGTGGTCTGGATGGACGCCCTCGATCTTCCCTTGGTCTATTACCTGGAATCGTCGTACTGCATCGAAGGCGACTCGCAGCCGCTCAGCAACCGGCCCGACGGCTCCCAGACCCGCTATCGCCGCGCCGGGCTGGTGCCTTACAAGTCCCTCGGCCGGGCGCGCGCGCCCTATCCGCTCTATCGCTATCCCTGGGTTGAGGTGCGCGAGGCATTGCTGGCGCTGGAGGCGGATACCGCCGCCGACGACATCGTCTGGCTCGCCTACGTCAATCCCGAGACCGGCGCCGAGTGCCTGCCGACCCTGGGCTTCTCGGCGGTGATGCTGCGCCCCGGGGAAACCGCCAGGCCCAACCGCCGCTCGGCCTCTGCCGTCATCCACGTGATCGAGGGATCGGGCGAGGCCGTCATCGACGATGCCGAGATGTCCTGGGAGGAGGACGACACCTTCTCGGTGCCGACCCACGCCGAGGTGACGCTCTCCAACCGCTCGGCCAGGGACCCGGCCTTCCTGTTCGTCGTCGACGACGCCCCGGTCCAGCGCAAAATGCTGTTCTACGAGGAGTTTCCCCGCGCCTGAGACGAGCAGGGGCTGAAGCTCCGGCCGGGCGATGGCGACCCAGGACCGTAAAGACCGATGGCAAAGATACTCGTGACCGGAGCCTTGGGGCAGATCGGCTCGGAACTGGTGGTGGCGCTGCGCGATGCCTTCGGCGCCGAGGAGGTGGTGGCGTCCGACATCCGCATGGCTCAGGCCACGGACGGTCCGTTCGAGCTCTTGGACTGTACCAAGATGCAGCAGCTCCAGGAGGTGGTGCATCGCTTCGACATCGGCACCATCTACCACCTCGCGGCGATCCTGTCGGCGGTCGGCGAGGAGAAGCCCCAGGCGGCATGGAGCGTCAACATGGGCGGGCTCTACCGGGTGCTTGAGGTGGCCCGCCAGGCCGGCGCGGCGGTGTTCTTTCCCAGCTCCATCGGCGCCTTCGGGCCGACGACGCCGCGCGATGGGACGCCCCAGGACACGATCCAAAGGCCCACCACCATGTATGGCGTGACCAAGGTGGCCGGCGAGCTCTTGTGCGATTACTACGCCCTGCGCTTCGGCGTCGATGCCCGCGGCCTGCGCTTCCCCGGCCTGATCTCCAACGTGACGAGGCCCGGCGGCGGCACCACCGACTACGCCGTCGAGATCTTTTACCAGGCCATCCGCTACGGCCATTACACCTGTGGCCTCAGGCCCGACACCCGCATGGACATGATGTACATGCCCGATGCCATCCGCGCGATGATCGAGCTGATGGCGGCGGACGGGGACCGCCTCGCGCATCGCAACGCGTTCAACGTCACGGCCATGAATTTCACGCCCGAAGAGCTCGCCGAGGAGATCCGCAAGCACATTCCCGACTTCGTCATCGATTACGAGGTCGACCCGGCGCTCCAGGCGATCGCCGACACCTGGCCCCATTCGCTCGACGACGGCGCGGCGCGGGCGGAGTGGGGGTGGGCGCCCGAATACGACCTCGCCGCCATGACCGAGGACATGCTGAAGCGGCTGGGCGAAAGGCTGAGGCGGGCGCGCTGAGCCCGCGCCGAGGGGAAGCGGAGCATGACATGCCGGTAGACAGATTGGGCGGCGTTCTCGCCGCAAATTTGGCGGAGATGGAGGAAACCGGCCGGCGCAAGGGCGCGGAAACCGTGTTTGCCGGCATCCTGCCGCCGAAGGGCGGGCGCGGCCCGCGCTACCTGATCGCCGGGGAAGGGGAGCGGCCCTTCCTGCGCATGAACTCCAACGGCTATCTCGGCCTCGCCATGCATAATGCCGTGCGCAAGGCCGAGGAAGACGCCGTCCGTTCCTTCGGCGCCGGCCCCGGCGCCGTGCGCTTCATCTCAGGCACCTGGGCGCCCCATGTCGAACTGGAGCGAACCTTGGCCGCCTTCCACGGCCGCGAGGCGGCGATGGCCTTTTCCTCGGCCTATGCCACGGTCATGGGCGTGCTGCCGCCCCTGATCACGCCGGAGACCGCGGTCATCAGCGACGAGCTCAACCACAACTGCATCATCAACGCGATCCGCCTGGCCCAGCCCAAGGAAAAGCACATCTACCCCCATCTCGATCTCGATGCGCTGGCCGCGCGCCTCGGGGACGCCGCCGCCGGCTGCCGCCGCGCCATCGTCGTCACCGACGGCGTCTTTTCCATGCGCGGCGACCATGCGCCGCTCAAGGAGCTGATTGCGCTGGCCCGCGCCCATGACGCCGATTTCGCCGAGAACGTGATCGTCGTGGTCGACGACTCCCACGGCGTCGGGGCCTTCGGCGCCGGGGGCCGCGGGACCGAGGCCCATACCGGCTCGGGCCCGGCCGACCTCCTCGTCGCCACCCTGGGCAAGGCCTTCGGCGTCAACGGCGGCTATGTCGCGGGCGGCGCCACCGTCATCGACTACCTGCGCGAGACCTCGCCCTTCTACGTCTATTCCAACCCGATCACGCCGGGCGAGGCGGCGGCGGCGGCCGAGGCGGTGGGCATCGTCTCCGGGGCGGAGGGTGCGGGCTTGCTGCGCCACTTGAGGGAGATGACGGCGCGCTTCGAGGAGGGCCTGACGGCGCTCGGCTTCGAGACCATTCCCGGCGCCCATCCCATCGTGCCGCTGATGGTGCGCGATACCGCGCGGACCCGGGCGATCGTCGCCCATTTGCGGGCGAACGGCGTGCTCGCCACCGGCCTCGGCTATCCGGTGGTGCCCAGGGGCGATGAGGAAATCCGCTTCCAGGTCTCCGCCGATCACACGCCCCAGGACATCGACCAGGCGCTCGGCGTGCTGGCCGATGTGCCCAGTTAAGGGCGGGGCGCGTCACTCGGTCAGGCGGAAGGTGATGGGGACGTCGATGCGCCCGGCGACGGCGCGCCCGCCCCGCCGGGCCGGTGCGAACCGCCATGTGCGGACCGCCGCCACCGCCGCCCGATCGAGGCGCGCGTAGCCGCTCGACCGTTTGATGCGCACCTCGGCGGCGGCGCCCGCCGCCGTCACCGCGACATCGAGCACGACCCGGCCCTGTTCGCCCCGACGGCGCGAGATCCAGGGATAGGGCGGCGCCGGATTGCCGAGGCCGGCGACCGCCCGGGGCGGCACCCCGGGACCGGGTGCGGGTGCCGGCGCGGCCTCCTTACCCTGACCATCGCGGCCCACGGGTGCCGGCGTCACCGGCGCCAGCTTGACCACCACCGGGGCATCGCTGAGCGGGTCGGGCGTCGGCGGCTTGAGCGGTCGTTGGGCGCGCGCCCGGACCGGCCTGGGTTCGACCAGCGTTCGCGGGCGGCGCGGCGGAGTGGGGGGCGAGAGGGCCCAGGGCGGAAGCGTTTGGGCCGCCGCCGTCTGGGGCGGAGGCACGGCGCGCGGTAGCGCCGCGGCTGGCGTCGCGGGCGTCGGCGTGGGCTCGGGCTCTTCGACTTCGGCCATGGATGGGCCAGCCGTGGTCGGGTCGCGTGCCCATCAGGCGCTCCCGCAGCATGCGGTCGACGGCGATGTCGGCTTCCGTCACCGGGCCGAGGTTCAGCTCCTTGTCCCAAACGCGCGGCTTCTTGCGCCAGAACCCCAGCGC
>JAWWBR010000130.1:0-9411 GCA_033720855.1 Alphaproteobacteria bacterium
CGACGAAGTTGTGGAACGCGGCGCGCTACTGCGAGATGAACGACTGCCGGCCGGACCCGGTTTTCGACCCCGCAACCTGCACCCTGACCGTAAATCGCTGGATCGTGGGCGAGGCGGCCAAGGCCGCCCACGAGGTCACCCAAGCGCTCGACGCCTACAGGTTTAACGAGGCGGCGGGGACGATTTACCGTTTCGCTTGGGGCACGTTCTGCGACTGGTACCTGGAGTTCACCAAGCCGATCCTGGGCGGCGGGGACGATGCCGCCGCGGCGGAGACGCGGGCGGCGACGGCCTGGGTATTGGACTGGATCCTCAAGCTGCTTCATCCCTTCATGCCCTTTATCACCGAGGAGCTGTGGTCGGAGATGAGCGATCGGCGCGACTCGTTGCTGATCCTCGAATCCTGGCCCGAGCCCGGTCCCGCGCTGACGGCGCCGGATGCGGCGGCGGAAATGGATTGGGTGGTCGGGCTGATCTCCGAGATCCGCGCCGTTCGCGCGGAGATGAACGTTCCCGCCGGGGCCCGCTTGGAGCTCATGATTCGTGATCTCGCCACTGCCAAATTGCCGTGGCTTCAGGCGAACGAAGCCCAGATCAAGACCCTTGCACGCATCGGCAGCCTCGCCACCGAGGCGGCGGAGGTGCCCGACGGCAGCATCCAAATCGTCATCGACGAGGCCACCGCGATCCTACCGCTCGCCGGCGTCATCGACCTCGATCAGGAACGCGGTCGTCTCGAAAAGGAAATCACCAAGGCTGCGGGCGAGATCGGCAAGCTGGAAAAGAAGCTCAGCAACAAGGGCTTCCTGGAAAAGGCGCCGGAGGCGGTGGTGGAAGAGAACCGACAGCGCTTGGCCGAGGCGGAGGCGCAAAAAAACAAGCTCGAGGAAGCCCTCACGCGCATCGCTGCCGCCTAGAGGGCTGGGCCGTCACCAAGCCGCCGGTTCGATGGCCGGCGCGGCGGACGCCCCCACATTGTCAAACGTTCCTTTGATCGCCCCATGATGGTCTTTGGGCGTGACAGGTCGCCTCCGCGGAGGTAGCATTTCCTCCATAAAAACGCGCAATGCGAACATGGCGGGAGCAACGGGAGTCGACCCTCGACCGGGTCTAGGTCCAAACGGTCTCATCCCCCAGTCCCACCAACCGCCGGGTTGCCGGTGAACATCCATCCCACTGAAGACGGGGGTTTCTTTCATGGTTGCATTCACACTCAACGGGAAACGGGTCTCCGTTAGAACGGAGCCCAATACGCCGCTACTTTGGGCGGTCCGTGAGCACCTTCAGCTCACCGGCACAAAGTTCGGCTGCGGGGCGGGGCTATGCGGCGCCTGCACCGTTCATGTCAACGGCAAGGCGGTCAAGTCCTGCCTGACCCAGGTCTCGGAGGTCGAAGGCGCACGGGTCGTCACCATCGAGGGCCTCTCCCCCGATGCATCGCATCCCCTGCAGAAGGCCTTCATCGCCGAACAGGTTCCGCAATGCGGTTATTGCCAGTCGGGGCAGATCATGAAGGCGGCGGAATTGCTGGCGAACAATCCCAAGCCGAGCCGCGATCAGATCGTCGCCCATATGAACGGCAATATCTGCCGTTGCGGGACCTACAACAGAATCGTCGCCGCAATTCAGCGCGCATCGAAGGAGGGCTAAGCCATGACGACCATGACCTCCCTTGACCATACGGTCTCGCGCCGCGGCTTCCTCAAAGGCGCTGGCGGACTGACCTTTGCCGTCACCATGGGTAGCGGCGGCATGCAGTTGCTGACGCCCACCGAGGCCAAGGCGCTGGCCGGGCATACCGACATGTCCGCCTGGGTGCGGATTTCGCCGGACAACACCATCACCATCCTTACCCCGGGCGCGGAAATGGGCCAGGGGTCGATGACCAGCGTACCCTTGATCCTGGCCGAAGAGTTGGACGCCGATTGGAATCTGGTCCATCTCGAAAACGCGCCTGCCGACCCCAAGGTCTACGGGTATTCCCGCAAGCGCCGCGGCCGGGTCCAGCACAGCATGGCCATCGTCGGCTCCCGGGCCGTGATGATGTACTACAAGCCCATGCGCATGGCCGGCGCCCAGGTGCGGAAGGTGCTGCTGGAAAACGCCGCCAAGAAGTGGGGCGTTCCCGCTTCCCAGCTTCGGACCGAGCCCAATGTCGTGATCGGCCCGGGCGGCAAGCGTCTTACCTATGGCGAGATCGCCGGTTTCGCCAAGGTCCCGGCCAAACTGCCCAAGGTCTCGTCGGGCGAGTTGAAGAAGCCGCGCGATTTCCGCCTGATCGGTAAGTCGCTGCCCAGGCGCGATATTCCGCCCAAGGTGGATGGCGCGGCGATGTTTGCCATCGACGTCCAACTGCCCGGCATGGTTTATGCCAGTACCGTGCATTCCCCGGTGCAGGGCGCCAAGCCGCTGAGTTGGAACGAGGCGAAGCTGAAGAAGCTGAAAGGCTATCTTGGTGCCGTGAAGCTCAAAGAGGGCGTTGCGGTGATCGCCGACAATTTCGAGCACGTCATGGCGGCGCGCGCGGAATTGGAGGTGAAATGGTCCAAGGCCAAGGCCGCCGGCTATAACTCGGAAGAGGCCTTGGAAAAGGACTATCCGAGAAAATCCGCAGACCCCAAGACCAAAGCCAAAAAGGTCGACCGCAAGGGCAACGTCGATGCGGCGTTCGCTTCCGCGGCCAAGACCTATGCCGCGGATTACCGGTGCGATTACGGCTACCATGCCCAAATGGAGCCGCTTAATGCCGTCGCCCGGATCAACGCCACCGGCGACCGGGTCGAGATCTGGGAAGGCACCCAGGCGCCCGGCCGCTCGCGCAGCATGATCGCCGATGCGCTCGGCTTCAAGACCAGCCAGGTGATCCATCACCAGATGTACATGGGTGGCGGATTCGGGCGCCGGTCGCGCACCGACTACACCGTCGAGGCGGCATTGATCTCTAAGGAGATCAAGAAGCCGGTCAAGATGATCTGGACCCGGGAAGAGGACATCAACTACGGCATGTTCCGGCCCCAGTCCTTCCAGCACCTCGAGGGCGCGCTCGACGCATCGGGCAACCTCGTGGGTTGGAAGCACAGCGTCATCGGGGACGGCCGGCGGTTGCTCACAGGCGGCGCCAAGATCAGCAAGTACTACAAGGTGCCGAACCAGAACATCGTCGAGCAGAGCGCCGGCAAGCACGGCATCCGTACCAAACATTGGCGGGCCGTGGCCCATGTCTTCAACGTCTATGCCATCGAAGCCCTGATCGACGAGATGGCGGCGAAGGAAGGGATGGACCCGTTGGAGTTCCGCCTGAAAAAGGTGCCTCTGACCTCCAAGGCGCGCCGTGTGCTCTTGAAGGTCGCCGAGATGTCGGACTGGAAGCGCAAGCGTCCGGCGGGACGGGCATTGGGCCTGTCGATGACCGAACGTTCGGGCTCCCTAGGTGCCGAGGTGGTTGAGCTGTCCGTCGACCGCAAGACCGGCAAGATCCACGTCCACAAGGTGTGGGCGGCGATCGACAGCGGCATCGTTGTCCAGCCCGAGGCGGCCCGGCGCAACGTGGAAAGCGGCGTCCATTACGGCCTGTCCAGCGTGCTCAAGGAACGGGCCACCATCAAGAACGGCTCGGTCGAGCAGTCGAACTTCCACGATTACGAGGTCCTGCGCTTCGCGGATTCCCCCGAAGAGGTCCACGTGGAGTTCCTCGATCGGCCCACCCGGCCGACCGGCATTGGCGAGATCGGCAATCCCGGGATCGGCTCGGCGGTGGCCAACGGTTTCCATGCCCTGACCGGCAAGCGGCTCTATCACATGCCGTTCACGCCGGAGCGGGTGCTGGCGGCGCTGAAGTCGTAACCGAAGCAATCCTAACCATGACCCTGGGGCCGCGGGACACCGCGGCCCCTTTTTTATCGGCAACGCCAAGGGCGCCATAGTCCCTTGCGAAGCTGGCCGGTGCGACTATCCTAGGCGCCGTTTCACCATGTGACCGAACCAAGGGAACCGTCATGCCAGACGATGCCGGCAGGAAATTCGACAAGAACAAGCTGCCCTCGCGCCATGTGACCGAGGGACCTGAACACGCCCCCCATCGCTCGTATTACTACGCCATGGGCCTGACCGAGGAGCAGATTCACCAGCCCTTCGTCGGCGTTGCCACCTGCTGGAACGAGGCGGCGCCCTGCAACATCGCACTTTCGCGCCAGGCTCAAGCGGTCAAGGCCGGCGTCAATGCCACCGGGGGTACGCCGCGGGAATTCACCACTATCACCGTGACCGACGGCATCGCCATGGGGCACGAGGGCATGAAGTCCTCCCTGGTCAGCCGCGAGGTCATCGCCGATTCGGTGGAACTCACCATGCGCGGGCATTGCTACGATGCGCTGGTCGGGCTCGCCGGCTGCGACAAATCGCTGCCGGGAATGATGATGGTGATGCTGCGCCTCAACGTGCCGTCGGTGTTCATGTATGGCGGTACCATCCTGCCCGGCCGCTTCAAGGGACGCGACGTGACCGTGGTCGACGTGTTCGAGGGCGTCGGCCAGCATGCCGCCGGCAATATGTCCGACGAGGACCTGCATGAGCTCGAATGCGTCGCCTGCCCGGGCGCCGGGTCCTGCGGCGGCCAGTTCACCGCCAACACCATGGCCTGCGTGTCGGAGGCGATCGGTCTCGCCCTGCCGGGATCGGCGGGCGCCCCGGCGCCCTTTGAAACGCGGGACGAATACGCCAAGGCCTCCGGCGAAGCGGTGATGGCGCTGCTGGAAAAAAACATTCGCCCGCGCGACATCGTCACCCGGGAGGCATTGGAAAACGCGGCCAAGGTGGTGGCGGCGACCGGGGGCTCGACCAACGCCGCGCTGCACCTGCCGGCGATGGCCCATGAGGCGGGCATCGCCTTCGAACTCGACGACGTTGCCCGCATCTTCAAGGAAACGCCCTATATCGCCGATCTCAAGCCCGGCGGGCGTTATGTCGCCAAGGATCTGTTCGACGTCGGCGGCGTGCCCATCGTCATCAAGACGCTTCTGGACGAAGGCATCCTGGAAGGCGGCTGCCTAACGGTTACGGGCAAGACCCTGGCGGAGAACCATGCCGAGATCGAATTCCCATCGGACCAGGATGTGGTGCGCGCGGCCAGCGCCCCGATCACGCCCACCGGCGGGGTGGTTGGCCTCAAGGGCTCCCTCGCCCCCGATGGGGCCATCGTCAAGGTCGCGGGCATGAGCAAATACACTTTCGAGGGCCCGGCGCGCTGCTTCGATTGCGAGGAGGACGCCTTCGCCGCCGTGGTCGGGGACGGGATCAACGAAGGCGACGTCATCGTCATCCGCTACGAAGGGCCCAAGGGCGGCCCCGGCATGCGCGAGATGCTGTCGACCACCGCCGCGCTCTATGGCCGCGGCATGGGCGACAAGGTCGCGCTGATCACCGACGGCCGCTTTTCCGGCGCCACCAGGGGCTTCTGCATCGGCCATGTGGGACCCGAGGCGGCGGTGGGCGGGCCCATCGGTCTCCTGCGCGATGGCGACATGATCCGCATCGATGCCGAGGCTGGAACCCTGGACGTCGATCTCTCGGCCGATGAATTGGCCGAGCGCAAGGCGGACTGGCGCCCGCGAAAGACCAATCATCAGTCCGGCGCGCTCTGGAAATACGCCGATCAGGTTGGGCCCGCCCACAAGGGCGCGGTGACCCATCCCGGTGCGGCGGCGGAGACCCATACTTACGCCGATATTTGAGGCTGGACCGTCACGCCTCGAGAGGGGAGGACACGCGACCATGACAGCATCGCTTCTCACCGAACTGCTGCAGTTCAGTCGCTACAATCGGATCGCCAATCGCATTCTTTACGAGTGTCTTGCCGAGATCCCCGAAGACGACCTCAAGCGCACGCGTCCCAACACCGACGACAGCGTCTTCGCGATCCTAAATCACATTCTGGTCGTCGATCGCGACTGGATGAACCGGTTCACGGGCGTGGTCGTCGAGAACGTTCCCCGGGGCGAGATCCTCCATGACACGTTGGCCGCGCTCCGTGACGCCCGGACCCAGGAAGACGAGCGCATCGAGGAATTCGTCGAGAACCTCTCCATCGCCTTTCTCTCCACCCAGTTCCGCTACCAGGACGCGGGCGGTCAGTATCGCCAGGACCCTGCCGACCGCCTGGTGGTGCACATGTTCGTCAATCAGATCCACCATCGCGGACGGATCGAGGCCCACCTCTTGGAGATGGGGCAGGAGCCGCCCCTGCTGGATTTCCATATCCTGCTGCGGGGGTGAAGGCGGCTGGTTTCCCTCAGGATCCTGTGAGCCCGTCGATGAGCTTGCGGACACGGTTGGCATTGACCGCCGCGTCTCGCCGCCCGACGCGGGACGAGGAGCGAATATCTATACGGCTGCCACGCCCCGCCGCGGTGATGCGAATCACCACGTCGTCGACGAAACCGAAGAACAGGCTGGTGTCATAGGCCTCGATACGCCCGGCCGCGGCATCGGCGGCGACCACCCGCCAGCCGAAGTCCTTGACCAATTGCAGGGCCCGCAGGTAGGCGCGGTCGGGGGGAAGGGCAAGGACGACCGGCTTGATGTCGGGATAATGGGACGCTTGCAGCCGGGCCTTGGCCGGGCCATAGGCGGTCGAGTTCCGCGCATTGGTGGCCTTGCGCAGGGCCTCGATGGCAACGAAGGCGGGCGGCCGGGCGGTGTCCGTGGTGATATCCGAAAGCCGCGGCGAAGCGCGGAGGGCCAGCCTGTTGCCATAGGGCACCCAGGCGCTCAAGCACCCGATGACCAGGGCAAAGGCCGCCAGGACCACACCCGCCGTTCGCCCGGCGCGATACGCCATGATCAGAACAACCAGGGCCAACAGGCTGACGGCGGCCGCCGCCCATACGATCCAGGTGATCGCCGTGAACGCTTCCCGAACGCCAACGGCGCCGAACCGGTAGGCGAGGGCGACGGCAATCAGAAGGCCGACGCAAGCAAGGGCAAGGGCGAAGACCAGCTTCCCCGGGCCGTTGCCCCCGACGGCGGCGGTCTCGGGTTGGTCATTCACCGCACCATCTTCCTTGTTCCTCCCGAAGACTCTCTTCGACGAAACCAGATAATAACCGGACTGCCTAGACCCCCAACTCACACCACACCGGAGTGTGATCGGACGGTTTGGCCTTGCCGCGCGGGCCTTTGTCGATCTCGCATGCGGCGAGGAGGTCGGCGGCCTGAGGCGAGAGCAACAAATGGTCGATGCGCAGCCCGTGGTCTTTCTGCCAGGCGCCGCCCTGATAGTCCCAGAAGGAATAGCGGCCCAACTCCGAGTGCAGGGCACGAAAGGATTCGGTGTAACCGAGGTTGAGGATCTCGCGAAACTTGCGCCGCACCTCGATGCGAAACAGGGCATCGTCGCGCCATCGCTCGGGGTCCCAGACGTCGCCCTCCTCGGGAATGACGTTGTAGTCCCCGCCGAGCACCACCGGTTCCTCGAAGGTCAGCAGTTTCTCGGCATGAGCCTTGAGCCGGTCCATCCAGGCGAGCTTGTAGTCGAACTTCTCGGAATCCACCGGATTGCCGTTGGGCAGATAGATCGATGCGACGCGAACCAAGCGGTCACCCAGTCGCGTCACCGCCTCGACATAGCGCGCCTGATCGTCGCTCTTGTCTCCGCCGGGGAGGCCCACGGTCAGGTCCTCCAGCGGCGTGCGCGAAAGAATAGCGACGCCGTTATAGGTCTTCTGGCCGGCGACCGCGGCGGCGTAGCCCGCATCCTCGATCTCGCCCAAAGGGAAATTTTCCTCGATGCATTTGAGCTCCTGGAGGAGCGCAACGTCCGGGGCTTCCGACTTGAGCCAGTCGAGCACATGGCCGAGCCGGGCCTTGATGGAGTTGACGTTCCAGGTGGCGATCTTGGCCAAGGGAAGGGGCCTCCGGAATTGGGGTGGGCCACGAAAAAGGGCCCGCCACGGGCGGACCCCAAATCTAGCAGCGGAGCGCCGCTCAGCCCATGGAAAACGAATTGCCGCAGCCGCAGGACGATGACGCGTTGGGATTGCGCACGGTGAAGGTGGCACCGATCATCTCATCGACGTAATCGATCTCCGAGCCGCGCAGGTAGTCCAGGGAGACATCGTCGACGATCACCCGGATGTCGTCCTTTTCGATGACGATATCGTCGTCACGGACCTCGTCATCGAAGGAAAAGCCGTAGGCGAAGCCGGAACAGCCTCCGCCCTGGACGGCCAGCCGCAGAGTGAGCCCCGCATATTCCGGCTTGGCCAGCAATTCGGCAATGCGTTTCGCCGCCCTGTCGCTCACCGTCAAGGTGGCAGGGCTGGAAGATGTGGTTCCGAGATCGCGGTCATTCATTGCCGATGCTCCGGGCCAAAACCGAGGCCGCAAATTGCGAACCGTTCGCAGGGCTCTTATTTAGGCATTCACAGGCATTTGTCAATTATCTGGCATTCCCCCGTTGCACCGGATGCCTGCCCATGGGAGAGTCGGGCCGGATTAGGCATGACGTCGACAATGACCGTAAAACCAAAGACTTATGGGCCATCGCTCGCAAAATTCGCGTGTCAACCGGGGCACAGCCGCGGCCGCCTGTTCGAGGAGGCTCCGGGCGCGACACGCACCGAATATCAGCGCGACCGAGACCGCATCATCCATTCCGCCGCATTCCGGCGGCTCAAGCACAAGACCCAGGTCTTCGTCTATCACGTCGGTGATTACTACCGCACGCGGCTGACCCATTCCCTGGAGGTGAGCCAGATCGCCCGCTCGATTGCACGCTATCTCGGCCTCAACGAGGACCTCGCCGAAGCTTTGGCACTGGCCCACGATTTGGGGCACACGCCGTTCGGACACAGCGGGGAAGAGGCGCTGGATGCGGCCATGGCCGAATTCGGCGGCTTCGATCACAATGCCCAGACCCTCAAGATCCTGACCCGCTTGGAGCAACGCTACGCCGCTTTCGACGGCCTCAACCTCACTTGGGAAACCCTAGAGGGGGTGGTCAAGCATAACGGGCCCCTCAAAGGCGCCAACGCGTCCAAGGACCGCGCCGCAGTTCCCCAGGTGATCGAAGACTTCGATCGCACCTTTCCTCTGGATCTTGACACTTTCGCCAGCGCCGAGGCGCAGGTGGCGGCGCTGGCCGACGATATCGCCTACAACAACCACGATATCGACGACGGGCTGCGCGCCGGCCTGATCGCCATCGAAGATCTCCATGACGTCCCCTTGGTCGGGCCCGTCTTTGCCGAGGTCGGCAACCGCTGGCCAGATCTCGCCCGTCACCGACTGATCCACGAAGCGGTGCGGCGCCTCATCAACGCCATGGTGACAGACCTGATCAGCGAATCGAGCGCGCGCCTGGAGGCGGCGGCGCCCGGGAGTCCCGATGAAATCCGAGCCCTCGACCATCCTGTC
>JAWWBR010000131.1:0-9348 GCA_033720855.1 Alphaproteobacteria bacterium
CCGCGACGACCACGACCGCCTCGGCCTGATCGGCCTGCACTGCCCCCATCGCGGCACCGATCTGTCCTACGGCCGGGTCGAGGACGGCGGGCTGCGCTGCCTCTATCACGGCTGGCTGTTCGACATCCACGGCACGTGCCTGGAGCAGCCGGCGGAGATCCACGGCAAGAGCTTCTGCGAGAGGGTCAAGCACACCGCCTACCCGGTCGAGGAGAAGGGCGGCGTGATCTGGACCTATATGGGCGAGGGCGCCCCGCCCCTGATCCCCGACTTCCAGTTCCTGATGGCGCCGGAGCCCAACCGGCTGGCGTTCCGCACCATTCAGGTGTGCAACTGGCTGCAGGGTCTCGAGAGTGTCCTCGATCCCGTCCACACCACCTATCTGCATCGCCGGCCGCCGGGCACGCGCTCGATCCGCTCGGGCAACGACGTCAACGCCTTGCGCGGCAGCGAACCGCCCGTGATCACTACCGAGGACACCAGCTTCGGCACCCGGATCTGCGCCCTTCACAATTCGCCCAACGGCCGCAAGTATCTGCGCGTGAACAACTACGTCTATCCCTGCGGCGCGACGCCGTCGACCTCCACCGGGGAGGTCGGCTATCAGGGCCGTTGGTACGTGCCGCGCGACGACGTCACCCATCACGCCTTCGAATTCTTCTATCGGCATTCGGAGCCCCTCGACAAGGAGGCGCTCAGGGCCTTTCGGGCAGAGAACGTCGGGCCCGACGGCCGCCACGTGCGACGTCCCGAGAACCGCTATCTCCAGGATCGCGACGAGATGAAGCGCGGCGACAGCTTCTGCGGCATGGGCACGTACTTCCCGGCTCAGGATGCCTTCGCCATCGAAACCCAGGGCGCCATCCGCGACCGCACCAGGGAGCATCTGGGCTCCACCGATATCGTCATCACCGCGGTGCTGAGAAGGCTGCTCAAGGCGATCGAACGGGTGGACAACGGCGAAAGCGCACCGGGGCTTATCCGTGACCCCTCGACCGGCCTGTTTGCCGATTTCATATGCACCTCCACCTTCATCGGGGATGACGAGGACGGCGCCAGCTATTGCGCGCGTGCCCTGGCCGCCTCCGCGGCGGAATAGGCATCGCCTGGGCGTCAACCGCGCTGTTTGTTAGCGGTATCGGTGCGCCGGTCGCGGCGCGACCGGGAAAGGAAAGACATGGATCTGCAACTCAGTATCGGCATGGTCGTCAATCCCCGGACTCAGGCCGTTTACGATGGCAGGGTGAAGCCGGACGCCATCGATTTCGCCTGGTCCCAGGTCCATGCGTCGGAACTGTTCTGGCGCCAGTTCCGGTTCGCCGAATTCGACGTCTCGGAGATGTCATTGTCCGGATTGATGATGGCGGTCGCGCGCGGCGACGACCGTTGGGTCGGCATCCCCGTCTTCACCACGCGCCGGATGTACCAAGTGGGGACCTTGGTGCGCAAGGACCGGGGCATCGACGAGCCCGCCGACCTCAAGGGCAAGAAGCTGGGGGTGCCCGAATACCAGCAGACGGCGGCGCTGTGGACACGCGGCTATCTGCAGCACGAATACGATGTCCACCCGCGCGACATCGAGTTCTGGATGGAACGCAACGACGACCACAGCCACGGCGCGGCCATGGGCTTCAAACCGCCCCCCGACGTGACGCTCAACTTCATCCCCAATGACACCAACATGGGCGAGATGCTGCTGGAGGGAAAGCTCGACGGCGCGCTCCGCTACCTCGCCAACACCGACAACCTGGTCGATCGCTCGACGGTGGACCTCTTCAAGCACCCGGATTTCAAGACGCTGTTCCCCGACCCTCACGCCGAAGGGGTGCGGTTCTTCAACAAGACGGGGATCTACCCCATCAATCACGCCATGGTGGTCAAGCGGGAGGTCGCGGAAAAGCATCCCTGGGTGGTGCTCAATATCTTCAAGGCGTTCGTGAAGGCCAACGAGATCGCCGAAAAGGAGCGGATGGAGGCCTGCCGCTACCACCTGGAGACCGGCCTGCTGCCGCCCGAGGCCCGCAAGGCGCTGGCGACGCCGCTGGTCCAACACGGCATCGCCGCCAACCGCAAGACCCTCGAGACCGCGGCGCAGTATTCCTACGAGCAAGGGCTTACGCCGCGCCTGATGAAGCTCGAGGACCTGTTCGCCCCCTCGGTATTGGAGCAATAGGCCGCGCGTCCCCCGCCTAGTCCCAGCTGGCGAAGGCCATGCCGCAACCGGTGCCGCCTTCGGAGCGGTAGGCCGGCACGTAATCGATCAAGTTCATCTCGAGATCGGTCTCGGCCAGGATGCCGGCCACCGTGATCCAGTTCTTGGTCTCCGAGGTGCCGGACAGGAACATATTGTGCGGCTCGGCGAAGATCGTCTTGGTGTCGCGGTTCTTGAACGCCGTCAGCATCCGCGTATCGAACTCCTCGTCGACGACGAAATGGCTGATGCCGCCCGAGGCGCAGATGGCGACGCGCTTTTCGGCACCGTCGCCGTTCCAGCTCGCGATGGCGCGCCCGATGGAGCGGCCGAATTCGTAGCAGCGCTTCGGCGTCGGCTGGTTGGGGGGGAAATAGGTGTTGAGCAGGATCGGGATAACCGGAACCGGACGGTCCCTCATGATGCGCCGATAGATGAAGCCGACCGCATGCCCGACCCCGATCACGCCGCGCGCGTTGGTCGGCTGCTCGGCGGAAATCGTGACATCGAACTCATCGCCGATCGCCTGTTCGATGATGGCGCGGGCGAGATCGGCGGGCACCGGATAGGTTTGGTCTTCGGGCGGGTGACTGGCGGACATGGCGAGCGCGATCCCGGGGGACTTGGTTTTCAGCACCACCGGATCGATGGCGGCATTGATCACCTGATCACCGCAATAGACGGTGAAGGAGGGTTGAATCTCGTTCTGGAACCACTCGTGCTGGTCATCGCCGACGACGACGACGATATCCGGGTCCACTTCGGCGAGCTTTTCTGCGAGCCGGTCGAGAGCGGCCTGATTCCTCTCGTGGCGCGCGGTGCGCATCTCCAGCGACATCTCCTTTTCGAAGTCGCGTTCGCCGGCGCGCACCCGGACCAGTTCCTGGAAATTGTACGTGCCGCCACGAAACGGATGCGCCGGATTCTTGCGGTCATCCGCGGCACGCAGGTCCCAGCGTTCCGGCGGGGTGGACAGCAGCGGCCCGTGCGATGAGCCGAACCCGTAGACGATCCTCGCCATTAATCGGTTCCTCCCTTGATCTCCGCGCATCCTAAATGTCGTCCAGCGGCTTCCGCAACATATACCCGTGCGTCGACGGCCCGAGAAGGGCCGGGTCCAGGTGTTCCAGGGCGCAAATGCGTGCTAAAGTCCGAACCAATCGACTTAGGGGATAAGGGACGCGCGCCCTTGGCCCCCGGTAACATGGGAGGCAGGTATGGATGAATACCCAATTCAGGACGCCATCACCGGGATCAGCCACAGCGGGTTCTACGTGGATGACCTGGACCGAACGATCGATTTCTACACCAAGGTGTTCGGTGCCAAGGTCGCGTGGCGCAACGACAACGGCAAGAATCCGATCATGAAGCTCTATATCGGCGAGTTCGGCCTTTCCGTCATCGTGTGGCCGCCGGATCAGCCCCGGATCAAGATCCCCCATGCGATTCACTGGTCCTACCAGGTGGTGCCGGAGAAGGCGGAAGAAACGGTGGAATATATAAAATCGCTGGGGATCAAGGTCGAAGGCCCGGTCGGGCATAAGCGCGAGAAGGGCTACGTCAACTGGTTCTTCCTCGATCCCGACGAATACCGGGTCGAGGTTGAAGCACGGTACCCGAGCGACGAGTGGGCGGCGGAAGTGCTGGAGCGGGGCAAGGACAACCGGAACGAGGAAATGGGTCTTTATGCCGGCGACAAGGTCTTGAAAACCTAACCGGCGCCGAAGCAATCCGGTTGTTGGGTGGCGGGCGCGCATTCCGAGCGCGGAACATCCACCAAGCCGCAACCCCAGAGATCAAGATGAACAGGGATGGACAAAGGAGTTTCGTGATGACCAAATGGCTTCATTCATTGGCCTCGGCTCTGATTCTGAGCCTGGCCGTGGGCGCAAGCGCCAACGCGGCGGACCTGCCGGAGGCGACCAAGAAAGCGCTCGCCAAGCTCAAGCTCGATGCCTCGATCCTCAAGGGGCTCGACGAGGAACTCAAGGTGCCCCAGGCATGGCTCGACGGCGCCGCCAAGGAAGAGGGCGCCATCATCCTCGGCACCTGGCGCGAACGCGAATTCCTCGGCATGCAGGCCGGGTTCAAGGCCCGCTATCCTTCCGTCAAGATCAGCTATCACCGGGCCAGCACCCGGGCGCGGGGCATGAAGGTCTTGGTCGCACTGCGCGAAGGCCGGGTCATCGGCGATGTCACGACGTCGATCGCCGCTGTCTACCCCCAGTTCAAGAAGATGAATGCGCTTGCCGATCTGCGCGAATTGCCGAACCTCAAGAACCTGGCACCCAGCCATGCCGCCCCCGATGGCACCTGGGCCGCCTTCAAGGTGTCGATCCGCTGCATGTCCTACAACAAGGACTTGGTCAAGCAATCCGACCTGCCCAAGACGTGGGATGATTTGCTGACCAATCCACGCTGGCGGGGCGGCAAGATCGGCCTCTCCAATCATCCGGAAGCGTGGCTTTTGGCACTGTGGGCGGCCAAGGGCGAAAAATGGGGGCAGGAGTTCACCCGCCGCCTGTTCACCGAGGTCGATCCGCAGCAACGCAAGGAAGGCATGTCGGCGAGCACGGCGCTGACCATCGCCGGCGAGTTCCACGCCAACATTCCGGGGCCGGAACGCCGCGCCAAGTCCTACGCCGATAGAGGCGCGCCGGTGGGTTATCACTGCCCCGAGCCGGCAACCCTCACCCTGTCGCAGATCGCGATGCTTAAGGAAGCGAAGAACGTGAACAGCGCGAAGATCTTCGTCAACTGGCTGCTCAGCCGCGAAGGGCAGATCCTGCAATACGTCCATTCGTACTCGATTCCGAGCCACAAGGATCTTCAGCTGCCGCTCTTCATCCCCTTCGCCGAGACCGTCGTCGGCAAGCCGAGCGTCACCCGCGACGACGAGATGATCGGCAGCGGCCTGCACCAGGCGATGGTGAAGGCCTGGAAGAGCTATTGGACCAAGCCCGTGGGCAAGGGCCGCAAACGCGGCAAGGGTCGCAAGGGCAAGCGCAAGAAGAGCCAGTAAGCCGGCACCGCAAACGCGCCGAATCCGATCGGAGACGGGGCGCTTGGCTTTTGCGCCCCGGCACCGTCCGGCGGTCGGGGCGTGCCCGCGATGGAGCCCGGTTCGTGCGGGTCGGGGCGTGCGGTTCAGGAGACGATATCGAGGAACACGCCGTCGGGATCGGCAATATGCCAGGACCCGAGGCTCGAGCGCCGGAGCATCTCGAGGCGCGCCTTGCCTTCGGGGCCGGTGCCGACCGGCGCCGGCGTGAGCAGCGGGTTGGCGTCGCCGACGGCCTCGATGTCCTGCTTGAAGGTCTCCAGGTCCTCGACCTTGAAGCCGATGTAGTCCAGACCCGGCCCGACGATCCCGGTGCCGGCATAGTGCTTGATGCTCCAGGGCAGAAGGATCAAGGTCACCCGCCCGTCGGTAACGCCATGGGCGTTTTCGATGGGAAGGTTGGCCGGCTTGAGGTCGAACACCTCCACGTAGAACTCGGCGCAGGCCTCGGGGTCGAGGGTCCGCAAGCCGATATGGCTGATGGTGCGCTCCGCCTGCCAGTCGTTGTGGGTGTAGACATCCTTGAGGTGATCGCCCTTGGCCTGGGCGAGGTCGAAGACATTGCCGTCGGGATCGTGGGTGGCGAAGGCGACGAAGGGGCGGGTGCTGGGGCGCTTCAGGATCTCGATCTCGGGATACTTTTCCTCGATGCGGGCGACCGTGTCCTGCAGGTCGTCCACCTGGATGCCGTAATGGTCGAGGCGGCCGGGACGGCCCGCCCGGCGCGGGTTGATGTTCATGCCGACATAGCCGTCGCCGATGCTGACGGCTCGGGACGGCCGCGCCCTGGGCGAGCTCCGCATGCCGAAGACCGATTCGTAGAACTTCGATTCAAGCGCGTAGTTCCCGCTCATGATGGCGACGTGGTTGATCTTCGATGCCATGGACCGCTTCCTCGAGACTGGGGGGCGCCGGACATCCGGAAGGCCCGTGCGGCGCCTTTTGCGCCGCTAGGGAGCCGGCGGTTTCCCGCTTTTCAACGGCCGGGTTTCGCCCTAGGGTCTTTCCCGTCCCCGGTTGGTTTCCTGGGGCAAGGCGGGGCCTCGCCTCCTTTGACGGTCAGACTATAGACGATTCCAGGGCCGCTCGCGATGGCAGCGAAGATCGACAGCCTCACCATCCTCAGCGAGGACGTTTATGCGCTGGGGCGGTTCTACGAGGCCTTTTTCCATATGCGGCCGGTGGACGCGGCGGGCGGCGCCGCACCGGTGCGACTGAGCGACGGAAACATGCGGATCCATATCGAGCCGCGGCTGACCGGCGCGCCGGCCGAGCTGCATACTTTCGCCATCGCCGTCGACGATATCGCGGCCGCCGTCGACCGCATGCGGGCGCGCGATGCGGCGGTGGAAGTCCTCGACGCCCCCGCCGGGCAGCCGCAGGGAGCGGTGGCCGCCCACGATCCGGCCGGCAATATCTTCGTCCTTACCCAAAGGCGCGGCGAAAACGGCGAGAGCGGCGGCGGCCGGACCCATGACCGGGTCATCGATCACTTCGGCCTGCGCGTTCGCGACCCCGGCCGGATCGCCGATTTCTATGCCGAGGCCTTCGGTCTCCGGCCGGCCGAGGGGCCCAAGGGGAACGGCAACATCTACCTCACCGACGGGCGCGCCACCATGGTGATCACTCCCTGGCGGATGAGCGATTTCGAGGATACCGGCATCACCGCGCGCGGCATGGACCATATCGGCTTCAGGGTCGAGAGCATCGCCGCGCTGAAGGCCGATATGGACCGCGTGACCGAGCGCAACCCCCGCTTCCGGCCGGCCAATACCGTGGTGGGTCGGGGCAAGGAGGGGGCGGGGCGTCTCGCCATGTTCCAACGGACCTGCCCGCTCGGCCGCCACCACATGGCGGATTCAGATGGGCTGCTCCTCGACGTGACGGAATGAGGGCGGAAGCCGCGCCGGTGCGTCAATCGTTTCGGTACTTGGGCCGGGGCTGGGCGATTTCGACGCCCTTGCGCCGCAATTCCTCGGCGAACATCCGGTAGATGGCGGGATCCTCGTCCTCGCTCTCGATCTGGTGATTCTTGGCGAAGTCGGGATCGGAGTTGGGGCCCGGCGCCCCGATCCGGCACGGATGCTCGGGCGCGCCCTTGCTCTTGAGCGCGAGGTAGCGGGCGGTTTCCTTGCCGGTATTGAAGTGCTGGTGGTACCACATGTCCGGCGGCGAAAACATCGAGTTCTCGCGCCACTCGACCCGGGTCATCTCCTCGCCCTCTTTCCACAGCAAGGAATAGCCCTCGCCTTGCAGAACGATGACGTGGGCCGACGGCCCGTGGCGGTGGGCCTTCTTGTAGGTGCCGACCTCGAATTCGGACACATGGGCGCCGATGGTATGGTGGCTCATGGACAGGAACACCGTGCGCGCGCCCGGCCCCCGCTCCTTCCAGTCGTGCAGATAAAAGTCGCGAACGTCCTTGACCATGTTGGTGCGCACGTAGCGCTGGGCCAGCACCTCGTGATCGGGATCGAAGTATTCGTCCTCGCCCTGGTAGCGGTCCCTGAACACGAACGGATTGTCGAACACGAACTTTTCGTTGTGGTAGAGGTTCAGCGTCAGGGGCGCGTTGGTGACCATCAGAATGCGGGCCGGCTCGCTGCCGGTGTTGCTGTGGCGGTAGGTCGCGTTCAGGGGCGGGCCGAACAGTGAGCGGGTCTGCCAAGGGACGACCTGGTCCTTGCAGCCGTCCTGCCGGATCAGCGTCTTGCCGTCGCCCTTGACGACGTAGATCCAGGTTTCGAACATGTGGCGCACCGACTTGGTCGCGCCGCCGGGCGGGATTTCCAGGACCATGGCCGTGCAGATGAAAGGATCGGCCAGGCTGACGAAGGCCGCGGGCACGCCGAAACGGTGCCACATGTCGAGCTCCACCTTCATCAGATCGTCGACATGGAAGGACTCGTAAAGCGGGATGCCTTCCTTGCGCTGCCACAAGTCGTAGAAAGGGTCCGGCCGCTCAAACACCTTTGCGGCGTTATCGCCGGGGCCCCGGGCGTTGTAGTTGTCGACGATAGCCATGTTCTCCCCCCATGTGGCCGGGCCGCCGGGCCGTCCTGGTCTCCGCGTCTCGAAACGCGGCGCAGGCGCACCCCGCGTTCCAATATATCCCGTTTTCGGCGGCGATGGCGATGGCAATGGCGAGGGCGGGGGCGGCCGGCACCCCCGGTCCGGCGAGAGCGCGGGGCAGTCCCGCGAGAGCCCGGGAGCGGGGATCCCGCCGATACCCTCGCATCGAGCCGGCCCCAAAACAAAAAAGCAGACCCTCCGGCGCGCCCGAGCCGAAGGGCCTGCTTTCGGTGGTTGCGGGGGCAGGATTTGAACCTGCGACCTTCAGGTTATGAGCCTGACGAGCTACCGGACTGCTCCACCCCGCGTCAATTCGATCCTGCGGAAGGCAAAGGGCGGCACTGGCCGCCCCCGGGTGTTCCGCCATCGTGAGATGTTCGACCGCTCGGGATTCCAGCATCGGGCCGCGCCCGTGGTCCGCTGGCGTCGTTCGGTGCCCTGGTTCGGCGCCCTGGTTGGGTGCCTCGGTTCGCCGGGTGTCCCGGGTGGGCCGCGCCCTTGCGCTTTGAAGGTCTGGCAGCGACCTACTCTCCCACGCCTTAAGACGCAGTACCATCGGCGCTGAGGGTTTTAACGGCCGAGTTCGGGATGGGATCGGGTGTGAACCCCTCGCTGTAACCACCAGACCATCGAAACGCACGGGCCAAGCCGGCCATGCCCCGCAAGGGGATCGCCGGGCCGCTCTGGGCCCTGCCACGTTGCCGCGTGCTTTGTTTTCGCGTTCGTGCTTTCGCTTCCGCTATGTTCGCGTTTGCCGTTTCCGCTTTTGTTTCCGCTTTTGTTTCCGCTTTTGTTTCCGCTTTTGTTTTCGCGTTTGTTTTCGCTTTCGTTCTTCGCTTGCCGGGCCGATTTCGGCGGGGGGCTTGCCGCTGCCCATGACGGGTAAGCAAATCAAGCCGCTCGAGGGATTAGTACCGGTTAGCTTCATACGTTGCCGCACTTCCACACCCGGCCTATCAACGTGGTGGTCTTCCACGCCTCTCAAGGGAGAACTGGTTTCGAGGGGGGCTTCCCGCTTAGATGC
>JAWWBR010000132.1:0-9260 GCA_033720855.1 Alphaproteobacteria bacterium
GTCAGCATGACGACGTGCACGCCATCCTCGCGAAGCGCAGCGAGCGCCGCCGGCGTCGTCTCCTTGACGGGATCGGCAACGCCGATGATCCCCGCCACCGCGCCGTCGATGGCGACGAACATGACGGTTTCGCCCTCGCCGCGGCGCGCATCCGCCCGCTGGGCGAGGTCCGAAGCGGGCTCGGCGTTGAGGTCCTCGAGCAAATGGGCGTTGCCGAGCGCCACCCGGCGGCCATCCACGCTCCCCGTGACCCCTTTACCGGTGACGGACTGGAAGCCTTCCACCTTTCCGAAGACGAGCCCCTTCTCTTCCGCGGCGGCGACGATGGCGGCGGCCAGCGGGTGTTCGCTGCCGCGCTCGAGGCTGGCGGCCAGGCGAAGCAGTTCACTGTCTTCGACGCCGGTCGCCGCCACCCCCATCACCTTGGGCTTGCCCTCGGTCAGCGTGCCCGTCTTGTCGACCACCAGGGTGTCGACCTTCTCGAACCGTTCCAGGGCCTCGGCGTTCTTGATCAGCACGCCGGCCTGGGCGCCGCAGCCCACCCCGACCATGATCGACATCGGCGTCGCCAGGCCGAGCGCGCAGGGGCAGGCGATGATCAGCACCGAGACCGCCACCACCAGGGCGAAGCCCATGGCCGGGGGCGGGCCCCAGATCGACCAGACGATGAAGGCGACGACCGCGGTCGCCACCACGGCGGGCACGAAATACCCCGATACGATGTCGACCAGGCCCTGGATCGGCGCGCGGCTGCGCTGGGCGTCCGCCACCATCTGGACGATGCGCGCCAGCATGGTTTCGGCGCCGATGCGCTGGGCCTCCATGACGAAGCCGCCGGTGCCGTTGAGCGTGCCGCCGATGACCTTGTCCCCGGCATCCTTTTCCAGCGGGATCGATTCGCCCGTGACCATGGACTCGTCCACCGCGCTGTGGCCTTCGAGGATGACGCCGTCCACCGGCACGGTATCGCCGGGGCGCACCCGCAGGCGATCGCCCATCTGGACATGGGCGAGGGGAATCTCCTCGTCCTCGCCGTTTTCTCCGACCCGTCGCGCGGTCTTGGGCGAGAGATCGAGAAGCGCGCGGATCGCCTCCCCGGTGCCTTCGCGCGCGCGCAGTTCCAAAACCTGGCCGAGCAACACCAGAACGACGATCACGGCCGCGGCCTCGTAATAGACCGCGACCTGGCCTTCCGGCCCCTGGAAGGAGGCAGGGAAAATGCCCGGTGCTAGGGTGGCGACGACGCTATACGCCCAGGCCGCGCCGGTGCCGATGGCGATCAGGGTGAACATGTTGAGGCGCATGGTCCTGAGCGACTGCGCGCCGCGCAGGAAGAAGGGCCAGCCCGCCCACAGCACCACCGGCGTTGCCAGGACGGCCTGTATCCAGGTCGACTGCTCGACGCTGATCCAGCGATGAAGATCGAGCCCGGCGATGTGCGCCCCCATCTCCAGCACCAGGACCGGGAACGCCAGCACCAGCCCGATCCAGAACCGCCTGGTAAAGTCGATCAATTCCGGATTGGGCGCCGCTTCCATCGCAGCCATCTCCGGCTCCAGCGCCATGCCGCAGATCGGGCAGCTGCCGGGCTCAGCCTGGCGGATCTCGGGATGCATCGGGCAGGTGTAGACGACCGCGGGTCCCGCCGGCTCCAGCGCCATGCCGCAATCGGGGCAGCTGCCGGGCCGCGGCTCGCGGACGTCGGGGTGCATGGGGCAGGTGTAGATGCCCGCGCCGGCGGGCGCCGCCTTCGGGGCGGCCCCGGGCGCGGCGTGGTCATGGCACGCGTGGTGCCCCTCGGCGCCATGCTCGTGGCAGGCGGTGTGGTCTTCGGCTTGTGTTTGATGATCGCCGTGATCGTGGGACATGGGGCTACCTCGTCCGGCTTTCGCGCTCTTTGGCGCGTCGGGTGATGGCGTCCTGGCGTGCGCGGACGTCCTTGGGCCATCGGCTCTTGATGTAGGCCAGCACCGCCCAGATTTCCGCGTCCGTAAGCTTGCCCGCATAGGCCGGCATGTCGCTCTGGTAGCCGGGCCGGGCCAGGGCGGCGACGCCGCGCTTGGTCATGTCGAACAGCAATTGGTCGGGATGATGCCAGGTGTGCCCGGTCTCGTCATGGGGCGGCGCGGGCAGGCGCCCGTTGGGCAGCCTCCGGCGCCAGTTCGGCTGGCCCTCCAATTCGGCGCCATGGCAGCTCGCGCATTCCCGTGCGTAGACTTCGCGCCCCAGCGCAACCTGTTCCGCGTCGCCGGGATCGGCGCCGGGCGGCACCGCGGTGATGATCGCATGCCCGCCGTAAGCCAACAGCACGCCGAAGGCGATGGCGGCGGCCCAAACCGCCAGACGGCGCCACGGGGACATGACGGCCCGCGCCTTTGGATCTTGAGATGACATCGTCGTCCTAAAATGCGAGATTGATTTTGATACTATACGGGGGTATGGTATCAAAATGCAACACAAAAGCCATCAGTCCTGTCTCACGCGGCTCAGCAAGATCGAGGGCCAGGTTCGCGGCATCGGCCGCATGATCGAAAACAAGCGCTATTGCATCGACATCCTGACCCAGCTGCACGCGGTCAAGGCCGCCTTGAGCAAGGTCGAGGAGGAGATCCTGAAGGACCATGTGGACACCTGCGTCCAGGAGGCGATCGAGAGCGGCGACGCCGCCCAGCAGCGCCAGAAGTTCGAGGAACTGGTCGAGGTGCTCGGCAAGCACCGCCCCTGACGCCGCCTCTCGCCCCACGGCTGTCTCCGTCACGTCTCGGGCCGTTTCCCGCCTTGATCAAGTGCGGCCATTGTCCTGCCGGGCGAACTCTGCAAGATTGGCATAAACCGGCGTCCCCGCCGGACCACGGCGATCAGGAGGCAGCCGATGAAGGGCTACGCGACCGTTTCTTCCCCATTTGCGCGCAAGGTGCGCGTGGCGGCGATCGAGACCGGCCAGCCGGACCTGATCGACTGGGTGATGCTGAGCCGCGAGGAACGGGCGGAGATGCTTCCCGCCATCAATCCCCTGGGCAAGGTTCCCACCGTGGTGCTGGACGACGGCGAGGTGCTGATCGATTCGCCGGTGATCTGCGCCTATGTGGACGCCCGCCACGACGGGCCCAAGCTGATACCCGAAGGCGGGCCCGAGCGCTGGCGCGTGCTCAGGCTGGAAGCGCTCGGCGACGGTCTGGCCGAAGCCGTCGTGGCCGTCGCGCAGGAGGGCGCCAAGCCCGAGGCCCAGCAGTCGCCAAGGGTGATCGAGCGTCAGGGCGGCAAGGTCGCCGCCGCCCTCGCGGTCCTCGATGCCGAGGCCCCGGCCTTCCGCGACCCGCCGTCGATGGGCGAGATCGCCGTGGCCTGCGCGCTGGGATACATGGACTACCGCGGGGTGGCCGAGGGCTGGGGCGAGCGGCACCCCGCCCTCGCCGCGTGGTATCAGGGGATCACCGCGCGCCCCTCCTTCGCCCAGACCCCGCCCGAGGACACGGCCTAGGGCGCGGGCGGGCAGTTTCGCACAACGAAACAGGCAGCGAGGGCATCCGCCGGGGAAAACCGAGCCGATGGGGCGGCCCCTTGGCGCCGCCGCCACTGGCCGGAGCGATTACTCGGCCGCCGGCGTGTCTTCCCGGTCCGCCTGGTGCTCGATCCTCTCGAACCCATGCACCGACAGGTCGATCATATTGCCGTCGGGGTCCGTCACCCGCGTCTCCGCATAGGGCGGATCGTTGGGCCTGACCTGGGGCGGATCCATGCCGAGGCTTTCGAGGCTCGCGGCAATCTCCTCGGCGTCCTGGATGTGAAAGCCGAAATGCTCGATACCGGGCGCCACCTGGCCGCGGGTCGGCAACAGCGCCAGGCACAGATCGCCATCGGACAGATAGACCGAACCGGTGGGGCGCCGCAGGACCTCGTCCATCCCGAAGACGGTGGTGTAATACTCGGCGAGCCGCGCCGGGTCCGGGGTCTTGATCGCGATGTGGCGGATTTTCGCCTTGCGATTGGTATTGGCCGCCATGGATGTCTCCTCCCGTCTCTTGGTGAGATGTTTGTGGCTCGAGGATATACCCTCCTGGGCGGTCCTTGAAGCGTGTGTTCCCGGAAAAGTCCTGCTGCACCGTCGCGTGTCCCGGGCCGGGCGGCGTTCGGCGGCCCCCTTCAGGCGCGCACCCGGATGTTGAACTGGTCCATTTTGGGTGCGATGCCGGATTTCGCGAGCTCCTCGGTGAAAAGCGCGTGGATGCGCGGGTCCTGGTCCTCGTATTCGATCTGATTGCCGCCTTTCTTTACGTCCTTGTCGATGCCGAGGTAAATCTTGCGCATGTTGTCGGTGAAGGGATACCGCACGCTGCCGTGGCCCACGGCGAGGTAGCGCACGACACGGTCGCCGCCGTTGAAATGCTGATGGAACATCATGTCGGGAGGCGCGAACACCCAGCCGCGCGACCAGTCGACCTTGACGAAATCCGCATCGCCTTCGTACCACAAGAGCGAATAGCCGACGCCGTCGACGATATAGACGTGGACGTCGGGGCCGTGGCGATGGGCCTTCTTATAGGTGCCGACGGGCATCTCCGATAAATGCGCGTGCAAGACGCCATCGGCGAGAATGAGCTGGATATGGGAGCCGCCCGCGCCCCGATCCGCCCACTTCTCGAGCTTGAGGTCCATGGCGTCGGGCACGAAGTTGGTCTCCCACATATGCTTGCCCGGGCGCACGGGAACGAATTCGCCGTCCCCGGTGAAATGCGCTGCCCCCCCTTCGCGCTCCGGGAAGGTGCAGGGGTTTTGGAAGACGAAGGCTTCGCTGTGGAACAGGTTCAGCACCGCCGGCAGGTTGCAGGAAACGGCGAGGCGCGCGGGCTCGGTCCCCGATCCGTTGAAATGCTGGAAGCTGGCGTTGAGCGGCGGGGCGAAGACGCTGTCGGGGCCCCATTCGAAGGTGTGGGAGGCCCCGCTGGCGCTCTCGATCCTAGTGCTGCCGTGGCCCGCAAGCACGAACACCGCCTCCTCGAAAAGGTGGCGGACCGGCGCGCTCTTGCCGCCCGGCGGAATCTCGATGACGAAGACGGTCATAAAATCCCCCCGGCCCTTGACGTGGGCGATGCACCCCAGGGTGCCGAACCGCTCCCACGGGGCGACCGCGAGCGTCTGCAGGTCGAAGCCGAAATCCTCGTAAATGGGCACGCCTTCGCCCTTGGCCCAATCGAGATAGGGATCGACCATGAATTTGCCCGCTGGAACCGGGGCTTCGGACATCCATTCCTCCCTCAACCGTCGACGCCGGCGGCCGGCAGGGCCGGCCCGTCACGCGCATATTAGGCCGGAACGCGCCCCCTCTGCCAGCGGCGCCGGGGCAATCGCCAGGCGGCGCGCGATTTGTCGGTTGTCGCCCTGTCTCTCCCCTTTATGATTGGCCGGGAAAGCAACGGGGCGCGGGGCCAACCCGCAGCCCATCGGGGAGAAGCGCATGGCCGGAGAGCAAACCTGCGACGTCATCGTCATCGGCGGAGGCAGCGCCGCCTTCGACGCCGCGGTCTCGGCCAAGACGTCCGGCGCCGATCGTGTGATCATGCTGGAAAAGGCGCCCGAGGCCGAGTACGGCGGCAATGCGCGCTATTCCGGCACCGGCTTCCGCTTCGTCCACGAGGGCGCTGCGGAAATGCGCGAACTCGTCCCCGGCCTCGACGAGGACTACTACCGCTCCCTCAACATCGCGCCCTATACCCGGGACGACTTCCTCGCCGACCTCGCCCGCATGACCCAGGGACGCATGGATGCCGCCCTCGCCGAGACCCTGGTCGACCAGTCCAATGCCGCCATTCACTGGATGAGGGAGGTCGGCATCAAATGGGAGTTTCTGAAGGAACACGCCCTGGTCGACGGCAAGCGCTATTTCGAGCGCGGCATCGCCATCCACGTCGCCGGCGGCGGGCTCGGCCAGCTCACCCAGTGGCGGGAGGTGGCGGAGGGTCTGGGCATCGAGATCCGCTTCGATTCCCCGGTCAGCGCCATCAACGGCACCATGCACCGCATCGAAGGCGTGCGCGTATGCGGCGCCGAGGAGGAATACGACCTATCGGCGAAAGCCGTCATCGCCTGCGCCGGCGGCTTCCAGGCGAGCCCCGAGATGCGCGCCCGCTACCTTTCGGGCAATGCCGATTTCGTCAAGGTGCGCGGCTCCAAGCACGACACCGGGGAGGTCCTGCGCTACCTGGTCGAGCTCGGCGCCATGACCGGCGGGCAGTGGCAATCGGGGCACATGTCGCCGATCGACGCCAACGCGCCCGACTTCGAGACCCCGCAACACGCCGACGGGCGCGGCAACACCCAGAGCCGCTACGATTACCCCTTCGGCATCACCGTCAATGCGCTGGGCCAACGCTTCTTCGACGAGGGCGAGGCCCAGCATTCCTTCACCTACGCCAAGACCGGGCGCGCGGTGCTGGCCCAGCCCGGCTCGGTCGCCTGGCAGATCTTTGACCGCACCGGTAACGATATGCGGCGCTACCCCCACCACAAGGCGACCTTCGAGGAGGCCGAGACCATCGCCGAGCTTGCCCTCAAAATCGGCCTCGCGCCCGAGGTCGTCTGCCACACCGTCGAGGAATACAACGCCGCCTGCCGCGACGAGCCGGCGTTCGACCCGACCCGGCCCGACGGCAAGCGCACCGAGGGCCTGGCCATCCCCAAATCGAACTGGGCCACGCCGATCGCAGACCCGCCGTTCCGCGCCTTTCCCGTGACCTGCGGCATCACCTTCACCTTCGGCGGCCTCAAGGTGAACGCGCGCGCCCAGGTGCTGAACACCCTGCACGAGCCGATCAAGGGGCTTTACGCATCGGGCGACATCATCGGCCTGTTCTACTACAACTACCCGTCCTTCACCGGCCAGACCCGCAACGCGGTCTTCGGCCGCCTCGCCGGCCGCAGCGCGGTCGAGGACAACTAGGCCGCGCCGGCGCCGTCTTTACACCCCGCGAGCCTTCGTCTAGCCTTTTTCCCACCACACATGGCGCAAGCGATGGATAGGCAACGCTGCGCCCGACAGCGGAGGAAAACCATGTCCAAGCCCAAGATTCGCCATCTGGCGATCAAGACGCCGAACCCCAAGAGGCTGGCGGAGTTCTATCAGGATGCGTTCGAGATGGAGCTGCTGCTGCAGGAAGGCAGCGCCTATTACCTGACCGACGGATATATCACTATGGCGCTGCTGCAGTGCCGGCCCGAGAGCGCCCCGCCGGGCCTCAACCATTTCGGCTTCACCATCGACGACTGGGATGCGGTCTCGGACAAGCTTCAGGCCCATGGCCTCCCCGAGCCCAAGCTGAGCCCCTCCAACCGGCCCTATGCGGAGGGCCGGGCCATGGACCCCGACGGCAACCTCTATGACGTTTCCGTTCACGGCTACCAGGAGCAGGAATACCTGCCCGAGCGCGAGGCCCGGGACAAACCAAAAGAGAAGGTGGACTGAAGGCCGCCGGCCCGGCGTGCGCGCGAACCGGGGCGCACGCCCGGAAGGCACGGGCGATGGACGGCCCGAGGGCATCCGCGGCGCCGTCCACGGCCGGGGTCGGCCGCGCCATCAGCGATGATTCATTTGGCCGGGAACCCCCGCCCGAGCCCGTAGGCCGCGCCCGATGATCCAGCCCCTTGCCGCAATCAGCCCCGAGATGTCGGCGCTCAGCCGCCACATGGCGGCGGCGGCGAAGCGACGGATACCCGCCGCGGTCGCGGCCAAGGCGAAGCTGCACGTGCTCGACACCTTCGCCGCCATGGTGTCGGGCTCCAGGCTGCGTCCCGGCCGCCACGCCATCGCCTACGTTTCCCGCCTCGGCGGCGCGCGCGAGGCCGGCGTGGCGGGCTCCAGGGTCGTCACCGCGGCGGCCAATGCCGCGCTCGCCAACGGGATGCTGGCCCATGCCGACGAGACCGACGATTCCCATGTCTCCTCCCATACCCATCCCGGCTCCGCCGTCGTCCCGGCGGCGCTGGCGGCGGCGGAGAAGACGCGGGCCGGCGGCACCGCGTTCCTGCGCGCCGTGGTGCTCGGCTACGATGTCTGCTGCCGCCTCACCAAGGCGCTCGATGTCGAGGCCTTGACCGCCGCCTTCCGCAGCCCCCACAGCTTCGGCGGCACCTTCGGCGCCGGCGCCGCGGCGGGCGCGCTGTTGGGCATCGACGCCACCCAGGCCCGGCACCTCTTGTCCTACTGCGCCCAGCTGGCTTCGGGCTGCACCGCCAACGTGCGCGACGGCGAACATATCGAAAAGGCCTTCGACTTCGCGGGCATGCCGGCCCAGGCCGGGGTCATGGCGGCGACCATGGTGGCGGGCGGGTTCACCGGCGTCGATGACGTGTTCTCGGGCGAGCGCAATTTCCTCGAAGCCTATTCGCCGCGTCCGCATATCGATGCGCTCGCCAAGGGCTTGGGCACGCACTACGAGATCACCGACACCAATATCAAGCGCTGGACCGTGGGCTCGCCGATGCAGGCGGCGCTGGATTCGGTCGAATGGCTGATGCGCGAAAAGGGCATCACCGCCGGCGATGTCAGAAGCGTGGACCTCCACCTGCCGGCCCGGGGTGCGCGCACCGTCGACAACGCGCCGATGCCCAACATCAACGCCCAGCACCTCGTCAGCCTGATGCTCGCCGACGGCACCCTGACCTTCGCCGCCTCCCACGATGCGGCGCGGATGAAGGACCCGGCCTTGAGACGGCTTCGCGCCCGCGTCCGCCTGGTGCCCAGCGAGGCACTGATGCGCGCCCGCCCCCGGCGCCAGGCCATCGTCGAGATCGAAACCCGCGACGGGCGCAGGCACAAGCGGCGCACCCGCGCCGTGCGCGGCACCGCCGACAATCCGATGACCTGGGAGGAGGTCGTGGCCAAGGCGCGGGGCTTGATGGACCCGGTCCTGGGCGCGCGCAAGGCGCGGCGGCTGGTCAAGGCGGTGGCGGCATTGGAGGACATCGACGATGCCAGGCGGCTGAGGCCCCTCCTTGCCACCCGGACGGAGGCGACATGACGTGACCTTGATCCTATCCAACGAAGACGTGGAAGCGGCCCTCACCATGGCCGATTGCCTCGCCGCCTCGGAGGAGGCCTACCGCGCCCTCGGCCGCGAGGAGGCGGCGACCGGCGTGCGCGGCGAGATCCTCTCCCCCACGGCGCGCGAGGATGCGCTGCATTCCCTTCTGACCATGGCCGGCGTGGTGCCCGGCTTCGGCATCGGCGCGGTCCGCATCAATTCCGACATCCTGACCTGGCCCGA
>JAWWBR010000133.1:0-9233 GCA_033720855.1 Alphaproteobacteria bacterium
CGTTCGAAGTCACCTGCGGCAAGGGCGTCTACGTCCGGGCGCTGGGGCGCGATCTGGCCGCGGCGCTGGGGACCGTGGGTTTCGTCTCCGAACTGCGCCGGACACGGGTCGGCCCATTCCGCGAAGAGCACGCAATTCCCCTGGATAATCTTGCCGCTATGGGGCATAGTGCGCGCGCTTTCGAGCACCTTCACCCGGTCGAGACCGTGCTGGACGACATCCCGGCTCTGGCCGTGACCGGTGAACAGGCCGCCGCCATGAGGCAAGGGCGTCCCGTCAAGGTGTTCGGCACCGGTGGCGCCAGGCCACGGGAGGGCGGCCCGATGGCCCCCTCCTCCGAATTGTCCGAAGGAACGGTGGTGTGTGCAATGGAAGGGCCCACGTTGGTTGCCCTGGCCCGCTACCACGCCGGAGAAATTCGGCCGGTGCGTGTGTTGAACATGTGAACCAAGGAGTTTCCGATGTCGATCACGCCTGAAAAGAAGCAAGAACTGCTGGCCGAATTCGCCACCGGCAGCAACGATACGGGGTCTCCCGAGGTGCAGGTTGCGATCCTCTCCGAGCGCATCACCAACCTGACCGAACATCTCAAGGAGCATAACCACGATTTTCATTCCCGCCGCGGCCTGATCATGATGGTCGGCAAGCGGCGCCGGCTGTTGGATTACCTGAAACGCAAGAACGATGACCGATACCAGAAGCTGATTCAGCGCCTCGGGCTGAGGCGCTGATTGACGCCCGATCCGCGTAGGGTGGATCGGGACCCGCCGACGGCCGGGCCGCGCGGGTAGGTAGGTTGGAAGGAAGGAAGAGAAACCATGTTTTCTATCACTAAAAAGGAAATTGACTGGGGTGGACGCAGACTGACGCTGGAGACCGGGCGCGTGGCCCGACAAGCCGACGGCGCCGTGCTGGCCACTTACGGCGAGACCACGGTGCTGTGCACCGCGGTTGCCCAGAAAGAACCCAAGCCGGGAGTCGATTTCTTCCCGCTTACGGTGAATTACCAGGAAAAGAGTTTCGCCGCCGGCAAGATTCCAGGCGGTTTTTTCAAACGCGAAGGACGCCCCAGCGAGAAGGAGACGCTGACCTCGCGTCTCATCGACAGGCCGATCCGGCCGCTGTTTCACCCCCAGTTCCGAAATGAGACCCAGGTCATCTGCACGGTGCTGTGCCACGATCTGGAAAACGATCCCGATATCGTTGCCCTGGTCGGCGCATCGGCGGCGCTGACGCTTTCCGGGGTGCCGTTCCTCGGTCCCATAGGCGGCGCCAGGGTCGGCTACGTCAACGGCGAATACGTTCTCAATCCGCAGCTCGACGAAATGGCGAGCTCCGATTTGGATCTTGTCGTTGCCGGCACCCAGGAGGGCGTGCTGATGGTCGAGTCGGAAGCCCATGAGCTGACCGAAGAGGTCATGCTGGGCGCCGTGATGTTCGGTCACCGCGCCTTCCAGCCGGTGATCCAGGCGATCATCGAGATGGCGGAATCCGCTGCCAAGGATCCCTGGGAGGTGGCCGAGGTGCCGAGCGAACACGCCACCGTCGCCGACCGGGTCAAGGAACTGGCGGAAGGCGGTCTGCGCGAAGCCTACAAGCTCCCCGACAAGACCGAGCGCCACGGCGCGATCGAAGCGGTCAAGACGGACACCGCGGCGGCGCTCGAGGACGACGAGACCGCGGGCGACGACATCGTCGCCGGCGCCTTCAAGAAGCTGGAAAAGGATATCGTGCGTACGGCCATTCTCGACGAGCAGCCGCGCATCGATGGCCGCGACACAAAGACGGTAAGGCCGATCAGCTGCGAGGTCGGGGTCCTGCCCCGCGCGCACGGCAGTGCGTTGTTCACCCGCGGAGAGACCCAGGTCCTCGCCGTCGCCACCCTCGGCACCGGCCAGGACGAGCAGATCATCGATGCGCTCGACGGCGATTACCGGGAACATTTTCTGCTGCACTACAACGTCCCGCCGTACTCGGTGGGCGAGGCGAGCTTCCTGCGCTCGCCGGGGCGGCGCGAGATCGGCCACGGCAAACTCGCCTGGCGCGCGGTGCGCCCCCTGTTGCCGAGCAAGGAGGAGTTCCCCTACACCATCCGTGTCGTCTCGGAAGTGACCGAATCCAACGGATCCTCCTCCATGGCCACGGTCTGCGGATCGTCTCTGTCGTTGATGGATGCAGGCGTGCCGCTTGCCAAGCCGGTGGCGGGAATCGCCATGGGGCTGATCAAGGAGGGCGAACGCTTCGCCGTGTTGTCCGATATCCTCGGTGACGAGGACCATCTCGGCGATATGGATTTCAAGGTGGCAGGGACGGAAGAGGGCATCACCAGCCTGCAGATGGACATCAAGATCACATCGATCACCGAGGAGATCATGGAAATCGCCCTTGGCCAGGCCCGCGAGGGGCGGCTGCACATCCTCGGCGAAATGGCCAGCGCGCTCTCCGGCGCCCGTGAGGAGGTGTCGGGCCACGCGCCGAGGATCACGGCCTTCAGCGTGCCCAAGGACAAGATTCGCGATGTCATTGGCACCGGCGGCAAGGTGATTCGCGAAATCTGCGAGACCACCGGGGCCAAGATCGACATCGAAGACGACGGCACCATCAAGGTGGCGGCGGTCGACGCCGAAGCGGCGGAGCGCGCCATCGACTGGATCAAATCGATCGTCGCCGAGCCGGAGGTCGGCGTCATCTATACCGGCAAGGTCGTGAAGGTCGTGGACTTCGGTGCCTTCGTCAATTTCCTCGGCAATCGCGACGGGCTGGTCCATATCAGCGAACTGGCCGAAGGCCGGACCAACAAGGTGACCGATGTCGCCAACGAAGGCGACGAGGTGAAGGTCAAGGTGCTGGGGATCGACGACCGCGGCAAGGTACGCCTGTCGATGCGGGCGGTGAACCAGGAAACCGGTGAAGACCTGACCAAAGAGGCAGCGGATTCGCCCGCCGCAGAGTAGGCAAAACACTGAGGCCGGCATTAGAATGCGGGCACTTCGGTCTATGGTCCAGGCCGCTGCGGGGCCGCTGATGCGGTCCCGTGACGCCGGGCCCGGATAAGGGGTGCGGGACGAGGATGAAGCCGCTTGAACCCATCGTTATTTCCGGAAAGGAGGTGCTGCCCCTGGTCGAAGGGGGCAAGGGCATCTCGATTTCCAACGGGGAGAGTTCCGGCGCTTGGGCGGCAACCGGCGGTGTCGGCACTTTCTCCGGCGTCAATGCGGATTCCTTCGACGAAAACGGAGATCTGATCCCCGTCGTCTACAAGGGCCGAACCCGGCGCGAACGTCATGACGAGCTTATCGACTACGCCATAAAGGGCGGCATTAGCCAGGCCCAAGTGGCCCATGAAATCCGCGGCGGCGACGGTTGCATCCACATGAACATCCTGTGGGAAATGGGCGGCTCGGAACGGGTGCTGAAAGGCGTGCTGGAAGGGGCGCGGGGCCTGATCCAGGGGGTGACCTGCGGCGCCGGCATGCCCTACCGCATGGCCGAGATCTGCGGCAAGTTCGGGGTCTATTACTATCCTATCGTCTCCTCGGCGCGCGCCTTCCGGGCGCTCTGGAAACGGGCCTACCACAAGTTTTCCGATTGGCTCGGCGGTGTCGTCTACGAAGATCCGTGGCGCGCCGGCGGCCATAACGGGCTGTCCAATTCGGAAGACCCGGAGAAGCCCGAGGACCCCATGCCGCGAGTCGTCGAGTTGCGCAACCTGATGCGCGAATACGGGCTCAAAGAGACGCCCATCTTCATGGCCGGCGGGGTGTGGTTCCTGCGCGAGTGGCAGGATTGGATCGACAATCCCGAGATCGGCCCGATCGCCTTCCAGTTCGGCACGCGGCCGCTCCTGACCCAGGAAAGCCCGATCTCCAAAGAATGGAAGGCGCGGCTTCTCAACCTCAAGAAGGGCGACGTCTATCTCAACAAGTTCAGCCCCACCGGCTTCTACTCCTCGGCGGTGGAAAATGCATTTCTGCGCGAACTCAAGGAGCGGGCCAGCCACCAAGTCGCCTATTCCACGCAGCCCGTCGGCGAACACGACACCGCCTTTCCGGTGGGCGCCCGGGGCCGCAAGGTCTATCTCACCGCGACCGACAAATCCCGTGCCGAATCCTGGGTCGCCGAGGGCTTCACCGAAGCCTTGCGGACGCCCGATTCGACCCTGATTTTCGTCACGCCCGAGCGCTCCAATCGCATTCGCCGGGACCAGATCGAGTGCATGGGGTGCCTATCCGCCTGCAATTTCTCCAACTGGGCGCAGAACGAGGCGGGCACCACCGGCCGCAAAGCCGACCCCCGCTCCTACTGCATCCAGAAGACGCTGCAGGCCATCAGCCACGGCGGCAGCGTCGACGAGCAACTGATGTTCGCCGGCCACAACGCCTACCGCTTCAAGGACGATCCGTTCTATGCCAACGGCTTCATTCCGACGGTGCGTCAACTGGTCGACCGGCTGATGACGGGCGATTGACAGGCATAATTTGAATTTGTTCCAAAAAGCACTATATTAGGTTGTGTTACTTGAATTATACCGACAGAATGCAAGCGATCGAGGACGCACCCTTGAGGCATCACGGTAGCGGTAAAATGACGGGACGACCTTTTAGTGAAGTTGTCGATACACTCAAGCGGTGTGGTTTGCGCCCGACCCGGCAGCGCATGGCGCTGATCAAGCTGTTGCGCGAGGCGGGCGACTGCCATTTCACCGCCGAGCAGTTGCATGAACTCGCGGCCAAGTCCGGCCAGCGCATTTCCCTGGCGACCGTCTACAATGCCCTGCATCAGTTCACCGAGGCCGGCCTGGTGCGGGAAATCGTGGTCGATTCGGGCTCGTCCTATTTCGACACCAACACCTCCGATCACCACCATTTCTTTTTCGAAGACCGGCGAGCGCTCGAGGATATCGAGGGCAACGACGTCGTTATTTCGGCCCTGCCGGAACCTCCCGAAGGGACCACGGTGGACCGCGTCGACATCGTCATCCGCGTCAAGCCGTCTCATTAATCACGATTAGTCACCGAGTCATAAAAAACTGTTTAGAACCATTCTAATCAGTTGACACGGTCAGTCTCGCGCTTATATTTAACGGGTCACTTTCGCTGCTCACCATGCGCAGCCATGCCAAGGGGCGTTTCAAACCGTAACAGAGGAGAACAGAATGCCTGCACTCAAAGGGACCAAGACCGAACAGAATTTGAAGGACGCCTTCGCCGGGGAATCCCAGGCCAACCGCCGTTATCTCTACTTCGCTCAGAAGGCCGATGTCGAAGGCTATAATGACGTTTCCACCGTCTTCCGGTCGACCGCCGAGGGGGAAACCGGTCATGCGCACGGCCATCTCGAATATCTCGAGGAAGTCGGCGACCCCGCCACCGGCGAGCCGATCGGCGATACCGCGAGCAATCTCAAGGCTGCCGTCGCGGGGGAAACCCACGAATACACCGACATGTATCCGTCCATGGCCAAGGCCGCCCGGGACGAAGGTTTCGATGAGATCGCCGACTGGTTCGAGACCCTTGCCAAAGCCGAGAAGTCCCACGCCGGACGCTTCCAGAAGGCGCTCGACAGCCTCGACTGACCGGCACCTCCATGGAAAGGCGCCGGCCGGCGAGCGAACGCCCCGGCGCCTTTCTTTGTATCCCGACCTGATCGCCAAAATCCCGGATAAAAGGGCGCGTTATGACCGAAGGTGGTTTGGGGGCGCCGGTTCGGCACCCCATAGATTGGAACGATCCCGATTTCTATGACGAGGAGAAGCTCGACGCCGAATTGCGCCGCGTCTTCGATATCTGTCACGGGTGTCGACGGTGTTTCGCGTTGTGCGATTCCTTCCCCCGCCTGTTCGACCTCATCGATGATTCGGACAGCGGCGAATTGGACTCCGTGGAAAGCCGGGATTTCAAGCCCGTGGTCGACGCCTGCACCTTGTGCGACATGTGCTTCATGACGAAGTGCCCTTATGTGCCGCCCCATGAGTTTAATCTCGATTTCCCCCACCTGATGCTGCGCTATCGCGCGGTCGAACACAAAAAGGGCATGGTCGGCTTCAGCGACCGCCAGCTGACCGAAACCGACCGCAACGGCCGCCTTGCCGGCACCGTCGCGGGGCTCGCCAACTGGGCGTCGGACATCAAGAACAAAGCGACGCGCGGGCTCTTACAGTCGGTCGCCGGCGTCCATGCCGAAGCGGAACTTCCCAAGTTCCATGGCAAGACCTTTACCGCGCGGGCCGCGGCCGCGGCGCCCGCGGTCGACACCGAGGCCCCCGCCCATGGGCGCAAGGCGGTGCTCTATGCCACCTGCTTCGTCAATTACAACAATCCCGGGATCGGCGAGGCGGCCCAGGCGGTGCTTGCCAGGAACGGGGTCGAAACCGCCGTCGGCTACCCCGGCTGTTGCGGCATGCCGCAGCTGGAACACGGCGATATGGGCCGCGTCGCCGACGCCGCGCGACGCACCGCCGCCCATTTCAAGCAGTGGATCGACGATGGCTACGACGTCATCGCCCTGACGCCCTCCTGTGCCTTGATGCTGAAATTCGAATGGCCGCTGATCGTCCCCGAAGACGACCCCGCCTATGACGACGTCAAGCGCCTCGCCGAGGCCACCCAGGATATCAGCGAATACATCGTCGGCATCGCCGCCAAGGAAGGGCTCGCGCCCGGGCTGGAGCCGGTCGAGGGCGGCGTGACCCTGCATCTCGCCTGCCACGCCCGGGCCCAGAACATCGGCCCCAAGGCGGCCGAGATGCTTAGGCTCATTCCCGAGGCCGACGTAAAGGTGATCGAGCGTTGTTCGGGCCACGGCGGCAGCTGGGGCATCAAAAAGGAGAACTTCCCGGTGGCCCTCAAGGTGGGCAAGCCGGTGGCCCAGCGGTCGCTCGAAAACGAGAGCGCATTCGTCGCCTCGGAATGCCCCTTGGCCGGCAAGCACGTGGTCCAGGGGATGAGAACCCTTGATACGGCAAAAACCAAAGTCGCCCGCGCCCTTCACCCAGTGGAAATCTTGGCCCAGGCCTATGGAATTGACGGAAAGGAGGAGTGATGATTGCCACCCGCCGCGAGATAGGCCGCGATGATTTGATTATGGATCCCGATGCGTATCGGGATGTCCGCGCCGAACGCCGCAAGGAGGTTTGGGCGCTCAAGGCGAACCGGCGTATCGCCGTCGGTCCCTTTGCCACATTCATGTTCGAGAACTTCGACACCATGCGCCACCAGGTGCAGGAAATGATCTATATCGAACGCGGTGGGGACGAACAATTGGAGGGCGAGCTTGCCGCGTACAATCCGCTGATTCCCAACGGATCGGAACTGGTGGCGACGGTGATGTTCGAGATCGAGGATCCCGTGCGCCGCGCCCGCGAGCTCGAACGCCTCACCAATGTCGAAGAGACCATCACCATGGAGTTGGACGGTGAGGTGATTGCCGCGGTGCCGGAAACCGACCTCGAGCGGACCAAGGAGGACGGCAAGACCTCCTCGATCCATTTCCTGCATTTCCCCTTTACCGCCCAGCAGGTGGCGAAATTCAAGGCCCCTGGCGCGCGCGTGGTGCTCGCCATCAACCATGAGAACTACGCCCATATGGCGGTGCTGCCCGAGACCGTCCGGGCCGCCTTGGCCGAGGACTTCGACCCCGACTGACGGCATCGCCCCCGGTCCCGGGGCCGGGAGCTATTCGATGGTCTCTTTCGGCAAGGTGCCCCAGAACTGCCGGCGCTGCCCCCAACCCTTGATGCCGCCCGCCTGGATGCGGCACCAGGCCCCGTCGCAGGCCAGCACCCGGCCGATGACACCGGCCTGCGCGCGGGCGACCGCCGGGGACGCCTTCGAGGGTGCCCGGCGCAGCACCACGTCTCCCCCGATCGCGATGACCGTGCGCTTGCCCGTCAGCATCGCGCGGTGAACCCAACCCACGGTGCCCCGCCAGTCACGGATTCTCCGCCAGGCATCGAATTCGGCGGTGATCATGACCGGCAGGCCGCGGCGCTGGTACACCCATTCCACGGGATAGCGGACCCCCGGTCCGGCGCGCAGGTTGACCTTGCTTGCGCGGAGGCTCGCGAACCTGGGAAGCGGCAGGCCCGTGCGCCGCACCCCGCCGGGGCGCGCGGTCTTGGTATCCGCCGCCGAGAGCACCTGGGGCGCCACCGTGCCGGACACCGCTCGGTCTGGCGGAAAGGCCTGGGCGCCGGCAACACTGGGTTTTGCCGCGGTAAGGAAAACGACGACCGCGAGGAGCAGGCTGCCGGTGAGGATGACAGGCCTAACCGATGCCATCTTTCCCGGGGGTATGGATCGCGAGGTCGGTAATGGTCGGGTTTTCGCCGCACAGTGGGCAGGCCTTGTCGGGCTTCACCGTGATCTTGCGGAATGTGGCGGTCAGGGCGTCCATGATCAGGAGATGCCCGGCCAGGCTTTCGCCGATGCCGACCAGTTCCTTGATCACCTCGGTCGCCTGCAGGCAGCCGATGACCCCGGCCACCGCGCCAAGCACACCCCCTTCGGCGCAGGTCGGGATAAGGCCTTCCGGCGGCGGTTCGGGAAATATGCAGCGGTAGCAGGGATAGGCGCCGGCATGGGCCTTGAAGGTCGAGACCTGACCCTCGAATCGCAAAAGCGCCGCCGAAACCAGCCGCACGCCCTTGAAATAACACGCATCGTTCAACAGGAAGCGGGTCGCGAAATTGTCCGATCCGTCGGCGACAATGTCGTAATCACCGATCAACGCCATGACGTTGCCGACATCGAGCCGCGTGCCGTGGGTTTCGATGGTGACGTCGGGGTTGATGCCGGTCAGCACTTTCCGGGCGCTATCGACCTTCGGCGTTCCGATACGATCGGTGGCGTGGATCACCTGGCGCTGCAGGTTGGAAAGATCCACCGCGTCGTCGTCGACGATACCGATCCGACCCACCCCGGCGGCGGCGAGATAGAGCAGCAGTGGCGAACCCAGGCCGCCCGCGCCAATTACCAGCACGCTGGAGCGGAGAAGCTTCTCCTGCCCCGCGCCGCCGAGTTCTGGCAGGATGATGTGTCGGGCGTACCGCTCCAGCTGGGCGTCGGAAAACTCCATCCTTTAGCGTACCTTCCTCGACCGGGCGTTGTCGAATACTGCCGTTTAGCGGCAAAGACCGGACCACAGCCGCTGCGCATCCCCCCGGGGCTGAAAATCTGGCTCTTGTGTGGGCCGGGTCATCGGCTGCCGCCCTCATCGGCCTCGGTCACCGCGGC
>JAWWBR010000134.1:0-9159 GCA_033720855.1 Alphaproteobacteria bacterium
CAAGGTGGATATCCCCAGCGTACTACAAAGCGCGAGCAGACCGATCATCAACGAATTCAATAGCGAAGAATTTCACATTGCCATCGCCCGCCCAGCCGGAAGCTTTGAGTTTACGTATGCGGAGATCGGACGGGGAACGACTACTGTCACGCGGGACATAGAGATGGCGTTTGAAGATTCCTGGGCGATGTATTGCGTCCACCACTACAACCAAGATGGCTTGATCCGGTCGAAATCACCCCTCACGGACTGGCTAAGGCGCTGACCTCAAATAAAATATTAGCATGCTGGTTCATATTCTGATCCAGGTTACGAACTTGATCGAAACTCGCCCTTTGATTTCGCTAATTGATGGAATGTCCACTTATGACCCGAAGCGGACATAAGGCCACTGACTGTTAATCGACGGCCTTGGCTTATCACGCCCCGTTTGCGCTTGCTACCCGAAGGTTTCGTAGTGGTGCATTTCCACCGAATGTACGATTTCCGCCTCGTCAGCGAGTAGCACAGCTTGCTGCCAGTCTTCGCCTACAGCATGGCGGATAGAATCAACGTCTTTCCAGATTGATGTTATGGAAAACTCGCGACTGTCGCCATCAACTGGCTTTCCAGGGTAAAACGCAATCAGGCCGTCTTGCTCTCGCATCCAAGGTATCGAATGCGCTTCAACTTTTTGCTGCCACTCCTCCGTCCTGCCTTCAAAAACGCGCACGCGGAAAATCCGAACTATCATTTGATCACTCCATAGGGTGAGAGTTGGTCCTGCAGCTTATCCAACCCTCTGGGATCAGCACTAGACGAAGGGTATATGAGCAGGGGACTTGGAATATGTTTTGTCGGGTCGCGTTGGCAGAATTGACTGGCACTAGCCTGATGACCGCTTATGGCCCAAAGCGGTCATAAAAATTTATTCTCCTGTGTGACAAATCCCACATCCGGCACCTTGCCTTTGTGGGATCGTTGGTTCGTCTCAAGCGTAGTCCAGGTGTCTAACCACGATTACGGAAAGGGCTGAGAGATGACCACCGAATACGAATGGGTCGACAGACGCGACGAGTGCAAGCGCGATTTCGGTGCCATGGATACGGCGCTGGGTTGGATCATTTACAGCGTGGCACTGCTTTACCTGATCATCTAACCGCGGGCGGGGGAGGAAGCTGATGGCCTTGCATCTCCTCAAGACCGCCGTTTCCGTATTTCTGCTGGCGGCCCCTAGCATCGCCCTGGCGAAAGACACAACCAGGATCTCTCGTGTGGGGGTGATTATGACCGGCACACCGAAGGATCATGGAAATCTGCTGCCGATGCTGCGCAAAGGTTTGCAGGCGTTGGGTTATGTCGAAGGCCGAAATTTTCTACTTGAGCCGCGCTACGATATGAGAGACCGCAGCCGGCTGCAGAAGCTTGCCGAGGAGCTCCTCCAGCTGAAGGTTAAGGTCATCGTAGTGACCGGGGCGGGCGCTGCACGGGCGGCAAGGCGGGCAAGCCCTACTACCCCTATCGTGGTTGCCGTCGCGGGTGACCTCGTCGGCAGCGGATTAGTCGGGAGCCTTTCCAAACCCGGAGGCAATATCACGGGCAACACATCCTTCAGCGGCCAGTTGACCCCGAAACAGATGCAACTGCTCAAGGAGGCGATTCCGGGCCTTAGGCGAGTCGGTGCTTTGTACAGCAGTCGGAGACAAAGCTCTCACATGGCGAAGTCATTCGGTGAAATGAAGGCTGCGGCTCCATCCTTGGGTTTGGTAGTCCAAGGCTTTGGCGTGCGGGAGAAGAGTGACCTCGAAGGCGCTTTTGCGGCCATGGCCGAAGCACGGACCGGCGCTCTGATCGTCATCGTCAGCAGGCTGACCAGTGTTCATAGGAAGGAGATAATTCGGCTGGCGGCCAACTCGAAGATTCCGATGATGTGTTTTCGGCCCTCGATGGCGCGACAAGGTTGTTTCATGAGCTACGGTGCCGATCGCAGTGCGTTGTACCGGCACGCCGCCACCTTCGTGCACAAGATCCTCCAGGGGGCCAAGCCCGGCGACCTACCGATCCAACAGGCCACCAAATTCAATTTTACAATCAATCTGAAGAGGGCCAAGGCGCTCGGCATCACGGTGCCCCAGTCTCTGCTTCTCCGCGCCGACGAGGTGATCGAATGACTCGCGTTCTCATCATCGCTTTGGGGCTCGCCCTTGCTTGTTCGGTCACGCCACGGGCGGTCTATGCGCAGCAAACGGAAAGAGTTCCTCGAGTTGGATACCTGAGCGGTAGCCCGCCTTCCTCTATCGCGGAACACAACGAGGCATTCCGTCGCGGTCTACGCGCGCTTGGACATGTGGCGGGTAAAAACATCGTAATCGAGTGGCGATCTGCACGTGGCAAACGTGACCACCTGCCGGCGCTTGCTTCCGAGCTCGTGCGCCTTAAGGTCGATGTCATCGTGACGGCTGGGCCACTGGTGACCCGATCCGTCAAGAAAGCAACCTCCACGATTCCGATCGTCATGGCGCAGGATCCCGACCCGGTCGGCAATGGGTTCGTTGCCAGCTTGGCACGGCCGGGCGGCAACATCACTGGACTGGCCAGATTTGCCCCGGCGCTAACCGGAAAGCAAATGGAGCTTCTCCAGGAGATCGTTCCCACGCTGACCCGCGTGGCCGTCTTCGGAACTTCAACTCGGCCGGGAAACGCACAAACCTTAAAGGAAGTGGAACTTGCCGCGGGGACGGTTGGAGTGAAACTTCAATATTTGGACATCCTAAGCCCCAAAGATATTGGGCCTGCATTCCGGGCCGCAGTTAAAGAGCGGGCCGGGGGAGCACTCTGGTTTGCAACAGGCTCCGTTGGGAATCCCCTCCGAAAAAAGATTGCCGACCTCGCCGTGAGCAGCCGGCTTCCAGTGCTGCACTTTCAGCGACAGGATGTGGAGGCCGGGGCGCTTATGTCCTATGGCGTCAACGTGGTCGACCTTCACCGCCGCGCCGCCGTCTACGTGCACAAGATTCTGAACGGCGCCAAACCCGCCGATCTGCCCGTGGAACGGGCGAGTAAGTTTGATCTCGTCATCAACATGAAGACGGCCAAGGCGCTAGGGGTCACATTCCCCCCATCAGTCCTGCTGCGTGCCGACGAGGTGATCGAATGAGACGCATTCCAAGCATCGCCCTGATGCTCGCCCTTGCTGTCCTGATCGAGCCTCAGCTTGTCTATGCGCAGCAGGCAAAAAAGCCTGCGCGCATCGGCATCCTCCGGATTTCCGAGCCACCACCGCAGTATCTTGCCGCGTTCCGCGCCGGCATGGCCGAACGCGGCCATAAGGAAGGCAAAACCTACCTGCTGATCCCGGGTTGGCGCAGGCCAGGGGAGAAGAAAGTCAAGGACAGTGTGCTGGCCAGACGGCTTGCGGCCAAGGGCATCGATCTCATCGTCACCGTGGGCTCGCGCATGGCTCGGGCGGCGAGCCGCGCAGCGCCGAATACCCCCATCGTGATGGCATCTGCGGGGGACCCCTTGAGAAGCCGTTTGGTCAGATCCTTGGCACGGCCCGGGGGCAACATCACCGGGATGACCGCCGCAGGGGTGGAGGCTTCGGCCAAGGGCATCGAAGTGATCAAGCAACTTGTGCCGGGCATCCGCCGGGTGGCGGCCATCCATCGCAAGAGAGGCAAGGGTACGGCCCGTCGCAGCAGCGCTTTTCCGGACTCGGATAAGAACGTCGCGAAGGCGCTCGGGATCGATGTCGTTTATCACGAGGTCAGTGGCGGCGATGATTTCGATGTCTTATTCGAACGGCTCAAGGGAGAGGGCATCGACGCCCTCAGCATCCGTTCGGGTGGCAGCTTCACCAAGGCCCAGCGCAAGCGCATGGCCGAGGCCGCCCTGCGAGCAAAGCTGCCGAGCGTGACCTCTTCGATCCTGTTCGTAAGGTTGGGCGGGCTGGTATCGCTGGGCACGGATCGGCGCTGGCTGTTCCGGCGCGCCGCCGCCTATGTCGATCTCATCCTAAAAGGAGCCAAGCCGGGCGAGCTACCGGTCGAAAGACCGCGCGAATTCCGGCTCGTCCTCAACGCGAGGACCGCCAAGGCGCTCGGCATAAAGGTGCCTCACCATATGCTGCTGCGCTCTGACGAGGTGATCCAATGAGACGTTGCATAACAATCGCCCTAGCGCTCGCCCTTGCCTTGGCGTTGGCGGCAGCCGCTGAGGCGCAACCGGCGGAAATTACCGCAAAGATCGGCATTCTTCGGATTTCCGAGCCACCGCCGCAGTATCTTGCCGCGTTTCGCGCTGGCATGGCCGCGCTGGGCCATGAGGAAGGCCGATCCTATGAAATCGTGCCCGCGTGGACGAAATCCCGACGCGGCAAGAATGAAATCCAGGCACTCGCCAAGAAACTGGTGGCGGACGGAATTGACGTCATCATCACCGAGGGCTCTCCCGTCGCCCGGGCGGCGAAGCGGGCGACATCGACCATTCCCATCGTCATGACCTCGTCAGGTGACCCCGTGGGCGGGGGGCTCGTGCAGTCGTTGAACCGGCCCGGAGGCAATGTGACCGGCCTGCATAGCCGGACTACAGTCCTCGCCGCAAAGAGCCTGCAGATTCTGAAGGAGATGATCCCCGACCTCGCGCATGTTGCGAGCCTGAATAGGCCGCGGTCGAGCGGAGGGAGGTTCGTCAAGCGTGCGAAACGGGCGGCAGGGAAATTGGGAGTCAAGATGAGCAATTTGAATCTAGACAAGCGGGCAGACTATACGGCCTTGTTCGCCCGCATCCGGGCCGCCGGCATCGACGCGGTGTACGTCCGAGCGACGCCGTTCCTTTCTCGCAAACAGCAAAAGGCCCTTGTCGCCGCGGCCCTGCCGGCCAAGGTCCCGACTATGTACTCGACCGCGCATATGGTGAAACTGGGCGGGTTGGTCTCTTACGGCGTCTCGCGACCCACCTTGTGGCGCCGCGCCGCTGCTTACGTGGACAAGATCCTGAAGGGTGCCAAGCCCGGCGACCTGCCGGTGGAACGGCCCACCAAATTCGACCTCACGATCAATCTGAAGACGGCCAAGGCGCTCGGCATCAAGGTCCCCCATTCCTTGCTTCTTCGCGCAGATGAGGTGATTAAATGAGACGCCTCTCAATCCTCTTGGCGACGCTCTGCCTTGCCATCGCAACAGGGTCTTTCAATGCCGCGGCCCAAGACACGAAAAAGGTTTGGCGCATTGGCACGCTTTTCAATGGGTCGCCGGAGACCCACGGGCACTACCTGCGTTGGTACAGCGAAGGGTTCGCAAGGCTCGGCTACGTGCAGGGGAGAGATTACGTTTTCGTCTCCCGTTGGGGGCGGGGACAGCAAGATCGTGTGCCGGCGCTGGCCAGGGATTTGGTCGCCGCCAAGGTCGATTTGATTATGGCCAATGGGGGCACCCCTGTGCGGTCGGTCGCCAGGGCCACCAAGCGGATTCCCATCGTCGTCGGCAGCGCGAGCGGCCTCGGCACTTGGGGCTTCGTCAAGACCCTCGCCAAGCCTGGCGGCAATGTGACGGGCTCCACCGCCTTCGATCCGGGATTGGAGGGCAAGCGGCTCGATCTCCTGCGGGAGGTCGCCAAAGGCGCCAAACGCATTGGCTTTATGTTTCAGCCAAAGAAAAGAGGCCGCGCCGAATTCGGGCGCACCAAAACCGCTGGGCAGAAATTGGGCGTGGAGATCAAGCCGTTTGCGATCCGCTCGCTTGGCGACATCGAGGGGGCCTTCCAAGAGCCGGAGACGAATGACCGCGTCGACGCATTGATTCTGTCTTCCGGCGCCATTGTCTATTTCAATCGTAAGCGTATCGCGGCACTCGTTAAGCTGCGGAAACTTCCCACCATCTGCGCACGGCAGAAGATCAAAAACACGGGGTGCCTGATAGCCTATGTGCCGGACCGGAGGGTCATGAACCGGCGCGCCGCCATATTCGCTGACAAGATTTTCAAGGGCGCTTATCCCGGTGACCTGCCAGTGGAACGTCCGACCAAATACACATTGGTTGTCAATCTCAAATTAGCCCGAGCAATAGGCATCACCGTTCCATCCTCCCTTCTTCTCCGCGCCGACGAGGTGATCGAATGAGACGCCTGGTCATGACAGTTGCGGCTTTTACCGCGGCCCTCAGCTTGGGCGCGCTTAGTGGCAACGCGCAGAAATCAGAGCGAGTTTGGCGCATCGGGATTCTGCTTAGCGGCACACCGAATACCCATGGGCATTACGTTACTTGGCTCCAGAACGGGCTAAGAAATCACGGTTACGCCAATGGAAACGACTATGTTTTTGTCCATCGGTGGGCCATGGGGAAACGCAAGCGGCTCCCTGCACTGGCAAAGGAACTCGTGCAGGAAAATGTCGACGTGATCATTGTAAACGGTGGGTCATCTGTCAGGGCGGCAGGTACAGCAACCCGGAGAATCCCCATCGTCGTTGGGACTGCAGGAGGACTCGGAAGACGATACGGGTTGGTTTCGAGCTTGGCCAAACCGGGCGGCAACGTGACGGGATCGACGTTTTACAATTTGCCCGATTTGAGCGCCAAACGGCTCGCCCTGCTGAACGAGGCGGTGCCAAAGCTCAAAAGCGTCGCCTTCCTTTTCTATCCTTTGAAACGAGCGCGAGCGGAACTGAAAAAACTGAAAAAGGTCGCGATACAAAGGGGGATTAAAATCCTGCCCCTGGAGGTTGGGAACCTCTCGGAAATCGAGCGTGCGTTCGCATCCATGGCAAACGGGAAAGCCGATGCCGTGATGATCAACGTCAGTTACCTCACCACTCTGCATCGAGACCGTCTTGTCGCGCGCGCCCGTGACATGAAACTCCCTAGTATGTGCGAACAATGGGCCTTCGTGGAATCCGGATGCCTGATGTCTTACAGCGCGGACCGCAAGCACATGATGACCCGAGCCGCGTACTTTATCGACAGGATCTTGAAAGGTGCGAACCCCGGTGACCTGCCAGTTGAGAGGTCCGATAAATATAAGTTGGGTATCAATCTGAAAACAGCGAAACACCTCGGCATTTCATTGCCGCCCTCAACCCTTCTCCGCGCCGACGAGGTGATCGAATGAGACGCCTGATCATAATCGTTGTGGCCTTTGCGATCCTTGCGTTGGTTCTGCCAGCCCATGCACAACAGTCAGGGAGGCCAACACGCATAGGGATTTTGGGCAGCGCCCCTCCGTTACCCCAGATGCTGGCTGGGTTTCGCGAAGGCATGGCCGAACGCGGCCACGTCGAGGGCAAGACATACATCATTATTCCGGCCTGGAGAAAGCCCGGTGGCAAGCCTAAGAAAACATCCGTGCTCGCCAGGGAACTGGTGGCCAAGGGCGTCGATGTGATCGTTACCACAGGCTCCAACCGAGCGCGCGCAGCCCGCCGGGCGGCGCCTTCGGTTCCCATCGTGTTGGGAACCAGCGCCGATCCCGTGCAGGCGGGGTTGGTCCAATCCTTGGCGCGGCCGGGCGGCAATATCACCGGCATGTCCGCCGGCGCGGCGGACTCCGTGCTGAAGCGGATGGAAATCCTGAAACTCTTGGTTCCGGGCCTGAAACGGGTCGGTGTTATTCACGCGCGGCCGACCCGGCCTGGACGAACCAGTTTCATGATGTGGTCGGTGGCCAACAAACGAGCGGCTAAAACCCTTGGAATCGAGGTCGTCAGGTTCCACCCTCTAAAAAAGGAAAGCTTCGATGACTTGTTAACGCGGATAAAGGCTGCCGGGGTCAGTGCTGTGACTGTACGGTCGACACCTTTGTTTACGGACGCCGATCGGCGGGAGCTGGCGCAGGGCGCACTCAAAGCAAAGCTTCCAACCGCATCTACTCTGACGCAGATGGCGCAAATGGGAGCCCTCATCTCCCTCGGACCCGATCGCCGCTGGCTGTTGCGCCGGGCGGCGGCCTATGTGGACTTGATCCTGAAGGGTGCCAAGCCCGCCGATCTGCCGGTGGAAAGGCCGGCGAAGTTCAAGCTGGCGGTCAACCTGAAAACAGCCAAGGCGCTCGGCATCAAGGTCCCCAATTCTTTGCTTCTCCGCGCCGACGAGGTGATCCAGTGAAACGCGCCACGGCTATCATCTTGGCGGGACTCCTCAGTCTGTTGCTCGCCCCACCTGCCGCCTGGGCCGAACAGGCGGGCAAGGTCTGGCGTATCGGCTACCTGTCGGCCGCCACCGCCGCGCGGGACAAGGACATGGTCGCGGCGTTCCGCGAGGGGCTTCGCGATCTCGGTTATGCCATCGGCAAGAACATCATCATCGAGGAGCGCTACGCGGCGGGAAAATACAGGAAATTGCCCGGCCTGGCCGCGGCCCTGGTTGCCGCCAATGTGGATGTCATGGTGGCAGCGGGGCCGGCCGCAGGATACGCCAAGAATTCCAGTGCCACCATTCCGATCGTGATCCGCACCGCCGATCCCGTGGGCAAGGGCCTGGTCGAGAGCTTCACCCGACCCGGCGGCAACGTCACGGGCCTCTCGACCTTCAGCGCCAATCTGGTGGTGAAGCGCCTCGAGCTTCTCAAGGAGGCCGTGCCGGCCGCATCGCGCATCGCCGTCCTGTGGTACCCGAGGCGCGGCAGTTCGCACCCGCTGCAGCTCACTAATCTCGAGGCCGCCGCGCCCGGACTCGGTGTGCTGCTCCTGCCGGTGGCGATCAAGAGCGCGACAGACTTCTCGCGTGTCTTCTCTGAAATCGAAGGGAAGAAGCCGGAGGCGCTCATCGTCTTCGCTGCGGGCATGTTCGAGGCCCGGCGCAAGCGCATCATCGACTTCACCCGGCGAGCCAAGCTCCCGGCGATCTTCGCCTACGGCCACTGGGCCGCTGACGGCGGCCTGATGTCCTACGGCATCAACATGCCCGCCCTCTATCGGCGGATGGCATCCTATGTCGCCAAGGTGCTGAAGGGTGCCAAGCCGGCCGACCTTCCCATCGAGCAGCCCGCCAAATTCACCCTGACGGTGAACCTGAAGACCGCGCGGACTTTAGGTATTAAAATTCCGCGATCGATCCTCCTGCGTGCGGACGAGGTGATCGAGTGAACGGGGAAAGCAAAATCCAATCCTTGGACCAGGCCGGCGGCCCGTTGCGGGGGCGGCTGTTCCGCAAGTTCGCCATCATGTTCGTCGGCCTCGTCGGCAGCGTG
>JAWWBR010000135.1:0-9115 GCA_033720855.1 Alphaproteobacteria bacterium
AGACCCTGATCAATGCCGGCATCCCCAACGAGGTGGTGGCGCTGGAGAACGGCACCATGGGCTGGCATCTGGCGGGCTATCAGGTGGAGACGGGCAACGAGCGCGAGCCGCCTGAGGTCAGCCCCGATGGCCTCGCCGCCGCCTTGGAGCGCGCCCGTGCGGTGGCGGCGCGGTCCGGCGTAGAGGTCATCGACGGAGAGACCTTGGAGCGCTTCCGTGCCGAGGCGGATGCGCGCAGCCTGTACCTCTTTGATGTGCGTCCGCCGGGCGAATATGCCGCCGGCCATCTGGCCGATGCGCGCCCCGCTATCGGTGTCCAGTTGGTGCAAAAGACCGATTCCTTCATGGCGACCCTGGGCGCACGGGTGGTGTGCGTCGACGATACCGGGCCGCGGGCGCTGATCACCGCCTCGTGGCTGCGCCAGATGGGCTGGCAGGCCTGCGTGCTCGGGGGCGGCATGGGGGCGGGACCGCTCGCCCATGGCGCCTATGCGCCCGATATGCCGGACCCCGAAGCCGCCGCGGTGGAGACGATCTCGCCGAAGATGCTCGCCGTCGCCAATAGCCGCGGCACGGCCCTGGTGCTCGACTTCACCCGCAGCCTCGCCTACGCCAAGGGCCATATCCCGGGCGCCCGCTTCGCGATCCGGGCGCGGCTTGCCGAGACCCTGCCGGGGCTCGAGCAGAAGGACATGGTGGTGCTGACCTCCGACGACGGCCGCCTGGCGCGATACGCCGCCGCCGAAGCCGCCGCCGTCGCCGGCGTGCCGGTCAAGCTGCTGGCCGGCGGCAACGCCGCCTGGCGCCGTGAAAATCTGCCTTTGGAAGACGGCGTCGACGATGCCGCCGATCCCGTCGACGATGACGCCTTTTGGCGCCCCTATGAGCGCTCCGGCGGGGTGGAAGAGGCGATGAACCAGTACCTCAGCTGGGAGCAGGGGCTGGTCGAGCAGATCGCCCGCGACGGGACCAGCCGTTTCCGGGTGCTGACGCCCTAACGGATGGCCCTTCGGACAACGTGCTCGATCGTCAATCCCTGGACGATGATCGAGAAGATGACGACGCCGTAGGTCATGGCCAGCACCAGGTCCTTTTGCGGAAACGCCGGCAGCGACAGCGCCAAGGCCACCGAAATGCCGCCGCGCAGGCCGCCCCAGGTGAGCACCGGCACGGCGCCCGCGGTAAATTCGCGGCGCAAGCTCAAGACGGAGATCGGCACCGACACGGCGATGAACCGGGCCGCCAGGACCACGGGAATGGCGAACGCCGCCATCGCCAGCATGTTTCCGGCCAAGGTCAGCGCCAGGACCTCGAAGCCGATGATCAGGAACAGCACCGAGTTCAGGATTTCGTCGATCAGCGACCAGAACTTGAACAGGTGATCGCGGGTGGTCTCGCTCATGGCCAAGTGCCGGCCGTGATTGCCGATGAGGATGCCGGCGACGACCACGCTGATGGGCCCCGACACGTGGATCATGATGGCGACGGAATAGGTCAGCGCCACCAGGGCCAGGGTGATCAGGACCTCGAGATTATGCTCGTCGATGGTGGCGATGGCGCGGTAGGCGATGAAACCGGTGGCAAACCCTAGCGCCGCACCGCCGAGCGCCTCGGTGGCGAACAATTGGGCGATGCCCAATGCGGTGACCGGCGTTCCCGCCTCGGCGCCGAGGGCAACCGCCGCCAGGATGGTGAAGACGACGATGCCGACGCCGTCGTTGAACAGGCTTTCGCCGGCGATCTTGGCCTCGAGCGAGGGCGGCACGCGGATCCCCTTGAGAATGCCGAGCACGGCGATGGGATCGGTCGGCGAGATCAGGGCGCCGAAGACCAGGCAATAGGTGATCGGCATCGGCACCCCGACCCATCCGGCGATCAGGTAGATGGCTGACCCCACCACCGCGGTGGAGATCAGCACCCCGATCGACGCCATGGCGCCGATCGCCCATTTGCGCCGCGCCAGCTCGTCCAGGTTGATGTGGAGCGCACCGGCGAACAGCAGGAAACTCAGCATCCCCTTCATCAGCAATTCGGGGAAATCGATGCCATTGATGGCGCCGCGGACGGCCGTACGGAAGCCCAGCCCCGGGGCCAGCAGGTCGAGGCCGAGGATGGCGAGGGATGCCGCCAGCGCGATCACCACCAACCCGATGGTATGGGGCAGTCTGAACCAGCGGTGATTGACGTATCCGATGGCCGCGGCGAGGGCGAGCAGGACGGCGGCAAGGTTGAGAAGCGGCGTCATCTTGGCATCTGTCAGGGCGAGGCGGGCGGTGCGGTCTGCCGCCGATCATACAGGCCCGCCGTCGCCGATGCGGAAAAAAAGCGGCATGAGGATCGGGGAGGGAACGATTGCCGCCGGATCAGCGGCCCACGCGGCGGTCTTCGATGCTGCCTTGCGACCTGATCCAGACCATGGCGCCGCCGCGCAGCTCGAAATGATCGATCGACCGGGTGACGATGGTCAGGCGCTGCCCGTGCACGGTCATGCGGCCGGTTTGACGGGTCTCGGTGCGCGCCGCGGTGCCGTCGGGTGAAACCTCGATACCCAGTACCTCATAGGTCTGGCTGTAGTCGGCCACCTGGGCCCGGCCCGCCGCGGCCTGGCGGAGGTAGCTCGCGCGATCGAAACTCTTCGCCGGGTAGGCGCCGAACTTGGGATCGGAGAGGGTGCCGCGCCAGTCGCGCCCCATATAGAGCATGGCCGCGTTGTCACTGCCGGTCCTCAGCGGCTCCCTGAGCCGGTCGAGGAAGCCCCGGACGAAGGCCTCGTTGAGCCGCCCCTTGGGTCCGAGACCGTTTTCCAGGGTGCGCCAGGCGGCGCCGCGCTTGACGAAGATGAAATCCACGGGCTTGCCTCTCTCGGGGCCGCGTGCGCGGATCACCGCGCGTTTGTAGCCGCCGGCCTCGACGTTGACGACGAAATGCTCCCACAGCTCGTCGGCCTCCTTGCGCAGGGCAAGGCGATCGGATAGCGGGGTGTTGCCCGCATAGGTCATCACCAGGGTGCGGCCCGCGGCAGCATCCTCCGCCTTGATCGAGCGGATGTCGAGGACCTTGCCGGAGTTGACCCTGAACGGGTCCGCCGAGGCGGCCTGGGTGCCGAGTGCGAGCAGCGCGGCGAGAACGAGGAAGCGGATGGCGCCCATTGCATACCTCCGAAGGTTCGCGTCGTCATGGTATGTCTAGGGGGCAAGTCTTAACAAGGCGTTGCGGCCCCGCGCGGTTCGGCCCTGGGCGACGGGGGGCACCGGGGGACGAACGCCGGTGCCGGTACACGTCGATCGACGCGATGACCCGGCCGTAACGCGGCGCAGAGCCCTCCGCTTCCCCGGCGTCCGTCGTCAGACGATCAGGTACAGCAGCGCCACGCTGTAGATGACCCAACCTAGCACCGTATCCTTGGCACCGAATTCTCGCTGGCATTTGTCGCGTCTGTCGATCCATTCGTATTCGTTGGTCATCGCTCGGTCCTTTCCGCAATCGTGGTTTGACACCTGGACTACGCTTTAGACGCCCCGACGATGCCATAGTGGCGCTTGCGCGGATGTGGGATTTGTCACAAGGGACGAAAAAAATTTCGACGCCGGCTTTGCATCACGGGCGGACGCCGGGGGTAACGGCCCTGGGCCGTCGGCCGAGGGCGGCCGAAGGCTGAAATCGGACGCAGGTTGAGATGATCGCGGGGGTCGCTTTTTTGCCGCCACCCCGGCTATTTCGCCCAGGCGGGGGGCATGCCCTTGGGCATCGAGATGTTGAAAGCGATCGAGATGCGCGTGCCTTTTCCACGGAACGGACGAACCTGGTGCAGCAGCCACGCCGGAAACAGAACCATGACCCCAGGACCCGGAGTGACCAAACATTCCTGTTTCACGGTTTTTCCTGTGAGATCGGTCAGTTCCAGGGCATGGGACGGCGGAATGAACTCAAGCGCGCCATTGTTTTTGTCGTCCCCTTCCGGCTCGCCCATTGACACGTAATAGGTCCCCGACCAGATCGCGTGCGTGTGGTTATGGATCTTGTTGTATGAGCCGTCGCGATTGACGTTCACCCATCCCTCTATCCAGTATTTGGCCGGCGGCGCCCCCGTCTGTTCCGGGACAGCGGCACGGGAGGTGGCCGTGAAGAGCTGCCGCACGCGATCTTCGATGACCCGAACGCAGTCCGCGTCCCAATGGAAAAAATCCGGCGGCGAATGCCAACCGCCGATGTTCGATACCGACAGGCCCTCGGTCGTCGGCTCCTTCGCAAGGATAAGGTCCTGGAGCTCGGCGTTGAGCGCTTCGCTTTCAGGCCAGTAATGGACGGCAAGCGGCGTTCCGAAAATCATCCCGAAGCTTTTGCCGATATCGAGGGCATCGCCAGCAGCGGGGCCGACATGTTGGGGAGACGGGCCGGGTTCTCTCATGATCATCGTCGCCTTCGGAGGAGCGATTAAAAAAGACGCAACGATGATAATTCAAAAACGGCTGTCGCATGAGCGATTGTTTCTCCCGCGCCCAGCCGCTTTTCGCCAGATCGCCAAGGCGGCTGCCAACCCCTCTCTTTCGCTCGGGGCCGCGCTCTCCATTCGGTCGCCTTGCGCCGGATGGCGCAGCGATGCGACGGCCGAACATGTGGGCGCGAAAAGACCTTGGGCAAAACCGGTCCCGGGGAACGTACGCACCGACGCCGGCGCTCTTGGAAGGCTTACCTGACGGCGCGCAGCTCGCGGACCGGCGTCCGCCCTTGGAACCGCTCGGTGGTCTGGTCGGGGCGTCCGGAAAGCAGGTCGATCACCAATCTTTCGATATGCGACACCGACCTGACCCACAGCATCACGTCGCCGCGCAGGGCGAAATGGTCCGACGCCCGGGTGACGGTGGTGACGCTGCGTCCGTCCAAGGTCATGGTGTCGGTCTCGCGGCTGTCGATCCGGGCCCGGCGCCGGTTGGCGGCGATTTCAACGGCCAGGATCTCGCGCTCGATGCTGTGGTTGTCGGCCGTGCTGACGATCCTGGTCCCGGCTTCGAGCGCCATTTCGCGGCCCAGGGTGACGGGGGCCGCGGTCCGCCACCAGGGATCTGCGATCGTCGTCGTCCAATCGCGGTCCATCATCGCCAGCAGGCTTTGGGTGTTGCCGTGCCGGGCGGCCCAGTCGATGCGGCGCTGGAAGGATTGGACGAAAGCCTTATCCAAGCCGGCGCTGACCCTGGTCGCGGATTCCAGCGCCCGCCAGGTGCCCGATCGTTTCTCGAAGGCGAAGCGCACGGGCCGGGCCTCCGGCGACGTGCCCTCGGCGGGTCCCACGGCGACGATGGCCGCCCGGCGGTGATCGCCGCGCTCTGCATTGATGACGAAAAACTCCCACAGCCCGTCCACCTCGCGACGCAGGGCGGGGCGGTCGGCCAGTGCCGCCTTGCCGCGATAGGTCATGGTCAGCACCCGGCCTTCGCGGACCACCGCGCGGACGCTGAGGATCTCCACCTTGGTGCCCGAGTTGAGCGTAAACGGCTCGCCCGCGGCGGGCCGTGCCCAGCCGTCGGCAACGAGAAGGATCAAGAACGCTAGGCAGCCAAAGCCACGCATGAAGATGCTCGCATACGGGTTGTGCAAACCCGGTATCATAACAAAAATCCGTTAATAATCAGTTGCCTGTAGATCGAGGGCCTTACCGCCCGGGGGTTTGGCGGCTTGGCGCTCAGGCGTTCACCCGGGCGGGAAATTCGGCGCGGTCCTTGGTGTGGGCGGCGAGCGCCCCGCGGTCGATCTCCGGCCGGTAGCCTGCCGGCAGGCGGAGGCTGCCGTCGGCAAAGGTCATGGGATTGGCGAGCAGGCTCGTCCGGGTCTTGAGGAAGCCGTTGAATTCGCCGGCGTTGGTGATGCCGCCCGCCGTCCCGAGCCGGGCGACGCAGGCCTCCATCCAGCAGCCGATATCGGCGGCGACGCCGTCGCCCAGCACCGGCTCCATGCCGAGCTCGCGGATGCGGGCGAGCCCGGCGCGCAAATCCTCGACCCCGCCCATCTTCTTGAGCTTGAGCTTGACCAGGCCGACCCCCGGCATGGCGCCGGCGCGATCGATATCGTCGAGCCCGTAGATCGATTCGTCGAGCATCACCGGAACCCGGCTCGCCGCGGCAACGGCGCCGTTGGCCTCCCAGTCGGCGGAAGCACAAGGTTGTTCGAACAACTCGATCCCTTCGGGCTCGAGGCCGCGGGCGAAACTGACGCCGTCGCCCTCGGAAAAGCCCCGGTTGGCGTCGAGCCGGATGACCGCCCGACCGGCCGCCGCCGCGCGCACCAGATCGACGCGGGCGAGGTCCGCCCGCCAGTCCTTGCCGACCTTGACCTTGAGGGTGCGGAAGCCTTGGGCAAGGCGCTCTTCAACCTCGGCCTCGATGGCGCCCGGATCGGTGGCGTGGAACGGCGTCAGGAGCGGCAGCGTCACGTCGTGATCGAGGTTGAGCAGCGGGTTGTCCTCGAGCCATTCCAGCGCCGTGATCAGCGCCGAGGCGGCGACCGGGCTCTCCGCCCTGCGCGCTTGCGCCATGGCCTTGGCCTCGGCCGTCGCGCGCCCGACCATGTCGGCGGCGAGCGCCTCGCAGAAGGCGAAGCCGCCGGCCACGGTCTCGTCGGAATAGCCGGGCGAGATATGGCCCTCGCCCCAGGCTATGCGCCCGTCGGCGTCCCTGGCCTCGACCAGGATCGGGTCGAAATCCTCGTATACCCGGTAGGACACGTGATAGGGCACGGTGAGCGGCAGGTTCACCAGGTGCAGGGTGAGGCCGGCCAGGACGGTCATGGCGTTGGCCCGCGGTCAGGCGGCCGCGGGGACGGTTTCGCCCTTGATCTGGGTGCGATGCAGGATGCGGCGGCTCTCTTCGTCGAAGGCATCGCGCCGGTGCAGCGTCGCCAGGTTGTCCCACATCAGGACGTCGCCGAGCGACCAGACATGGACGGTGGCGAACCTGTCCTGGGTGGCATGGGCCCAGAGGCGATCCAGCAGCGCTTCGCTCGCGGCGAGGTCCAGCCCATCGATACAGGCGTTGCGCCGGCGGCCGAGGAACAGGGCCGGCCGGCCGGTGGCGGGGTGGCGGATGACGAGCGGGTGATGGGCGCCCGGCGCCTTGCGCGGGTCCGTCACCTCGCCGTAGCCCTGGCGCATCATGCCGGCGGAATTGTAGGTCGCGTCGTGGACGCAGGTGAGCGGCGCGATCTCGGCCTTGAGGCCCTCGTCCAATTCCTCGTAGGCCCGATACATATTGGCGAAATAGGTGTTGCCGCCCTCGGGCGGAAGCTCCAGCGCCTGCAGGACGCTGCCCTTGGGCGGCACCTCGGTATAGGTCATGTCGCCGTGCCAGATGGCCTCGCCGGCGCCGAGATTGCCGATCGGCCGGCCGCCCTCGATGACGTTGGAGATGACGTTGATCTCCGGATGATCCGGCAGGATCGGCCCGCCGTAAGGGTTCGGCCCCGGCGGGTCGAGCTCGCCGAAGAGGCGGGTGAAGGCGATCAACTGATCGTCATCGAGCGTCTGGTCCGGGTAGACCAGCAACAGGTGCTCGGCCCAGGCGCGGCGCAGGGTCTCCGCCGTCTCGGCGTCCTGGGGCCGGGCCAGATCGATGCCCGTGACCCGGGCCCCCAGCGGGCCGTCCATCGGGGTAATGGCGAGGCTCGTCGTCATGACCTCAGGATACACGAGGCGCTTCAGACGCGCAGCACGATCTTGCCCATATGGGCCGAGCTTTCCATCAAGGCGTGCGCCTTCGCCGCCTCGGCCAAGGGAAACACGGTGTCGATCACCGGCTTGATGCGCCCCGCTTCGATCAGGGGCCAGACGTGTTCGCGCAGTTTTTCGGCGATGTCGCCCTTGAAGGCGACCTCCCGGGCGCGCAGGGTGGATCCCGTCAGGGTCAGGCGCTTCAGCATCACCGGCATCAGGTTGACCTCGGCTTTCGCCCCGCCGAGGAAGGCGATGAAGACGATGCGCCCGTCCGGCGCGCAGGCCGAGATGTTCCTTTGTACGTAATCGCCGCCGACCATGTCGAGGATGACGTCGGCGCCGGCCGGGGTCTCGGCCTTGAGGATCTCGACGAAGTCGTCGACGCGGTAATTGATGGCCCGGGCGCCGAGTTTTTCGCAGGCGGCGCATTTCTCCGCCGTGCCGGCGGTGGCGAAGACCCGCGCCCCGAAGCAGCCGGCCAGTTGGATCGCGGTGGTGCCGATGCCGCTGGTCCCGCCATGGACCAAAAAGCTCTCGCCCTCCTCGAGGCCGGCGCGGTCGAAGACGTTGGACCAGACGGTGAAGAAGGTCTCGGGCAGCGCCGCCGCTTCCTCCAGGGAAAGGCCTTTGGGCACCGGCAGGCACTGGGCGGCGGGGGCGGTCGCAAACTCGGCATAGCCGCCGCCCGCCAAGAGCGCCGTCACCCGATCGCCGAGGGCGAGGCCGCCCACCCCTTCGCCCAGGGCGGCGACCTGGCCCGCCACCTCCAGCCCCGGCAGCGGCGAGGCGCCCTTGGGCGGCGGGTACGATCCCTGGCGCTGGACCACGTCGGGCCGGTTGACGCCGGCGGCCGCGACCTTGATCAAGACCTCGCCGGGGCCGGGCGCGGGGACCGGCGTGGTCACCGGCTTGAGGACCTCGGGGCCGCCGGGCTCGGCGATCTCGATCGCCGTCATGGTTTCGGGGATGTCGGGTGAGCTCATTTGCGCCTTGGTGTGCGGGGTCGGGGGAAGTATCTTGGCGGCCATATTGCGCCGCGCCCGGATGCCGGGTCAAACGAAGAACGCCAGGAGCCTCCCCATGTCTGAATCGCTTACCCAGTATGTCGCCGATTTCATCACCGGGACCGGCCCCGGCGACATCCCGGGCGATGTCATCGCGCTGGGCAAGAAATCGATCCTGGACGGCTTCGGCCTGGCGCTGTCGGGCAATCATGCGGCCTCGGGACGGCTGGTGCGCGACCATCTGGCGAGCCTCGGCTTGGGTCAAGGCCCGGCGCTGGTGATCGGTTCCGACATGCGCATCGCGCCGCGGTTCGCCGCCTTCGCCAACGGCGTCGCCATCCATGCCGACGATTACGACGACACCCAGCTCGCGGTGGCCAAGGACCGGGTCTATGGGCTCTTGACCCAC
>JAWWBR010000136.1:0-9032 GCA_033720855.1 Alphaproteobacteria bacterium
AGGGCTTGGGCGCCTTCGCCCCCCTCACCCACGAACGCGGCATGAAGCGGCTCGCGGTGACGCGGGCCGAATACGAAGAGGCGCTCGGCTACCGCCGGGATTTTCGGGCGCGCATCGCCGCCCTCGAACGGGAGGGCGTCTTCGCGATCAGCCCGGCGGCCACCGGGGCGGCGCCTACGGGCCTCGGCTCGACCGGATCGGCGGCCTACCAATGGGCCTCGTCGCTCGCCGGCAACCCGGTCGTCAGCCTGCCCCTGATGGAAGCGGGTGGCCTGCCCTTCGGGTTGCAGCTCCAGGGCTTCGTCGGCGCGGAAGAAAAGCTGATCGCCGCCGCCCTGTGGCTCGACCGAGCCTTCCGCACGCGCGAGATCTGAGCCGGCGCGGCTCAGCGCCGGTGGCGGGCGAAGAACGTCCAGACGTGCTCGGCCGCGTCGATGTCGCCGTTCTGCCAGCCGAGCGGCGGCTTGTAGCGCGGCAGCGCGGACGCGAGCCCGGGCAGCCGGTGGCCGCCGCCGTCGATGCGATAGAACAGGACCTCGGCACCCTGATCGCAGCCGAGGTGGCGGAAAACCGTCACCGTCGAGCCGTCCTCCCGGTTGCGGTCGGCAAGGTCATGCCGGCTTTCGCCCCCGCATCGATTACGCCGGCGCCAGAAATCCACCGTCGCCGGCACCGACAAGAGCACGCCGCGCTGCCCCCGGGCCCCGGCATAGGCGTGGAAGCGGTCGGCGGTGCCGCCCAGGATCAGCAGCGGGACCGGGCGGGCGGGCCGGCATGCCGACCTCTGGGATACGGTCATGCCGCTCACCAGCGCGGCGATGGCGGCGAAGCGCCCCGGCGTCTCGCAGGCCACCCGGTAGGCCATCATCGCGCCGTTGGAGATGCCGATGAGATAGAGGCGCGCGGGATCGGCCCGGCCGTCCGCGACCAGCCGCCGGGCCAGGCGGCGCAACAAGACGGTATCGCGGACCCTTCGGCCCTTGACCAGGACGGGGCCGCTGCGGCCAATGGGCGCGCCGTAGTTCCAGCGCCCTTCGATGCCGTCGGGGAAAGCGACGATGGCGCCTTCGCGCGCGGCCATGGAGCGGAAGCGCCCTCGCGCCCGCTCGGCAGCCCCGGTTGCGCCCAGGGCATGAAGGACGATGACCAGCGGACGGCGGCCGGTAAAGCGCCCGGCCGGCAGTTGGAAATGGACCGTGCGCGCCAATCCGCCGGCCTGGATCGTGCGGGTTTCCTCCCGCACCGGGCCGTCCGCGGCCCGGGCCGCCACCGCCAAGCACAGAGAGGCGGCACCACACAAGAGGATCGCTTGCACGCCACCCCAAAACCCAGCCCGGGCGCGGCGCCGCGGATGCCGCGATGGAGACGCGGGCGCTATTCGACGAAGCCTTCGAGCAGTTCCACCGGGTCGCCGTAAGCCGCCGCGGCGTCGACCACCGCGTCGGACCTGAGCGCCATCAGGAAGCCGTTATCGATCAGGGTGACGTCGCCGAGCTTGACGGTGGTATCGAAGGTGCAGAGGTCCTGGTGCAGGGGCGGCTCCTCCCAATTGGGCACGACCCGGCGCATGTGGTTGGACGGCGTCGTGTAATTGATGCCCCAGTGCAGCGCGCCCGCCGAATTGGGCCCCGCCGGATAGGCGGTGAAGCGCGGCGCCTTGGGGTTGTGGCCGCAGCCGAGCTCGGTCACCTTGCCGCCGACGATCATCTCCCTGAGGGTCTCGGCCTCGCGCGATTTCCCGTGCACGGCGACGACCTCGGTGTCCTTCCACTCGACGCCGATCTTTTCGGCAAACGGGCGCTCGAAGCCGATGCCCCATTGCGGGTACAGGATGCCCTCCATCTCCGCCACCCGGCCGGGCTCGCGCTTGAAGGCCTCGCGGTCGTAGATATTGGGACCGTGGGCGGGCAGGTAATGGACGTAGCAGCCGGGCTCCTCGGCCACGGTGGAGCCGCGCCAGCGGTTGGTGTCGAGCATGTTGTCGACCATCTCGGCGGTGAACTTGATGGTGACGTCGGAACCGCGGGGGTCCGAGAAGTGCATATCGAAGGCCTGCCCGCGCGGGAACAGGGCGGCGTTGGCGCGGGTGATCTCGCCCACCAGCTCGGGCGGGAAGCGGCCCTGGGGCGTCTCCAGCAGATCGAGGTTGCGGAAATAGGTGATCTTGACCCAGCGCTGGCCGTCCTCGCGCCTGAGCTTGAGGAACAGCGGCGCGTTGACCGCCGCATACCAGGAGGCGACGACGAAATCGGCATCCTTGACCAGCGCCTCCGCCTCGATGGGGCAGTCGGTCAGCTGGGTCGTCGGCGCCACGAATTCGCGCACGCCGGCCCCGCGGGCGGCGGCGATGCCGGAGACCGCGTCCACCACCCGGCGGTCCAACAGCGGGTCGGTCAACAGCGCCACCCGCTCTCCGGGCCGGATGGCGAAGACCCGGGCCATGTTGTCGAAGGCCTGGAAGCGGTGGCGGATCTCGATGCCGGGCAGGACCGCATCGGGCGGCATCGCCGTAGCGGTTGGGGATGCGAGGATGTCGTCGCGGCTCGGCGGCGTATGGGGCATGGCCTCCTCCCTGGCTGGCTTGGCCCGCTATTGTCCGCCGATAGATGGGGCGAGGCAAGGATTCCCGCGGGCTGCCCGCGGACTCCCCGGCGCAAGGCGGTCTCCCATGGGCATGTCGCCGGCCATGGAGCAATCGCCAGACCGATGATTGCCTGAAAAACATTTGCGCGGTTTAAAGATAAGACAACACGCTTGATTAGTATTATGTATTCCGAATACATATTCCGTGAATTTTCAGGAAAATAAGTATTATAAATTTTTTTATTTATAGTATTATTTTAAGATAGGAATTTCGGCGTCGCACGGCGGCGGCCGGAGTCCGGCCTCAGGCGCCAAGGGCCCCGGCTTTCGGCGACGATGGAGGACAGGCGTGGCGGGAACACAGGCGGTCGCCGCAGCACCCTGGCTTATGATCGGAGGCGCCGCGATCGCCTTGTTCGGCTTCTCCTCCCTATTGTCGTCGACCACCGGAGACGATCGCGGCGGATTGGCCAAGGTGACGACGATTATCGGCGTCGCATTTTTCCTTTTAGGCTTATACTTGGATTACCGCTGGGGATCGTATTGGTAGGGGACCGGTTCCGGATGTGCGAAGGACGCCCGGGACCCGATTTTCATCACCGGAAAGGCGACATGCAATTCGATCTCGCGCGCCGGCTCAAGGCATGGACCGCCTCGGACGAAGAGGGGGTCACGGCGATAGAGTACGGCCTGCTGGCGGCGTTGATCGCGGTCGTCATCATCGCCAGCGTCTCCGCCGTGGGCACCGAAGTGGAAGACACCTTCGACACCTGGACGTCTGCGGTGAGAAACGCCATTCAGAGCTCTCAATCGTCGTGATCGGCGCGTGGCCGGGCGCCGCCTTGCGTCCGGCTATTCAATGATCGCGATGACGGCGATGTTGTCCGGTGCCCGAACGAACGGGTAGGTCACGATGCGCAGCCGGTACCTGCCCCCGACCCGAAGCCCCTCATAGGCTTCGCCGCCGCCCCAGAAATATCCCATGAACGGAAGGGTGGAGAGCGCGAGATCGCCGCTCTTCCTGGTCTCGATCACGTAGTCGTTGGAATCCACCCCGGGCCGCCACATCGCCTGGGCGATGCGCTTGCCGGTGACCTCGACCTCGATCACCTCCGAGGTGGCATGGAGATAGCCGAACAGGCCGCCGAAGACGGCGATCACAAAGGACCCGTAAAGCAGCACCTCGCGCATGGCGAAACTCTATCACCGGCCTCGTCCACGGGCAAAAGCGCGGCGACCCAAACGCGCGCCGCGGCGATTGCCGGCGCCGCTGGCGCCCGGTCACTCGGCCGGTTCGGGCACCGTCGCGCCGAGGGCGAGCTTCTCGGTCAGTTGATCGGTGGTCTGAACGTCGCCGAAGGCGATCAGGAACTTGCCGAGGGTGTGGCGGTGCAGGGCCTCGGTCTGATCGGCATTGGCATCGGCCACCATGATGGTGCGGTAGTCCCACATGCTGGCGTCCCTGGCCGTCGATTCGCAGCAGGTGCTGGTCGCCACCCCGGCGATCAACAGGGTGTCGATGCCGCGCGCCTTCAACAGGTCGTCGAGTTCCGACGGATAGGGGATGAACGCGGAATAGCGGTACTTGATGGCAATGGCATCTTCGCTGGCGACCGCGCAAGCCGGGTAGATGCCGAAGCCGGCGCCGTCGCGGGCCAAAAGCTCTCGGCGCGCGGCCCAGCTCTCGGCCCCCGTCGCCTCGCGGCGGTTGGCCCAGTCATCGGCATCGGCCGGCGCTTCGGTCTGAATCCAGACCACCAGCCCGCCGGCGCCGCGCACCGCCTCGGCCAGGCGGTTGATGTTGGGGACGATGGCCTGGGCGTCGGGGGTATAGGACGGCATCCCTTCCTTGACGAAGTAATCCTGCATGTCGACCACCACCAGCGCGGTGCTCGGCCCGTTGATACGGTCATAGGCGTTGACGCGCCCGCCGCGTTTGGCCTTGGCGCGCTCCAGGAAATAGGAATCGATGGGAAGTTCCGACATAGTCCCCTCCTGCCCGATGGATGCCCTTGATGGGCGCTTCGCCGTTTCCGGCTGCGGTCCCGTGTCGGGCGCCGCGGGGTCAGTATAGCCTCGACGAACGGCCCTGGCGCACAACTTCTTTCGCCCGAGCCCCGCTATGCCGTTTCCCCGCGCGCCCAAGGCGGCTATAATGCCCTCGAGTGCGCCGCGGTCCGCTCCACGGGGACCCAAGTTTTCTCGGTTGATCGCCCATGCCCATCGGAAAGGCCTGAATGCGTATCGTCCTCCACGGCCAACAGGCCTTCGGCAAGGCCGTCTTGGAGCGTCTGCTCGACAGCGAGGACGAAGTCGTCGCCGTCTTCTGCCCGCCCGACACGGAGGGACGGCCGGCCGATCCGGTCAAGGCGCTGGCCTTGGAGCGGGGCCTTGATCTGCATCAGCTGAAATCCTGGAAGACCGACGAAGCGGCCGAGACCCTCGCCGCCTGCCGGTCCGACCTCTGCGTCATGGCCTATGTCACCCAATTGGTCCCCCAGCGCTGCCTCGACCTGCCCGCGCTCGGCACGATCCAGTATCACCCCTCGCTGTTGCCCAGGCACCGCGGGCCGAGCGCCATCAACTGGTCGATCATCGCCGGCGAGGCCAAGACCGGGCTGACCATCTTCTGGCCCGACGAAGGGCTCGATACCGGGCCGGTGCTGCTGCAGAAGGCGGTCGAGATCGGCGCCAACGACACCGTCGGCAGCATCTATTTCGGCCACCTCTTCCCCCTCGGCGTCGAGGCCATGGCCGAGGCGATAGACCTGGTGCGCACAGGGACCGCGCCGCGCATCGCCCAGGACGAAAGCCAGGCCACCTACGAAAGCTGGTGCAAGGCGAAGCACGCCGAGGTCGACTGGACCAAGCCGGCCGAGACCGTCCACAACCTCATTCGCGGCACCGACCCGCAGCCCGGCGCCTGGACCACGGTTGACGGCAAAAGGCTCAACCTGTTTTCGAGCCGGCGGGCGGACGACGCGGCGGGCACCCCCGGCGAGATCCTCGCCGTCTCCGAGGCCGGAATCACCGTCGCCGCCGGCACCGGCGCCATCACCATCGGCCGGGTGCGGGCCGAGGGAGAGCGCGACAAAGTGGCCGCGGCCGAATACGCCGCGGCGGCCGGCCTCGAGCCGGGATCGCGCCTCGGCGCCCTGGTCCCCGGCTCGATCGGTTGAGCGCGCCGGCACCCTTGCGCGCCGGCGCCCATTCGGGTCAACTTGGGCCATGACGATCTTCATCAACGAGCGCGACATCGCCACCCTGATCGATGACGGTCACGCCAGCATGGGCGATTTCGTCGCCGCCGTGGAGGACGCCTATACCGACCAGGGCAAGGGGGACTTCGACATCCTGCCGCGGCAGAATTTCGAGGTCTTGGTGCCCGGCAAGAACCGCAAGGGGTCGCTCAAGATCGGCGGCGGCAGTTTGCGCGGCGTCGGCGTCATGGGCGCGTCACTCTACTCCGGCGGCTACGGCGGCATGAACCTGTGGATCACCCTCTATGCCACCGACACCGGCAAGGTGCTGGCGATCCTGCATGGCTCCTATATCGGCCAGATGAAGACCGGCGCCACCGCGGCGATGGCGGCGAAACACCTTTCGAGGCCGGACGCCAAGACGGTCGGCATCCTCGGCTCGGCCGATCAGGCGCGCACCCAGCTGATGGGGCTCGATGCCGTGCGCGACATTACCAAAGCACGGGTCTTCAGCCCGACCGCGGCCCATCGCGAGGCCTATGCCGCCTGGGCCAAGGAGACCCTGCCCCATATCGACACCGAGGCGGTGGAAAGCGCCGAAGCCGCGGTCCGCGACTCCGACATCCTGGTCACCGTCACCAACGCCCACGAACCGATCCTGGAGGCCGAGTGGATCGCGCCGGGGACCCATTGTTCGATCATCGGGGCGCACTACCCCAAGCGGCGGGAGATCGACACGGCGACGCTTCTCAGGGGATACGTCATCGTCGACGATCTCGACCAGGCGTTCCACGAAAAGGGCGAGATCCTGATCCCGCTGGAGGCCGGCGAGATCGAGCGCGATCACGTCAAGGGTGCGATCGGCGAGGTGATCGTCGGCAAGGTCGATGGCCGCACGTCGGATGATCAGATCACCATGTTCCTGTCGGGCGGCACGGCGCTCGAATACATGGGCGTCTCCGCCATGCTGCACAAGAAGGCGATGGCCGCCGGCATCGGCCAGGTGCTGGAATACGAAGAACGGCGCTAAGCCGCCACCCACATTCCGTTGAACCCGCTTGCCCGAAGGAGGCGAGGCCTATGGGTATACCCGCTCCGCGTTTTCTCACCGCCCTTTGCATCGCCCTCGCCGTGGCCTGGCTCGGCGCCGCCGGGCCATCCAAGGCCGCCGACGTCCCGGTCGACGTCGAGCTGGTGCTGGCCGCCGACATCTCCGGCTCCATGGACGAGGTCGAGCTGGCCCTGCAGCGCCAGGGTTACCTGAGGGCGCTGACCAACCCCCGGGTGATCGGGGCGATCCAGAGCGGCCAGCATCGGCGCATCGCCATCGCCTTCGTCGAATGGGCCGGGCCGCACTGGCAGAATCTGGTGGCCGACTGGACCTTGGTGTACGATCTCGGCTCGGCCCAGGCGTTCGCCGCCAAGATCGGAGAATCGCCGGTCAACAACGAATCGCGCACTTCGATCTCGGCCGCCATCGACTTCATCGCGCCGATGTTCGCCGCCAACGGATATGCGGGGAAACGCCGGGTCATCGATATCTCCGGCGACGGCCCCAACAACCGCGGGCGATCGGTCCTGGCGGCGCGCGCGGAAGCGCTGGCGCTGGGGCTGACCATAAACGGGCTGCCCATCATCAACGACCGGCCGAATCCCTGGGGCGGGCCGCCCCCGGCCGACCTCGACATCTATTACCAGGACAACGTCATCGGCGGTCCCGGCGCCTTCATGATCCCGGTCACCGGCATGAAAAACTTCGCCCAGGCGATCCTGTCCAAGCTGATCCGCGAGATCGCCGGCACCGACGCACCCGAGCGCGCCACCGAGGCGGCCCGCCTGGCGGACTGAGCCGGGACGCCCGGCGCGGACCACGAAAACGCCCCCGACGGAAGCCGGGGGCCTTTCCGCCGCATCATCGGCGCTTGCCTAGCACCCCTTGACGCATTTGGCGTCGCCGTCGAACTCCATGGTCCGGCCGCTTAACGGGATGTGGACCGGGATGCCCTTGATCAGGCTCTTGAATTTGGCCGTCTTGGTGCCCGGCCTCAGCTTGCCGCCCTTGGTCGCCGCCTCGTTGGTGTGCTGCGGGATGACGGCCTTGGGCTTGATCAGGCTGTTGATGGAGAACGCCGCCTCCTCGGGGCCCGAGGTGAAAATGCCGCCGGCGTTGATCACGGCTAGCTCGGCGCCGTAATAGCGGCGCACGGTGACGTCCTGCTCGGCGGTGATGCCGCTGTCGCCGGAGAGATAGACCACCAGCCCGTTGGAAAAGGTGAGGATGAAGCCGTTATCGGGCCCGACATAGGCGGTGAGCCCGTCTTTCTTGAACTGGTCCGCGAGCCCCTTGTCGAGGAACCCGGGCCCGGCGCCGTTGGAATGGGTCACGGGGACGATGGCGATGCGCACGCCGCCCGCCTTGCGCTCGCCGCCGAAGCGCAGCACATCGACCTGCCGGGGCGAACCGCCCGCGGCCTTGACCTTGGCGCGCAGGAAGTTGCGCATCTCGCCGCCGGCGTAGGACTTCGCCTTCTTGCCGGCGATGATCGCGGCCGTGTTGGAATTGGGCGCCATCTTGACGCTGGTCTGGGGCTTGGCGCAGGTGCCCGCGTTGACATTGGGGATCGCCCGGTCGCCCAGGTGATCGCCGTGGACGCTGGAGAGCAGCACGACGTCGATCTTGCCGAGGCGCGGGTCATCGGGACCGGCGACGGTGCGCCCGACGTCGTAGACGATACGCGTGCCGTCGGGATCCTCGAACAGCATGGCGCGGTCGCGGCGGCAAAATTCACCGTCGTGGCTGCCGAGCGGGGTGATCTTGACGGTGCCCGTGGAGGTGGCCTTCACCTCGTGGGCCTGGGCCGCGCCCATGCCGAGGGTGCCCGCCGCCAAAGCGGCGAGGACAAAGGAAAGCGGTTTCATCGGTGTCTCCCTGTTTTGTGCATTCAAATTTTCGAAAGAAACGTTTTTTTGTGATTGTTGCCGGCGGATTATGGCCGGGCTGCGGAAGATTCAAGCACAAATCGTGGTGAACGGGGGACGTCTATTTGAGGGTCGGGATGACGTAATCGGCGCCGCCGCGCATGGAGGCGGGCCAGCGCGCGGTCACGGTCTTGAGCCGGGTGTAGAAGCGCACCCCCTCCATCCCGTGGATATGGTGGTCGCCGTAAAGCGAGCGCTTCCAGCCGCCGAAGCTCATGAACGCCATGGGCACCGGGATCGGCACGTTGCTGCCGACCATGCCGGCGCCGA
>JAWWBR010000137.1:0-8987 GCA_033720855.1 Alphaproteobacteria bacterium
CCGGCGGTCGGACTCGAACCGACAAGCACTTGCGTGCGGCGGATTTTGAATCCGTTTTTCGATAATACAAGGCCGCGCTTGCTACGGGCATTTGTCGATAAATCAACCGGTTGCAGATTTACACTGATTACGCACACCACATAGATTCGCTGTGATCTGCGACCAAACTGCGACCACATTGCTCCGGCTATCGCAGCGGATGACCGTCCGCTGGGCAGGCGAGAACTCTCTATCGTGGGCATATCCAACACAAGGACTGTGCTTCCCAGCCTGCTCCCGACGCGAGGGCGTCTCAGTCAGCCACCGGACCATTAGCCTTTACCGCCACCTCCAGACGGTTCAGCCGTCATTTCCCGACGTTGCCATTCTTTCGAGTGTACGCGCAGCCTCAGAAGCGCGTGACATAACCGGCCTGCTGAGAGGCCTCGCGTGGTCGGTGCACCGCCTATGCACAAGGCGACAACTGGCGCCACTGCCATTCGAGGCCAAACAGCGAAAGGCTGATCATGCCGGTCCCGCAGTGCAAAAGTACGTCGATCACATGGCAGCGCTTGACGAAGCCTTCCGGGCCACGGTCGAGCGGGCTCCAGTCGATGGGCTCGCCGGTGAAGTCGGTATAGGGCGGCTCGTAGCCGCCCCGCGTTTCGTCAAAGCCACGAATGGCGGTGACCACTCCCAGGATGATCACTATAAGCATCAGCGCCCCGAACAGCGCCAGGAGTTTTAGCATCAGGGCTTTCATGCGCCTGCCCTCCCAATGGCATCCGAGTCCCCATCAAGCCATGTGCTGGATACGCTGCGCCGGGGGCTCGGTGGTGGCGGTACTTCAGCCACTCCCACCCGGAAGGTGAAAGTTGGGTGTCGTTGCCCCCTGGCACCAGGGCCGCCAGCGCCCGTCGGGCGGTCAGCTCGATGCCTGGCTCGGCCCGTCAACGCCTCGCTCTATCTCATAGGGTAGATAAAGACCATCATTACCCATCAAGATCGCGATCCGACGACCCTGCACTTCGCGCAACTTGGTAATTTTTCAAGACCAGGAAAATCCTCTTCCTTTACCACCTGAATCTGCGGATGCCGCTCAACTAGAGTCAGGATCGAGTTTACTGACATCCATACGCCGTACGATCCCGGAAAGTCCTGAAGAACGGTTGGCATGTCTCCAGTTTTTTCGAATACAAAATCAAAATAGTGCAGTAGACCCTCTTCATTTCTGTACTCCCTGTGGTTTTTCTGCCAAGTATTCGACGGGCTAATACATCACCGCTCCGCCGCAGATATTGATATCCTGGCCGGTTATCACCCAGGACTCATCCGAACAAAGGTAAAGTACGCAGTTTGCAATATAATCGGGATCAACAAACGTTTTAAGCGCTGTTACCTCTGCCTTCTCTTTTGCCACCTCTTCGTAGCTCTTCCCGGACGCTTTCATGATGCCTTCAAAGACATGCTGCTGCCGTGCGCCGGTGACAGAACCGGGACAGACGGTGTTGACCCGAATCCCGAACTTGCCAACCTCAGCGGCCAGGGAGCGGCCAAGGCCGATGACTCCCATCTTGGAGGTCGCATAGGCGAGCCTCAGCGGCAGCGGACGCTTGCCAGTGACCGAGGCCACATTGATGATGCTGCCGGCTTTACGCTGCTTCATCACGGGAATGACGTGCTTGGAGCAGAGGAACACCCCTCTCAAGTTCACGGCCATGGTCGCATCCCAACCGTCGACATCCACCTTGTCTGTTTCGTCCACCGGTCCCATGATGCCGGCATTGTTCACCAGTATGGTGACTGTGCCGAACCGCTCTACGGCAAAGGCTATGAGCGCTTCAACCTGCCGCTCATCGGTGACATCCACTCCCATTCCCGCAGCCTCGCGGCCGGATGCGCGGGTAATCCCTGCAGCAGCCTCCTCGGCGGCAGCGGCATCTATGTCTGCAATGACGACATGAGCGCCCTCGGAAGCCAGCTTACTGGCGATATGGAGACCAATCTCCTTCGCCCCACCGGTGACAATAGCTACCTTTCCCTCTAATCTCATAATGTTGTTCCTTTTATGCGTAATTTAAACCACGGTGTCCAGGTGATCGGCGGATTGCTCTTCCCGTCGGTCATCACTTCAACTACCACCGGAGCGTCGGTCTTCAGAGCCCTCACACGGGTGGAAACGATATCCTCGGGCCTCTGCACACTGATGCCCACACACCCTATATTCTCGGCAATCTTCTCAACGCAGGCCTCCACCTCTTCTTTACTGGTAATAGAGGCGGCGGGCACTGGCCTGCATTTCCTCCTCCCGGAGATCGGCCAGTGCGGTGAGAGCCCCGCTGATGCGAACCCTTCAGCCAGGTCCTTCCCTATACCCCCCGCTTCGCCGGTTATCACTACATGCTTTGCTTCAACGCTGAACAGTTCACTCTGATGATGCTTCATTGTTCTTTCTCTTGTTAGAGATTCTCTCAGAGATGATCGGATAGAGAATGGAGACAAGGGAGAGCAGAAGCAGCACGACAGAGATGGGACGCGTAAAGAAGGGGGTTACATCGCCTCCTGTCGACATGGAAGCTAAGCGCCAGTTTTTCTCGATTATGTCGGTAAGAATATATCCCAGTATAATTGGAGCGAGGGGGATGTCGTTCTTTACGAATATGTAGCCCAGGACACCGAAGACCAGCAGGACCCACATGTCGAAGACGCGGTTGTTCAGGGAGAAGACACCGATGACGCACATCATCATGATGGTCGGAAGCAGGAAATGCTTGGGTACCTGGATCATGCGGGCGAGCTTTCTCATCAGCCCCCCCTCTATGAAATACATCATGACGTTGGCGACTAAGAGGGCGACAAAGATCGTGCCAACCACATCGGCATTGTTCGTGAACAGCAGCGGTCCAGGCTGGAGGCCGTGGATCATGAGACCGCCCATGAGAATGGCGGTCACCACGTCTCCCGGTATGCCGAGGGTCATCATCGGGACCAACGCTCCGCCTGTTACCGCATTATTCGAGGTCTCCGAGGCGATAATTCCTTCGTAATGGCCTGTTCCGAATTTCTCTTTCTGGCGGGAAGCCTTCTTTGCCTGATCATAGGCTATGAATCCTGCGGTGCTGCCCCCGGCTCCCGGAAGGATCCCGATGAAAGTGCCGATTGCCCCAGAGCGCAGGAAATTAATGACCTGGTGTTTGACCAGCTTGAAGGGCATGGTCAGCAGATTCCGTTTATCCTGCAGCTTTATCGCCTTCGTCACGGTGTTCACTTCCCTGGAGTCGAGAAAGATCTGGGTCGCCGCATAGAAGCCCAACATGGTGGCCAGGGCGGAAAACCCGCCCTCCATCTGGAGAAAGCCGAGCGTGAAGCGGGGACGAGCGGTGACCGGGTCCATCCCGACTGTCGCTATGAGCATACCGATCAATGCGGCGATCAGCCCCTTGTTGAGATTCTTCGCCGAAAGACTGGCGACAACCGACAGGCCGAATACTCCCAGGGAGAAGTACTCCCAAGGTCCGAACTTGAGGGCGATCCGTGCCAGCTGCGGGGCGATGATGATAAGAATGACGGTACTGAAGATTCCCCCGACAAGTGAGGAGAAGACACCGATCGAGAGCGCCTCGAGCGGTTTCCCGTCCCGTGCCATGGGATAGCCGTCGAAGGTTGTCACAATCGATGAAGGGGTTCCGGGAATCTTCAGCAGCGTTGCGGAGATAAGACCACCTGATATGGCGCCTACATAGATGCCCAGAAGCAGCGAGAGCCCATTGAAGGCTCCGAGCCCGTAGGTGAACGGCAGTAGCAGGGCCACAGCCAGCGTTGCCGTCAAGCCCGGTATGGCGCCGAATATGATTCCGAAAAACACCCCCCCGGCTATCAGCAGGAGAGGCACTATCCCAAATACATGTCCGATACCGAACTGAAGTGTCTCAAGAAATACCATAGAGCCCCCCTATATGAGTATGCCCTGCGGCAGGAATACTGAAAGCACTGTGCTGAAGAGCACATACGCCGCAAGGCTGATGCCAATGACCACCGGTACCGTAAAATACCAGGGGTGTTTCTTGTGAATCGAGCCGAGATAGAGGCTCGTTGCGCTCATGAAGGCTATTGTGGTGATCAAATAACCGATGAACGGAATAATGAGGATATACAGCGTTGTTGCTACGACCATAACCAGGACAGCCTGCTCATTGGGGGTTCCCGTCTCCGGCTGTTCGGGACCACTCTTTGCGGCAGCTTCTGCCGACCCGCTCTTCCCCCGTCTCTTCAGCATCACTGCCTTGAGAATAAGGTATAGACTCGATGCAGCCAGAAGCATACTCACCACCCGCGGAAAAAAACTTGCTCCGGCCATCGGAGCGGTTATGGTGCTCTGGGTGATGTTGTAACTGTCAGCAAAGAAGAACGCACTCACAAGGAGCAGAAACACACCTATTCCTATCTCTGACTTCACCATGGCTTTTCCATTTTTTAATCGTTACTCGTCACAGCCGGACGGAAAACTTCCCATCCGACCGTGACACTTCACGTGTACGTAAACCGTCTTCTACTGATCAGCTTTGAGCAGGTGACTGATCTTCGCAACCTCCTCGTGATTCCGCTTGATTTCAGCCAGGAACTCATCGGAATCCCTGAATTCGATCTGATATCCGAGCTTCTTCATAACGTCGATGAACTCCTCATTCTTCGTAGCCTCTTCGAAGGAGTCCGAGACTTTGCTGACTACTTCCTCCGGAGTTCCCGCAGGTGCGAAGAAGCCTCTCCAGACCTGGAAGACGAAATCGATTCCCCGCTCTTTGAGCGACGGCACGTCGGGTGTCAGGTAATGCCGCTCTGACCCGGTTGTTGCCAGGATTCTCAGGTCACCTGCCTCAACCATGTCGATGATTTCTGAGACCTGTGAGCTCATTACGTCAATATGGCCGCCGGCCAATGCAGCACGGGAATCAGCCCCGCCCGAGAAGGGGATGAGGTTCACATCGATTCCGGTCTCATTTGCAAAACTTGCTGTTACCGTATGCGTCGTTCCGCCGACACCGGCAAAGCCGTAGCTGAGTTCGCCCGGGTTTGCCTTGGCATACTTGATGAGATCCTCGATCGTCTTGAACGGAGAATCCGCATTTACCGAAATCGCACTATCCTCTAAGGTAATTGAGGCGATGGGAATCAGGTCTTCCCACGGAGGGGTATCATACAGACCTGCATGATACCCGATTGCGATTGCCATTACATGGGCGAGCAGGGTATATCCGTCGGGGCGGGCATTGACCACTTCCATGGTACCTATCTTCCCTCCGCCACCGGAGATGTTCCTGACCACAATGTCGTCCGCAAGATCACTGAACCTAATAACATTACGGGCAAATGCATCAGTTCCCCCTCCGGCACTGTACGGAACTATCATCTGAATCGACTTGTTCGGATAGTCAGCCTGCTGGCCTTGCGCCGAGAGACTTCCGGTAGCGAGAATCGCCACGGTTGTCATAAGCACTAATACTTTTTTCATCACATTTTTCCTTTATTTTTGGCAAGTGATTCAATTTTAATGTAAAGCAGCATGCTATATCCGCAAAATATTATTTTAATATTTTACGGGCTTACTTACTGTGCATTTTGGTCTTTCGATGTCTTCTAATCATATCCAATCTTACTCCTTCAGAAAAATGCTACTTACTTGTTGTAGCAAAGCTTCCCTACGTCGGAAAACGACACAGGGGCGAAAATCATCGTTTCGAGAGGCCGAGCAATCCGCGCGCCTCATCTGGCGTCGCTACGTTGCCACCCATTCGCTTGATAATGGAAACCGCGTTCTCCACAAGTTCGGCATTGCCCGCGGCAAGTTTGCCCCGTGATATATATATGTTGTCTTCCATGCCGACCCTGACGTGGCCACCAAGTAGATAGGATTGGGCGACGATGGGGAACTCCATGCGTCCGATTCCGAAAGCAGCCCATCGAGCATTTTCTGGGAGAATGCTTCGCGCATAGAGCAGGGTTTCGGGTGTCGCCGAGAAACCATATTTGGCGCCAAGCACGATCTGGAAAAGCGGTGGACTGTCGAGGACGCCTTCCTTGAGCAGGTCTTTCGCGAGGTGGATGTCGCCGCTATCGAAACACTCGAGTTCCGGCATCACGCCGGCGTCCCGAATCATTTCCGCCATGATTCGAACGTTTCGCGGTGTATTGATCACCACGGAATCGCCCGAGAACATCGTGTTCAGGTCGAGGCTGCAAATATCCGGCTTGATCTGCACGACATGCTCCACACGTTCTTGTGGTGGCAACAGTGTCGTGCCGCTCGCGGCCACCTTGGGATCATCCTTGTCCGGAACAAAGCGCCCGCCTGGACCGGTAGTGAGGTTGATGATGACCCCGGAGCCCTTTTGCCTCAGCAGATCCACAACCTGACGGTAGAGGTCCACGCGCATGCTCGGCGCACCGGTCTCCGGATCGCGCACGTGAATATGCGCAATGGCCGCACCAGCCGCCTCTGCCTCGATAATCTCGGAGACGATGTCCTGCGGGGTGATCGGCAGTTTCGGGTGCTGGTCGGGGCGCGTTATGTTCCCGGTGATCGCAACTGAAAGAATCGTTTTTGTTCGCAAAATAGTTCCCTCACTTGGGCTAAGTCAGTGAATGGTAGAGAGTGAACGTCAGTCCCCGTCTCCCAAGTCAGGCACGACCGACTGTCAGGCCTCCGCAGACATACAACGCCTGTCCGTTTACAAAACCTGAACGCTCATCAAGGAAGAAGCTCACCGGGTTTGCTATATCGTCCGTCGTGCCGATGCGGCCTGCGGGTATCGCGTCGATAATCGCGCGGGTTTTCGGATCATCGGGCGGATTATTACGATAAAAGGCGGTCGTCTCTATGGTCCCTGGCGCAATGGCATTTGCGGTGATTCCGAAGCCGGCAAGTTCAAGGGCCCATGTCTTAGCCATCGAAATCAACGCGGCCTTGCTTCCGCCGTAGAAGGTGCGACATTCCTTGCCGAGCGCCGTGCGGCTAGCGATATTCACAATGCGCCCGAACCCCGCATCCCTCATGCCCGGCATGAGTGCTTGAGCGCACTGTGCGGCAGTACGAACGTTCAGCGTCATGACAGTATCGAAATCATCCAGCGACAGCTCTTCGAGAGAAGCTGGCTTCACGACGCCGACGTTGTTTACCAGTCGCGTAATCGCTCGCTCGCGCAGTATCTCGGCAAGCACAGCCCGGGTCGCGTCCGGGTCGGAGAGATCGACTTCGTGGTACTCCCCGATAGCTCTATCCTCGGGGGGACTCTGGTCGAGGATAATCGGGTGGTAGCCGTCAAGGCGGGCACGGCGGGCAATCGCCCAACCGATATCGAGGGAGCCCCCCGTGATAAGGACGTGCTGTCTCAAACCTTCTCCTCCTCGCGATTCTCGCGTGAACCCGCCTGGCCGGCCTCTTGGCTCGATCAAAGCTTGTGGCGTCTGGAGCCGATTGGCGTGCCTCTTTGCTTCGTGATCTTATTGATAGCAGCGTGTGATCAAACCTGTCAAGACGATGTGATCATTTATGCCACTGGACTCGATCATAGTGTGTGACTATCATGTATTCAGTAATCATCAGGTCGACGGGGCGCCCGCACAAAGGTGGACCACAGACCGTGAGGACAACGAAGAGGACATCCAGCGACATGGGGCATGAAACGACGCACGCCCGCGTCTATCGCCTGTTAAGGCAACAGTTGATGAGTGGCGACTACCTCCCGGGGAGCTCACTCAGTATTCGCTTTGTAAGCGAGAAGTTCGATGTGAGCGCGACCCCGGTGCGCGAGGCGCTCAAGCGGTTGGAGTCCCAGTACGCACTCACTAAGGGTCCCGGACGGACCATGATCGTCCCCCAGCTGTCGCTTGGTGAACTGAAGGACATGCGCGACATCCGGCTCAGCCTGGAAGGCTTGCTGGCGGCGAAAGCGGCTGAGCGGGCAACGACTGAGGAGGTCGACGAAATCGCCAACATCTGTAGCCAGATGGAGACTGCGATCAATGAACGTCACCTTGATGAGTATTTCCGCCTTAACGCGGATTTTCATCGGGCCGTCTACGTCGCGAGCAAGGCGGAGGTGGCCATCGGCTTCGTTGATAGCCTCTGGATGCGCGCAGGACCCTACATGCGGCTCCCCGTCGCCGCCAAATCGGCGTCCGGCTTCAGCGAGGGGAGGCGACTCCCGATGGAATGCCACTGGGCATGCACGGATGCGCTTCGTCGTCGAGATCCCGAAAACGCGCGCAAGTCCATCGAGACCGACATCTGGACCGCGAGCGCGCGAACCCTGGAGCACTTGGCTGAACAAAGCCGCACGCAACTCGATGGCGTCATACCGCAGTTTCACTCTCCGTAGACCACACGACGCGAAGACAGTACGCCGCTCAACAAAAATCGGAGAGATCAGTATGAAACTCGAATTTTCGGGAAAGACTGTCGCCATCGTAGGTGCGTGTGGCGGGATCGGGAGCGCCGTCGCGGAGGAATTCCTGCGCTCTGATTCCAGCATGCTGGCCCAGGCCGGCGAGAGCATGACCACGGTGCGCGACCTGCTGGGGCATTCCAGCCTGATCGTCACCAGCCGCTACTCGCACATGTTCGATGCGGGCCTGGACGATATTGGCTCGCGCCTGCCGAGCTTGAGCGAGGCCTTCTGCGACCAAACTGCGACCAAGCACTAAAAATAGGGAGGGAAGAAGCACAAACAGCCGCTCGTAAGCGGCTGTTTTTAAAGTGGTACCGGCGGTCGGACTCGAACCGACAAGAGGTTGCCCCCGGCGGATTTTGAATCCGCTGCGTCTACCAATTCCGCCACGCCGGCAACGCGAGGGGCATTATACGTGGGCGCCGGGGCAGGTCAATCGGCCGGCTGACTTCACCGCGTCGAGACGGTATCCTAGCGGGCTTTGCGCGGCTCACCGCGAGCCGCCCACGACGCCCCTCTTCCGGACCGAACCGTCTCATGCAGCGTGCCGACTTCCACTACGAG
>JAWWBR010000138.1:0-8921 GCA_033720855.1 Alphaproteobacteria bacterium
CCGGGGCTGGAGCATGGAGATCACCACGACATCTTAAAGAGATTCTTGCGATCACAGTGGACCGAGGATGAAGAGCGAAGGCTAAGGGTAGAGGAAGCTTATTTTGGCTCTATTGGAGGCTGGAAAAAGGCGGTTGATGATCAAGACGCCATCGATGCGTTTTACGCCTTCCAGGATGAAGCCTTTAGGGAATTGGCAGAGGAATATCTTATGGAACTCGGGATCATTCCCATTTGGAAGTGATGCCCCCTGGGCGGCGTTAACCGAACGGTCGCTTATAGCCAGAAGCAGACATAAGCACGCATTCTGCTAAGTTGAACCGGGATTCGTTTTCTAAGAGTTGATTTGATCTGTCAAATTACATTTACCCGCGGATCGTCCTTAGCTCAACTACGGATCGCGCACGGTGAGGAGTACTTCGCAAATATGACAATCATGACAGTTGTCTTATGTAAACTGTTAGCTTATCCCTCTTGAATAATAGGGAAAATGCCGGTGCATCCTAATTCACTTAGACCACTGCTTCCCCTGCTCGTACCGCCTTCCTTTAGGATCATCGCTCACCGGGGGGCATCCGCCTACGCCCCGGAAAATACCGCCGCCGCCTTCGAGCTGGCTCGAGAAATCGGGGCAACGGAGATCGAATTCGATCTGCAGTTTTCCAAGGACCGGGCCATCGCCGTCTGTCACGACCGCGTTCTCGACCGTTACGGCTATCCCGGGCTCAAGATCGCGGATCTTGATTGGGCAGAGCTTAAAACGCTTGATATGGGATCCTGGTTCTCGCCCTACCGGTTTTGTGACGAGCCGATGTTGTGCTTTGACGACCTGTTACGCCGGTTCTCCGGTTTCGACGTGCTCCATGCGGAGATCAAGGAACCCGCGCCGGGATTGGCCGACGCGATCCTCGGGGCGCTTGCTGCTCACGACGCGACGGACCGGACCATCGTCACCTCCTTCCATTTCGATGCCGTCAATGAGGCCAAGCGGCTGGCGCCGGACATGCCCACGGGGTGGCTCGTCCGGGCCGGCGAATTTACGCCGGACAACGTGGCGCGAGCCGTGGACGCGGGTTTCGATCAGATTTGCCCTCCGGCGAGCGAAGTCACGCCTGCCGGGATCGCCGAGGCGCGTAAGATTATAGGCGAGGTCAGGGCGCATAGCGTCAGAGGCGTTGCCGACATGCTCAAGGTGATCGAGGCAGGATGCAGGGGTATGACGATCAATTGGCCGGATTGGTTAGTCCATGAAAAAGCCGCCCCGGGCACCTCGGCCCCCTGATAGCCCATGCGTTGCGTCCTCAATTTTCACCTGAACGGCAAGTTCGTTTTCCTGGCCCTTCCTATCATCGCTCTGTAACATTGCTAGCCTAAAATGAACATGACGCTTATGCCACTTTCCAACCCACGCTGGTTCCAGCGCTATCCGTTGGACCTGGGGTCGTGTCAACGGGAGGATCACATGCGAATACAATTTTCACGATCGATCGCGTTCGCGCTTGCCCTGCTCTGGCTTGGCGCTATTGCCGGGCAAGGAAATCCCGCCAAAGCCGATGAGCGCCCCGATTTGGTGATCGCGGTCAATAAACTGCCGCGCAGCCTGGAGCCCGCGCTCAAAACCGGCAACGTCGACGTGCGTGTCACCTATTCGATCTTCGACACCCTCATTCGTCGCGATTTCTTAAATGAGGAGCGGGGCGCGGGCGCCAAATTGATTCCCCACTTGGCGACCTCCTGGAAACGGATCGACACCAAGACCGTGGATGTCACGCTGCGCAAGGGGGTTAAGTTCCACAACGGGGATGAGCTGACCTCCGAGGATGTGGCCTTCACCTTCTCGCCCCAACGCATGACCGGCAAAAAAGGCGTGATCAAGAACGGCCGACGGTATTTCGGCCACCTCAAGTCGGTCACCCCCGTCGATCGCTACACCGTCCGTTTCGTGACCAAGAAGCCGGACCTGATTTTGGAGCAGCGGCTTGCCTCCTATACCGCCTGGATAGTCAGTAAGCGCGCCTGGATGGAAGCCGGCGCCAAGGCGAGGAAGGCGGGTAAGAAGAACTGGATGAAGGCGGCACTCAAGAAGATGGGGCGCAACCCCGTCGGTACCGGGCCCATCAAATTCGTCGAATGGAAGAACGGCGACTACCAGAAATTCGTCGCCTTCGATAACTATTTCGGCGGCAAACCGGCCTTTAAAACGGTGACCTTCAAGCAGGTGCCTGAGGTGTCCACCCGTATCGCTGGGCTAGTCAGCGGCGAGTTCGATATCGCCGTCAATATCCCGCCCGACAACGTCAAAATCATCGACCGCTACAAGGACAAACTCACCCACAAAAGCGTAGTGCTGAACAATTCCCACGTGTTGATCTTCAACACTAAGCACCCGGTCCTCAAGAACAAGAAAATCCGTCAGGCCCTGGCACTTGCCGTCGACCGTGCGGCCCTGATCAACGCGTTGTGGGAGGGCAAGACCTATACGCCCAACGGCCATCAGCTCGCCGAATTCGGCCAAATGTACAACAAGAGCCGCAAGCCCCCCGCCTACGATCCGGAAAGGGCGAAAAAGCTCCTCAAGGAAGCGGGCTACAAGGGTGAGCCACTGGTCTACAAGACCATGGCGAATTACTACGTCAATGCACTGTCCGCGGCCCAGATCATCCAGCAAATGTGGAAGAAGGTCGGCGTCAACTCGCGCATCGAGGTGGTCGAGAACTTTAAGCAGAAGCGCACCAAGGATGTCGCCGTTTATCCGTGGTCGAACACCTACCGCCTGCCCGACCCGACAGGCGCGATGTGGATCCTCTATGGAGACAAAAGTGCGCTTCAACGCAAATACAAATATTGGAAGGCGCCGAAGGAGTTCAACGAACTGGGCAACAAGGTGCTGACCAGCGCCGACATGAAGAAGCGCTTTCAGATGTTCCAGCGGCAGTTGGACATCCTGGAGGACGAGGCGCCCATGACCATCCTCTACAATCCCTTCGAAACCTATGCCATGCGCAAGGGCGTCGAATGGACCCCTTACCCGCTTTACTTCATGGACTTGAGGCCGGACAATTTGAAGATGAAGCCGAGGCCCAAGCGCATGAGCGGGGCGATGGCCGCGCCGAAGTAGCCTGCTGACATTGCCTGCGTGCCGGCCCGCGTTCACCATGCCGCGGGCCGGTGCTTCGTTCGGTCCAGCACGCGTCCTTGCTTGAGCCATCGCGGGGAAGAGGTTAGAGGGTCAGATGGCACCGCTACTTGAAGTCCGCGATCTCAGAATCGAGTTCGAGACCGAAGACGGCCTGATCACCGCCGTCGACGGGGTCAATTTTCGCATGGATGCGGGCGAGACGCTCTGCCTGGTGGGTGAAAGCGGCTGCGGCAAGAGCGTCAGCTGCCATGCGATCCTCAAGCTGACACCCCCCAACGGACGCATTACCAGCGGTGAGATCCTGTTCGAGGGGCGGGATATCCTGGTCCTTAACGAGGATGCAATGGGATCGATCCGTGGCCGAGAAATTGCGATGATCTTTCAGGATCCGCTAACCTCGCTCAATCCGCTCCACACGATCGGTGGGCAACTGGCGGAAAGCCTGAGCCTCCACCAGGGCCTCAACCGCCGCGGGGCGCTTAAGGAGGCCGAACGGCTGCTCGAGCGGGTCGGCATCCCCGACGCGTCGCGCCGGACGCGAGAATACCCGCACCAGCTTTCCGGCGGCATGAACCAGCGGGTCATGATTGCCATGGCGCTCGCCTGCCGCCCCAAGCTGGTGATCGCGGATGAGCCGACGACCGCGCTCGACGTTACCATCCAGGCCCAAATCCTCGATCTTCTCAAGGAACTGCGTGATGAGACTGGCCTGGCGTTGCTTCTCGTGACCCATGACCTCGGCGTCGTCGCGGAAATGGCCGATGCGGCGGCGGTGATGTACCTCGGCAGGGTGGTCGAGGAATCGAGCGTCTTGAGCCTATTCGACCGCGCCCGCCACCCCTACACCCACGGGCTCATGCAATCGGTACCCCGGGTCGATCGCACCATTGACAGATTGGTTCCCATCGAAGGAGCCGTTCCTTCGGCGTTAGAGATCCCCAACGGCTGCAGCTTCCGCCCCCGTTGTCCCAACGCCCAAACCCGCTGCGCCGAATTGGAGCCGGTCTTGGAAGCCGTCGCCGACGGGCATTGGCTCGCCTGCCACAACCCCATGGATGCACCGTGACCGAGGCCGCAAACCAGACCGCCCTGGCTGGCGTTCCGGCGCCCATCCTCGAGGTTGAGGATCTCGCCCGGTATTTCCGCTTGAAACGCCGTGGCCTGTTCGGGGCGCGTGAGACCGTCAAGGCAGTCGATGGCGTGAGCTTCACCCTGAAGGAAGGGGAAACCCTTGGCCTGGTGGGGGAAAGCGGCTGCGGTAAGTCCACCACCGGGCGCCTGGTGCTGGGCATCTTGCCGCCCACCGCCGGTAAGGTCTGCTTCAGCGGCAAGGATCTGGCGCAGCTCGAGGACGATGACTGGCGAGCGGTCAGGCTGGATCTCCAGATGATTTTCCAGGACGCCCTGAGCGCTCTCGACCCGCGCATGACCGTCGCCACCCAGGTCCGCGAACCCCTCGACATCCACGAGGTGGGTAGGATGGAGGAACGCAATCGGCGGGTGCAGGAGATGCTCGATGCGGTCGTGCTCCCCGGCGGTCTCGCGCATCGCTACCCCCACGAACTCTCCGGCGGGCAGCAGCAGCGGGTCGTCATTGCCCGGGCGCTCATCCTGGAACCGCGCCTGATCGTGTGCGACGAACCCGTCTCGGCGCTGGATGTCTCGGTCCAGGCCCAGGTCGTCAACCTGCTGGCCGAACTGCAACGGCGCTTCAACGTGGCCTATCTGTTTATCTCGCACGATCTCAGCGTCGTGCGGCATATCAGCCATCGAATCGGCGTGATGTACCTCGGGCGCATCGTGGAGGAGGGCAAGCGTGACGATCTGTTCGACCGCCCGCGACATCCCTACACGCGGGCGCTGTTGTCCGCCATTCCCGTGCCCGACCCCAAGGTCAAGCGCGAGCGCCTGATCCTCGAGGGCGATCCGCCGAGCGCCATTGCGCCGCCGTCGGGTTGCCGCTTCCATACACGGTGCCCGTTTGCGGAGCCGGTCTGTAGTGAACGCACACCGGAGCTGAAACCGGTCGGGGCCTACCATCGCGTTGCGTGCCATCTCGTGGAGTCAGGCCGGCTATGACGGTACGACATCTCGTCCAGGTGACGGACACCCATCTGAGCCGAACCCACGCGTATTTCGTCGACAATTGGGAGGTTTTCGTCGCCGAGATGCAGGCCGATCCGCCCGACCTCATCGTCTGGACCGGTGACGTGTCGCTGCGCGGCTCCGACGAGGAAGCCGATCTTGCCTTCGCTCGCGGCCAGATCGAGCGTCTGCCGGTGCCCGTGTTGGTCCTGCCGGGCAACCACGATATCGGCGATCCCCCTCCGAGCCCTCGCCTTGAGCGGCCCGTGACGGAGGAGCGGCTCGCCCGCTGGGAACGGCAGTTCGGCCCCGGCTGGTGGGCGCAGAATTTCGCCGGCTGGCGGCTCTATGGCCTCAATGCCCAGATCTTTGGAAGCGGCCTCGAGGCCGAGGCAGAACAATACCGATTTTTCGAATCCGCCTTGGCGGACGGCGCCGGTCGGCCGGGAATGCTGTTCACCCATAAGCCGGTTTTCTATGCTGACCCGGAGGATCCCCGAACATTCAACCACGCGGTACTCTGCCTCGAAGGACGCCAGCGCATCCTTGACCTATGCCGCGCCCACGATGTCCGCGTGATCGCGAGCGGGCATTTGCATTATTACCGCACCGCCCAGTTCGGCGGCATCGACCTGATTTGGGCACCGGCGACTGCGTTCATCAATTCGAAAATCAAGGACCGTCCCCATGTGGACGTCGAACGCTGCATCGGCTACCTGCGCTTTCGCTTCGACGGCGCCACCGTCAGTCATACGGTCGGCCGCTCGTCCGAATTCACCATCCACGATCTCATGAAGTTCGATGACTATCCCGGTTCGACGCACTTTCTTCCTCCCCGCCCCCTGGCCGGGGCCGATACGCCCTGATGAACCGGCCGGCGGGTTTCGCTGTGCTTACTCTGGGCACCCTGGCGCTGGGCTTGGGACTCGTTGCGGCCGCCCCGGCGATCGGTGAGGGGAAGATGACCATGGTGGGAAGCGGAAGGCAGAACGCGATCGATACCCGCGCCTTGCGCGCGCTGCGCCCCGGCCGTCCCCTGGTGATCGCGCACCGCGGCTATTCGGAAAGGTACGCAGATAATTCGCGGGAGTCTTTTGAAGCCGCCATCGCGGCGGGCGCCGACCTGATCGAAACCGATATCCGTGCCGCCAAGGATGGCGTCCTGGTCTGTGTTCACGACCCCGATGTCGAGGGCGACGAAGTCGCGGATCTGACCTCGATGCAGCTGAACAAGAAAGGCGTGCTGCGCCTGGCCGAGGTTTTGGCCCTTGCCAAGGGGCGTATCGCCGTTCTCCTCGATATCAAGCTGCGCGATGCCGAGTTTCCCCTGCGCGTGCATGAGGAAGTCCAACGCGCCGGCGTGGAGCACGCAGTGATCTTCGGGCTGCGCAGCAACACCCAGGTGCGGACTCTCCGGGGCCAAGACTCGGATGTGGTCATCTTGGGCTTCCTGAAAAGCTACGAGCGATTTCCGAAATTCTTCGACTCCGGCGGCGATATCGCCCGGTTGTGGGAAGAGGACGTAAATGCCGAAAACCTGGCGCTCGCCCGGGGCAGCGGCCGTCCGGTCTTCGTCACCGCGGGGCATCGCCAGTCCGGTGAAAGCCCGGGTGACATAAAGGCATCGCGCTTCAAGGCGCTGATGGAGGCGGGGATCGATGGGGTGCTGGTCAACGATCCCGTTCTTGCTCTTGGCGCGCGGGGGGCGGCGAGCAAATGAACCTGCGTTTCGTCACCATAAAGGTGCTGCGCTCCGCCGTTACCCTGTGGATGGTCGTGACCTTCATTTTCATCGTGCTGCGCCTGTCCGGCGATCCCATCGACATGCTTTTGCCCGACGATGCCGATGCCGAAATGATCAACTATTACATGAGGGAGTGGGGGCTCGACCGGCCGTTGCACGAGCAGTACTGGCGCTACTTCGTTGCCGTGTTGAGCGGAGATTTCGGCGTCAGCTTCGTCGATGACCGTACGGCGATCGACGTTGTCGTGGAGCGTATCCCCGCGACCCTGCAGTTGGGCATTGCCGCCTTCGCGTTCAGCATCTGCCTCGGCCTGCCGCTCGGCATCACCGCCGCGCTGAACCGCAATTCCGCCGTCGACCGTGGGGTCATGACCCTGGCGGTCCTCGGCTATGCCATTCCCAACTTTTTCCTCGGCATCCTCTTGATCCTAACCTTTTCGCTGTGGCTCCAGTGGTTGCCGAGCTCGGGTAGCGAGACCTTCTGGCATATGGTGATGCCGGTGATCACGCTGGGCACCGCGGGCATGGGCGCGCTCGCCCGCTTCACCCGCTCGGCCATGCTGGAGGTCCTGAATGCGCCCTACATGCGAACCTCGCGCGCCAAGGGCCTGCCGCGGAACAAGCGTATCGTCCGCCACGCCCTACCCAACGCTGCGATCCCGGTGGTCACCATCCTCGGCTTCAAGATCGGCGGGCTGATCAGCGGCTCACTGATCACGGAATCGATTTTCGCCTGGCCGGGTGTCGGTCGTCTGTTGGTGACTTCGGTCGCCCAACGCGACCTCGCGGTGGTCCAGGCACTGGTGATGCTGGTGGCGTTCACCATGGTGCTGGCCAACCTGCTGATCGACCTCGCCTATGGCTGGATCGATCCCCGCATCCGCGCAAGTTCCAGCAAGCAGGAGAATGAGGCGTGAGCGAGGACACGCGGAATTCGGCCGGCATTGCCGAAGCTCGGACCCGTCCCGGGCCGCTTTCGCGCCTGACGGGGGAGCTTGCGCGCATGCCGTTCCTCGTACTGCTGGCCTGTGGGTTCCTACTCGCCGTGTTATTCGTCTTCATCTTTGCCGACGTGCTCGCCCCCCAGCATTACGCCAAGCTCGATCTTCTCAACCGGCTCAAGCCGCCGGCATGGCTCGGCGGACCGCCCCAATACCTGCTCGGAACCGACGAATTGGGGCGCGATGTGCTGAGCCGGCTGATCTACGCCGTGCGCATGAGCATCTTCATCGCCCTTTTGGGGACCCTGATCGGCGCAGTACTCGGCACCTTCTTGGGTTTCGTCGCCGCCCATTTCCGCGGGCTCGTGGAAGAGGTGATCATGATGTTCGTCGACGCCCAGGCGTCGATGCCGTTCATGATCATCGCCCTTGCCGTGCTCGCCTTCTTCGGCAACAGCTTTACCCTGTTCATCGTCATCATGGGGATCAACGGTTGGGAAAATTACGCCCGCATTGCCCGCGGCATGGTGCTAGGGGCGAACAACCAAGGTTATGTCGTGGCCGTCCGGACCCTGGGCGCAAAACCGCGGCGCATCTATTTCCGCCACGTCCTGCCCAATATCCTGAGCGCATTGATCGTTCAGTTCACGCTGAACTTCCCCTCTACCATCCTTCTGGAAACCTCATTGAGTTTCCTCGGCCTGGGCATTCAGCCTCCCTTGACCAGCCTGGGCCTGATGCTGGGCTCGGGGCGCAATTACCTGCTGTTCGCTTGGTGGATCGCCGTGTTCTCGGGCCTGTTGATCTTCATCACAACGCTGTCGGTCAGCATTTTCGGCGACTGGCTGCGGGACCGGCTCGACCCAACTCTGCGACGCTGAACAAAATGATAATTTACTATGCCCTCTGCGCTAGGTGGGGTCGTTTCGATAACGATCGCCGCACCTATACTTCGGCCATCGGTTCGCGGCTTTCGGCGACAGGTCTGTTATGACCGCTTTGGGTCAACAGCA
>JAWWBR010000139.1:0-8908 GCA_033720855.1 Alphaproteobacteria bacterium
CGAGACCCGGTGTCGAACGCACGGCGCCGGTCATCAGGAACGTATAGCCCTCTTCGAGGATGCGCTCGACATTGCCGGCATTGACGTGGGGATGGCCCACGGCCACGTTGTTTTCCTTGCAGCAGTTGACGATCTCCGCCATCGCTTCGAGCACCACCGGATGCTCGTATTGGCGCGGGTAGCCGAGCTCCTGGCTCAGGTCGCCCTCGCCGATCAGCACCGCGCCGACGCCGGGCACGTCTTTCAGGATATCGGGCAGGGCGGCGATCCCGGCCGTGTCCTCGATCATCAAAATCACAAAGATCTCGCCGTCGGGCGCCAGCGGCCAGACATCGGCCTTCTGGTAGTAGTCCTGCTGGCTGAGCCCCCAATAGCGCACGGCGCCGGTCGGCCCGTCGCCGCGAATGCCGGCCGGTTCGTATAGCGGCGCATCCTTGAGGCGCGGATAGCGGCAGGCGCCGACGGCGTTATAGGCTTCCTCGACGCTGCTGATATGCGGCCATACCACGCCGTAGACGCCGAGGTCGAGCGCCTGCTTGGCCTGCCACTGGGCGGTTTCGTTGCCATTGGGCGGCACCCGCACCATCGGCGTGACGATCGGCGCGATCGATCCCGACCGCGCGATCTGGCCGCGGTTGAGCATGTATTGCAGGCAATCGCGCAGGGTGGGCGTATCCCAAGGATTGTGCTCCATCTCGAAGACGATGCCGTCGTAACCGGTCGACGTCGAGAAGGCGATGGCCGAGGTCACGTCCGGCGTGGAAAAGGCGGTAAAGGCCGGCTTGCCCGCTTCGAGGGCGGCGATCACGCCGTTGAGTCTTGGAATATCTGCCATTGGTCCTACCCTGGTTATTATGTTCGCGGGTGCTAGTCTAGGGAGCGCGAAGCGATTGGACAACTCGCGGCGCGATTTTTTGCCGGCGCCGCGGGGTTGCGGCGGGTTTGACCCGGGGCTGATCGATTCTTATAAGTGAACCACGAACCCCCATACCGAAGTCAGGGAATGCCGTGAAAATGGACGACACCGCTAAGACGACCCAAGAGCCCGTGTTTCTGCACAACAGTTATCTGGCCTGGTGCGAGGACCAGCCCGTGCCCGTGATCGAGGATTTCGGCATCGACCTGATGCGGATCGAGACCAAGCCGTGGGACCTCTACGGGATGAATGGCGCGGTCTGCCTGATGAAGGGGCGCGACGATTTCGTCTCGGTCTTTTGCTTCGAAATTCCGGCCGGATCGAAATCCCGCGAGCTCCATCACCTCTACGAGGAAATCGTCTACGTGATGGACGGGCACGGCTCGACCCAGATCCAGACCCCGGACGGCGCCACCCATTCCTTCGAATGGGGGCCCAATTCGCTGTTCTCGGTGCCGCTCAACGCCAAGTACCAGCATTTCAACGGCTCGGGCACCGAACCGGCGCGGCTCGCCTCGATCCACGATCTCCCGTTCCTGATGAACCTGTTCCGCAACGAAAACTTCATCTTCAACACCGAGGGCGACTTTTCCGAGCGCCTCGGCCCCAACGGCTATTTCCAGGGCGAGGGGCAGATGATCGAGATCCGCGCCGGCCGCCATCAATGGGAGACCAGTTTCGTCCCCGACATCACCAATTTCGAGCTCAAAAGCTGGGCCGAACGCGGCAAGGGCTCGTCCAGCCTGCGCTGGGTGCTGTCGGACAGCACGCTCGGCTGCCACACCTCGCAGATCGTGCCCGGCACCTACAAGAAGGCCCACCGCCACACCGCCGGCACCAACGTCTTCACCATCGACGGCCAGGGCTATTCGATGCTCTGGTACGAGGGCAAGGAGGACGAGATGGTCCGCGTCGACTGGGATCACGGCGTCCTGGTGACGCCGCCGGAAAACATGTTTCACCAGCACTTCAATACCGGCAGCACGCCCTCGCGCTACCTCGCGGTCCAGTTCGGCACCGTGCGCTACCCCATGATCTGGGCCAAGCTGGACAAGTGGAGCTCGGGCAACGACACCTCGGTCAAGGAAGGCGGCAACCAGATCGAATACGAAGACCAGCCCGAGAACCTGCACAAGATCTGGCTCGAGGAGATCGACAAGAACGGCGTCGCCTCGGAGATGGGCGAGATCTTCGACGAAGAGAAAATCCGCGCCGGCGTCTAGGAAACACCGATGCATCCTGCCCGGGCCGGCGCCCGGGCCCGTCCCCATCGGGGGCTTTCGATCCCCAGCCTCCCGGGCCGGCGCCCCGACACGGCTCCGCGAAGCAAAGCCTAAGCGATTGTGTTTAGGCCAATATCCCCTTATAAAAACGGGGTTTACCAGGGACTCAAAAAAAATCTGCGCCCAGCGCACAGGGAGGGGGAACCATGACGCCGATCCGGCTCAGCATTGCCACGACCGATTACGATCACTTCCGCGACTTCCGCACCGGCGAGGTGCGGGCCGAGGGCATCGACCATTCCTGGTCGATGCTGGGCCACCACGAGGTGTTCGCGCGCTTCACCGCGAACCGGGAATGGGATGTCGCCGAGCTGAGCTTCGCCAAGTTCGCCGCCCAGGTCACCCGCGAGGACAGCGACATCATCGGCCTGCCGGTGGTCTGCTCCAGGCTGTTCCGCTTCTCGTCCTTCTATGTGAATAGGAACGCCGGCATCAAGACGGTCGAGGACCTGAGGGGCAAGCGCGTGGGCTCGCCGGAATGGGCACACTCGGCCGCCGTCTACATGCGCGGGTGGATGCACAACGATTGCGGCGTCAAGCTCCAGGAGGTGAACTGGTACCAGGCCGGCGCCAACGCGCCCGGGCGCGGCGAGAAGGTGGAGCTCGACCTGCCCGCCGGCGTCGAGATCACCCGGGTCGAGGACAAGTCGCTGTCGGAGATGCTGGCCTCGGGCGAGATCGATTGCGCCATCATCGCCCGCCCGCCGACCTGTTTCCTCGAAGGCCACCCGGACGTCGAGCGGCTGTTCCCCGATTACCTCGGCATGGAGGAGGCCTATTTCGCCGCGACCGGCGTCTGGCCGATCATGCACATCATCGCCATGCAGAGGCACATTCTCGCGGACAACCCCTGGGTCGCGCGCAACCTGCTCAACGCCTTCAACGAGTCCAAGCGGCGCAGCATCGAGCGCATCTTCGACCCCGCGGTGTCGCGCTACCCGCTGCCCTGGGTGCCGACCTATGCGCGCAAGATGCAGGACATGTTCGGCGACGATCCGTTCCCCTTCGGCATCGAGGAGAACCGCCCGACCTGGGAGCAGATGCTGCTCTATACCCACCAGCAGGGCATCGCCCACAAGCACGTCGCGCCGGAGGACATCTTCCCCGAAGGCATCATGACCGAGGTGGTGGTCTAGGGCGCGGCACGCGGCAAAAAAACGCCCTTTCGCCGGGGATGCCCCAATAACCTTTTGATTTAAAAGGTATAATAAAAGATTCTCACATTATGGGAATCCGCCAAGATTCTCAGCATGTGAGAATCTTGGCCGTCCGCCGCGCCGCCCAGGCCGGGCCTCAGTCGCCTTCGATGCTGCGCTCGATCAGCGCGCGCAGCTCATCGGTGACCTCGGGGACGATATCGAACCACAGCTTCCAGGCCGCCGGGCCCTGGTGGATCAGCATGCCGACGCCGTTGACGGTCGCGTTGCCGCGCGCGCGCGCATCGGCGAGGAACGGCGTCTCCAGGGGCGTGTAGATGATGTCGGCGGCCAGGGCGTCCCCGGGCAGCTTGTCGAGGCTGAGGTCGAGGGGCGGCTGGCCGCCCATGCCCTGGTTGGTGACGTTGACGGCGGTGGCCACGCCGTCGAGCGCATCGTGGCGCTCCTCCCAGGGCAGCACCTCGATGGGACCGCCGTATTCGCGGGCGATGGCCTCGGCCTTGGCGCGGGTGCGGTTGACCAGGCGGATTTCCTTGGCCCCCTCCTCCAGGAGGCCGTAGACCACCGCGCGGCCGCCGCCGCCGGCGCCGATCACGGCGATGGGCCCGGCATCGGCGCGCCAGTCGGGCTGTTCCTGCTTGAGGTTGTTGATGAAGCCGAACCAGTCGTTGTTGGTGCCGAAGAGGGAGCCGTCCTCGCGGACGCCGACGCAGCTGATGGCGCCGATCTTCTTAGCCACCTCGCTGACCTCGTCGACGATCTCCATGGCCTCGAGCTTATGCGGGATGGTGATGTTGCAGCCGGCGAAGGCCAAGGGGTGCATCCCGCGGAGTGCGCCCTCGAGGTTGCCGGGCTCGATCGCCAGCGGCACGTAGGCGCCCCTCAGGCCCTGCTGCTCGAGCCAGTAGTTGTGCATCAAGGGCGAGCGCGAATGCATCACCGGCCAGCCCATGACCCCCATGAGGAGAAAGCGATCGGCCAGCGCCATCACCGCCGCCCCGGAACCCGTGACCCAGCTTGCCCCATGGGGAACCTTCGCCTAGGCCCCGGCATCGAGCTTGGCGCTGAAATGGTCCCAGGTGCGCTTGAACAGCGCCTCGCTCCACAGCTTCTCGTGGCACATGGCGATCTCCTCCTCGCTGAAGGCATAGGGCGTGCCGACCTGCTGGGCCATGTATTGGCGATAGGCGTTGTCCTCCAGGTAATTGAGCAGCACGAAGGCATCGACGATGGACCGGCCGGTGGTCACCGCGCCATGGGCCTTCATCAGGGCCGCCGGCCGGTTGCCCATGGTGTCGGTCAACGCCTTGGCCATTTCCGGGTTGTTGATGGAGTTGGGCGAGTCCAGCACCGGCATCGGGTAGACCAGGGTGCCCTGGGCATAGACCGGCAGGTATTCGACCCCGGCCGTGGTCAGGATGGTCGACCAGTTGGGGTGGCAATGGATGATCGCCTCGACATCGGCCCGGGTCTTGTAGATGCCGGCATGAAGGTGAAACTCCAAGGGCGGCTTGCCGTTGCCCTCGATGACGTTGCCGTCGAAATCGATGGTGCAGATGTCGTCGGTGGTCAGCTGGCTGCGCTGACAGTTGCCGATGTTGATCAGCATGCGCTCATCGGGCAGGCGGATGCTGCCATGGCCGTTGTAATCCATGATGCCGTTGTGCTCGAGCATGCGGATGCAGCGCACCAGTTGCTCTTTCTGTTGCAATGTCTCGCTCATGGCCTCCTCCGATACCTCCTCGTCACCATCCGGTTTCCTCGCGGACCCGCGCCCGCCAGAGATCCCACGCACGCAGCCGCGCCCCTTGGTTGATGGCGTCCGCCAGACGGCCCTCCTCGGCATCGAGAAGGGCCATGGGTCCGCCCCGGGCCAGCGCCTCGGTCCAATGCTGAACCCGGGCGTTGACCTCGGTGTAGACCGCGTGGAACACCGCGCTCTGCAGCGTCGGGCCGCAGGCCGTCGATCCGTGGGCGCGCATCAGCGCCACGTCTTTGTCGCCCAGGCAGGCGGCAAAGGCAACGCCTTTGGCGTTGTCGCTGACCAGGATGTCGGTGGTGCCGAATTGCTCGCGGATATCGAACACCGGCACGCCGCGGGTCAGGAAGGCGGCCATGTGGAACATCGCTTTCATCTCGGTCTCCACCAGGCCGAAGGGGATGACCGAGGGCGAGTGGCTGTGCACCACCGCATTGACGTCGGGCCGGGCCTTGAAGATCTGGCCGTGGATGAACCGCTCCAGCGACCCCGGCGGCTTGCCCGAATCGCAGGGATCGCTCTCGAGGGTGAATTCCTGGATGTCGTCGGGCGTCACCAGCGCCGGCGCCATGGCCCGGGCCATGAAATAGCGCTCCGGCGCCTCGGGGTGGCGGTGGGAGACGTGGCCCGCGGCGTCGACCACGCCCTCGGCGGCGAGGATGCGGTTCGCCGCCGCCAGATCGGCCAGAAATGCGTCCGTTACCGGACCGCCGGACGCTGGATCGTCGCTCATCGTTTGTTCTTCCACTGCGTGTGCGTTGACCAAGGCGGCAAAGGCGGCAGTCTAGGCGGGCGTGGGGGCTGAGTCCATCGAGGCTGGATGGCCGGTTCCGGGCAAACCTCGAGGTAAAGTCAACGTCCGCTTTCGGCCAGATGCGGACATCGGGTTAACCTCTGTCGAGAATATGTTCATGTTGTCTCGGCAATCGCGGTCTCCATTTCAGCGACGAATCTTTTGGGCTCGTCTGGCGAGAGAATAAGCCTCTTTCCATGGCTGAGGCGGATTTCCACCCGGTTCGCTTCATTGGTGACGTAAACGCGGAATTTGCCCCAAGTTTTGTTCCAGTAGAGCCCCCAGGCTCCGTAAAAGCCCTCCACCCGACAAATTCCAAAGACTATTCCTGGCGGCTCTGTAGACGGAAAATGCACGGACAGAATGCTGGCCATGTCAAATGCCTTTGCACCGACAGGTCGAACAACTTCCAGAACTTCCGACGTAATTCGATATCCTATTGGCCGAAAGGCGCGGGCAAGGATGATGGTGACAGCGAATGGTATCGGGAGCAACCAGGCCAATGGCTCGCCAAAGCCAATATGAAATCCGACTGCCAAGGCCAACGGCACGCCCAGACCAACGCCATAACCCACACCGTAAGTTATCAGTCTCGCTTTACGAGAAAGCGAAGCCTCATGGACAGTCTCTCTAGTCACCGAATCCAAGAATTTTGTCCCATGCCAAGGTCACCACATAGGACAACATAGGACAAATAGCAGGGGGTCCCTGACAATTCTGGGTATTCATAGGTCCGCTTTGGGTCATTAGAGGCCGTCAAGTTAACATCCGCTGCCAGCCAAAAGCATGTGTAATCGGGCGGGCTTTAATTGAGGCAAGCTCCTTGTAGAGCGCGAACTTGTGTGTTCGCGTGAACCGAACAAGGAGACGAAGATGACCTTTTACGCTGCACTGGATGTATCCCTGCGATCTGTCGCGCTCTGCATCGTCGATGGGACGGGCCGGGTCTGTCTGGAACGGACGGTTGCTTCGGAGGTATCGGAGATCACCGCCTGCCTTCGGGACTTCGGTCAGGAGGTGGCGGTTGTCGGCTTCGAGGCCGGCACCTTGAGCCAGCCATTAGCCCACGGGCTGGGCGGGGAAGAGTTCGAGGTGGTGTGCCTGGAGACCCGCCAGGTCAAGGCCGCGCTCTCGGCCATGCGCAACAAGACCGACCGGAACGACGCCCGCGGCATCGCCCAGATCCTGCGCACCGGCTGGTACGCCGGTGTCCATGTGAAGAGTTGGGACAGCCACTACACCCGCGCCCTGCTATCGAGCCGCAAGGCACTGCAGAAGAAGTTCATCGATCTCGAGAACGAGATCAGGGGTCTGTTGAAGGTGTTCGGGATCAAGCTCCCGGCGTCCCTCGGCCACGGCCCCTTCGATGCCCGTGTGCGCCCCTTGCTCGAAGCGGACAAAGAACTAAGCGATGCACTGCTGCCCGTGCTCGAGGCGCGTGGTGTGCTCTATGAGGCCTATCTCGAGCTGCACCGCCGGGTCACGCGGGCGGCTCACAGCGACGCGATATGCCGGCAACTGATGACGGTGCCCGGCGTCGGCCCAATCACGGCGATGACCTTCAAGGCGGCGGTCGACGATCCCAGGAGGTTCAGACGCTCACGAACGGTGGGCGCCCACTTCGGCCTGACGCCGAGGCGCTATCAGTCCGGCGAGCACGACAATCCCGGGCGCATCTCCAAGGCCGGTGACGCCGAGGTCAGGACGGTCCTCTATGCCGCCGCCAATGCCCTGCTGTCGAGGAGCCAACGCTGGTCCGCCCTCAAGGCCTGGGGCATGCGGCTGCAAAAGACCAGGGGACGCCAGAAAGCCTTGGTGGCGCTCGCCCGCAAGCTCGCCGTCATCATGCATCGCATGTGGCTCGACGGGTCGGACTTCCAATGGGGCAAGGAGGTGGGCGCCAGATAGCATGCACCTGCCTTCGGCCTAGGAGCTTCGCCCCCGCGTGGACGATAAGGTCTGGATGAAGCCGCACATGTCCGCTGCGAATAAATCAAAGCGCGCCCAAAAGCATGGCTCTCCAAACCTCTCTGACCAATGCTTGCAGCGCCGCACATGCGGAGACCGACTGCGGAAAGAAGCGTGACCCACGTGGAGACGAAATCTACTGCACCGAAGGCAAACCAAACGGAGCTTGACTCTAACGCCCGATTAAAGAAGCGGTCATTGGGGTTTTCTCTCTATCTGGGGCTGCCTCTCCACGACACTTAATGCGGCCAAAAATGCCAAATCCCTACCCGGGGGAACCCGGCCCGCGGTCGTCCGTTAATACATTGGATGGCCGTCATGGGCCTCTCTCAACACAAGGAGAGGAACAGAGCAATGCTATATTGGGCAGTAATGTGCCTTGTGATCGCGATCATCGCAGGAATCTTGGGTTTCGGCGGCGTCGCAGCCGTCGCAGTCGACATCGCGCGGATCCTATTTGTTGTGTTCCTCGTGCTTTTCGTCGTCGCACTAATCTTTGGCTACCGGGGCCGCCGTCGTCCGCCGGTCTAGGCGCCTGAGCAAGGACGACAACTGCTGCTAGCCACAAGGTCGCACGTGGTCAGTCACGAGCAGAAATCGCTGTAAGCGACGGCTCCATCCTAGCCTGCGATCCCAAACGCCATATTGCGCCATCTGCAAGATGCCGTTTTTTGCGGCGAGTTGATGGCTGGAGAGAACAGAGACGGCGTGCGCGTGCGCCGCCGGGCACCCAAGTCAAGTCCGAGGTGATCACCGCGGTCAAATCACGGACCATGTTCTATAAGAACGCCGAACCCAAGATTGCTTATGTTAGGGACGGATCCGCTGGGCGGAGGGAGGTGCGCGATGCCGGACTTAAAAAACTGATGCAAATGGATGCAGGCTGGCGGCACGTGCCGCCCGCCTGCGGCCATTTTATCGGTTAGCTTCTCGGTTTGATCTCGATGTTGTTGCGCACGTCGCGCACACCCTTGACGCCGGCTGCGATCCTGCCCGCCCGCAGCTTGAGGTCGAGGTGCTCGGCGAGGCCGA
>JAWWBR010000140.1:0-8798 GCA_033720855.1 Alphaproteobacteria bacterium
CGGCGAAGCCGATGAAGAAATATTCCGGTACCTCGGGACGGCTCGCCGCGACCCCGTCTATGGCCTTGATCATCAACCCGCGCTGCTTGGCAAGAAGCTTGGTCAGCGCCGCCTCGACGGGATCCGACCCGGCCGCGCCCGCCTGCTGGGCCCAGCCGGCCCCCGCCATGGCGCCCAGGGCGAGGCCGGAGACCACCACGGCGATGGCGGCCCGGCCGGTCAAGGCCGCGCACACGGCGCCGATGCGGCGGGTCAGTCGGGGCATGGGCTCTTTCCGAATTCGAACCACGGCATGCTGCGATAGCCACCTTAGCACCGCGCGGCGCCGATGTATCGTCCGGCTATCGGTTCAGTCGCGGATGTCCTGGATGAACCACTCGGTCGGCACCTCGTTGCCGAGGCCGGCCGCCTTGACCTTCTCGTAGACCAGGCCGCCGACCGCCCAGAACTGGGCGCCCTGCAGGTTGCCGCGCTCGGAATAGGTGATCTGGGAGGCGTCGGTGCGCCCGCGGTTGGAGCCTTCGATGATGTCCTTGAAGGTGATCATGCGCTCGGGCAGGGCGGCGCCGTGGCCGCGCCGCCCGTGGCGCTTCATCTTGAAGCCCGAATACGACTCGGGCTCGGCGGCATAGGTGATGTATTCGTCTTCCAGCGCCATCTCGGGCAATCCCCAGGGGCCCGGCGCGTTGCCGAAACGGAAATAGAGGTCGACCTTGTCCAGGGTCGCATCGTCGGCCTTGCCGCTGCCGCCGCCGACGCTGACCACGTGGGCTCCCTCTTCGATCCATTCGCCGTTGAGCACGCCGACCGCGGAATCGGTCAGCGCCGCGACGATGTCGGCGCCGCGGTAGATGTCGCGCGGATTGTCGCAGACCACCACCTCGATGCCGTATTTGGCGCGCATCTCCTCGCCGAATTTCTCGCGGTTGGCGGGGGTCGGCGAATAGACCTGAAGCTTCTTGATGTCGCGCACGCACATGAAGGCCTCCATATGGGTGCGCGACATGCCGCCGGAGCCGAGCATACCGACCACTTCCGAATCCTCCCGGCTCATGTACTTGACGCCGATGCCGCCGTCGCCGGCGACCCGCATGTGCTGCAGCACGCCGTCGTTGATGAAGGCGAGCGGTTCGCCGTTTTCCACGCTGGTCAGCAGGATCAAGCCGCAGAACAGCCCCGGCTCCTTGCAGTATTTCTCCTGGGTGACGGCGCCGTTGTATTCCTGCTCGTAAATGACGTCGGACTTCATGCGGATGGCGAAATAGCGCGAGGTCGAGCCGCCCTCCATGGTGCCCCATTGATAGATCTTGGCGGGATCCGAGGTCGGGATCTGGATGTCGACCCGGGGCCGGCACACGGCCTCCCGGGTGACCATCTGCCGGTAGGACTCCTCCAAGGCTGCGATGGTGTCCTCCATGGTCAGCACCTTGGCGACGTCGTCGTTATTGATGAACAGGGTCATGGTCTGGTCCTCGGGTTTGCGGCGCCGGCCGCGGTCAATCTCGGATGTCCTGCAACAGCCAGTCGGTCGGGATCTCGTGGCCGAGGCCGGCCTCTTTGGCGAGCTCGTAGGCGCGGCCGGCCACCGCGTAGAACTGGGCGCCCTGCAGGTTGCCGCGCTCGGAATAGGTGATCTGATCGTCGCTGGTCCGCCCCCGGGCGCGGCCCTCGATGATGTCGGGCAGCCACACCACGCGGTCCTCGGCCACCGCGCCGCGGCCGCCGCGTTTGGCGTCGGGCGACATGCGCTTTTCCGCGATCTCCTCGGTCATCGCGGCATAGGTGAGGCGCGACTTGGCCTTGCCGAACTCATCCAGCCCCCAGGGCTGCGGCGCATTGCCGAAGCGCAGGCTGACGTCGATCTTGGCGATGGTCGCATCGTCGGGCGCGCCGGAGCCGCCGATCACCACCACATGGGTGCCGGGCTCGACATAGGCGCCGTCGGTGACCGGCTGGGTCGCGTCGGTCACGGCGGCGAGGATATGGGCGCCGCGATAGACCTGCTCCGGTGCGTCGCAGGCGACCACCTCGATGCCGTAGGTGGCGCGCATCTCCTCGGCGAAGGCCTCGCGGTTGGCCTTGGTCGGGCTGAACACCTGCAGCTTCTTGATGTCGCGCACGCAGGTGATCGACTGCATGTGGCTCCTGGACATGCCGCCGGAGCCGAGCATGCCGAGCACTTCCGAATCCTCGCGGGCCATGTATTTGACGCCGATGCCGCTGTCGGCCCCGACCCGCATGTGCTGCAGGATGCCGTCATTGAGGAAGGCCAGCGGCTCGCCGTTCTCGATGCTGGTCAGGAGGATCAGGCCGCACCAGCGCCCCGGCCGCACGCAGTATTTCTCCTCGGTCGGAATGTCGCCGCGCATCTCCTGGGTGAGGACGTCGGACTTCATGCGGATGGCGAAATAGCCCCGCATCGAGCCACCCTCCATGGTGCCCCACTGGTAGGTCTTGTTCTCGTCGGAGGTGGGAATCTGGAGATCGATGCGCGGGCGGCAGACCGCCTCGCGGGTCACGAGATCGGCGTAGGATCGCTCCAGCGCCGCCATGGTCTCTTCCATGGTCAGCACCTCGGCGACGTGGTCGTTGTTGATGATGAGGGTCACCCGCCTCTCCCCGTGTCATTTTTGTCCGGTTGCCGCACGATCGGTTGCGGCGGCATAGGGCCCCAGCATAAGATTGGCGGCCGCGAATGAAAACAGCAAACGCCGGGGCGGCCCGACCCCCGGAACACGACCGGGGCTGGCGCCGCCATGAACACCGATAAAGTCGAAGCCCTCCTCAACCCGCGCAACATCGTCATGGTCGGCGCATCGGACCGGCCGCGGCACTGGTCGGGACGGGTCCGGGCCAACCTCCTCCGTTTCGGCTACGAAGGCGGCGTCTACCCCGTCAACCCCCGGCGCAGCGACATCTGGGAGGCGACCTGCTATCCCGACTTCTCCGCCCTGCCGGAGCCGCCCGATCACGTCGTCTCCTTCGTGCCCGCCGATGCCGTCTTCGGCGTCCTCGAAGAGGCCGCGGCGGCGGGCGCGCGGAGCGCCCTGGTGTTCGCCGGCGGTTTCGGCGAAGGCGGCGAGGCCGAGGGCCGCGCCCGGGCCGCGCGCCTGGCCGAGGTCATCGCCGCGACGGGATTGGCCGTCTGCGGGCCCAATTGCATGGGCAATGTGTCCGCGCCCAGCCGCGCCGTGACCCTGCCCGACGATGGGCTGGAGAAGATCGAGGCCGGCCCCACCGCAGTGATCGCCCAGTCCGGCGGGCTGTGCGTCGCCCTCAACCGGCTGCTCGCCGAACGCGGCCTGATGCCGTCCTACATGGTGTCGGCGGGCAACCAGGTGGGCCTGGCGGCGGGCGACTATCTCCGCTTCATCGCCGCCCAGCCCCAGGTCAAGGCGGTGCTGCTCTACCTGGAGCAGGTGGTGCGCGCGGACGATTTCCTCGCCGCCTGCCGCGAGGCCCGGGCCGCGGGCAAGGCGGTGGTGGCGGTCAAGATCGGCGGGTCCGACGCGGGGCGCGCCGCCGCCCTCGCCCATACCGGCGCCCTGGTCGGGTCGATCGACGCCTTCGACGCCATAGCCGGGGCCGCCGGCGTGGTCCGCCTGGACAGCATGGAGGATGCGGTGGAGGCGCTGGAATACCTGGTGCGAATCAAACCGCCCAAGGGGCCGGGCATCGCCGTGATGACCAATTCCGGCGCGCTGACCAGCCTGATCTCGGAATACGCCGCCCGCGCCGGGGTCGAGCTCGCCCAACTCGCCGACGAGACCAAGGCCAAGATCGCCGCGGCGCTGGGGCCTCTCGCCAACCCCGCCAATCCGCTGGATACGCGCGCGACGGTGGTCACCGAGGCGCATACCGCCTGCATGGACGCGCTTGCCGCCGACCCCGGCGTCGATCTGCTGCTGATGGCAGAGGAGCTGCCGCTCAAGCCGGGGATCGAGCGCAAGGAGCTCAACCTCGCCGCCATCGGCGAATGGACCAAGGCGGGCGGTCCGGTGCCGGTGGCGATGTTCGCGCCTATGGCGCTTTCCCTCTCCGATCACGCCAAGGCGCTGCGCGCGAAGCTCGGCCACCTGCCCTATATGTCGGAACCCGACCGCACCTTCCGGGTGCTGGGGCGCATCATCCGGGGCGGTCAACGCGCCGCCCGGGCGGAGGGCGATGACGGACCAACCGCCGCCCCGGGCGACGGCGCGCCGCGGCTCAAGGACCTGGCGGAAGCGGCCGGGGACGGCCCCAAGCCACTCGACGAGGTCCGCTCGAAAGCTCTGCTCGGCGCCTTCGGGCTGCCGCTCGCCCGCGAGGCCTTCGTCAATGATGCCGAAGCCGCGGCCGAGGCCTCCCGCGACATCGGCTATCCGGTGGTCGTGAAGGCGGTCTCGGCCGGCCTGCCCCACAAGAGCGAGGCCGGGGCCATCGCCCTCGGCCTGGAAAGCGCGGCCGCGGTCGAGGCCGCGTGCCGCACCATCGCCGACAACGTCGCCGCCTTCGATCGGGACGTGGCGATCGACGGCTTCCTGGTGGCCGAGCAGGTCAGCCGCGGCGCCGAACTGGCCCTCGGCCTCGTTCGCGATCCGGAAATGGGGCCCGTGGTGATGTTCGGCAGCGGCGGCGTCATGGTCGAGCTTTACGCCGACGTCGCCTTCGGGCGCCCCGGCCTCAATCGGGCGGAGGCCGCGGCGATGGTCGACGCCACCCGGGCGGGACGGATCCTCGCCGGCTACCGCGGGGCGCCGGCGCTCGACCGCGAGGCCGTGATCGACGCCATCGTCGCCGTCGGCCGGTTCGCCCGCGAGGCCGGCGACAGGATCGCGGCCGTCGACGTCAACCCGCTGATCGCGCGGCCCGCGGGCGGCGGCGCGGCGGCGCTGGATGCCCTGGTGGTGCTTGCCGCCAAGGGCTGAGCGCGATACCCCTGGGCGTAACAGCGGCAAAGGAGGCATCCATGGACATCGCCATCGCCGGCGGCCACGGCAAGATTGCCCTGCGCCTCACCCGGCTCCTGCACGGGGCGGGGCACCGGGTGCGCGGCCTCATTCGCGACCCCGGCCAGGCCGATGATCTGAGAGCGGCGGGCGCCCTGCCGGTGATCTGCGATCTCGAGCGTGAAGCCGACATTTCCGAGGCCGTCGGTGCCGCCGATGCGGTGCTCTTCGCCGCCGGCGCCGGGCCCGGCAGCGGGGCGGCGCGCAAGCTGACCATGGACCGCGACGGGGCGCTCAAGCTGATCGCGGCGGCCAAGGCGAACGGCATCGCGCGCTTCCTGATGATCTCCACCTTCCACGCCGAAGAACCGCGCGGCGACGAGGTCTTCCGGACCTACCAGCAGGCCAAGTCGCAAGCCGATGCCGCGCTCAAGGACAGCGGGCTGGACTACACCATCCTCCGCCCCGGGCGCCTCACCGACGACCCCGGGACCGGGCATGTCAGCCTCGCGCCCCGGCTCAAGGGCGCCGAGGTGCCGAGGGACGATGTCGCCGCGGTGCTGGCGGCCTGCCTCGAAGACGCGCGCACCATCGGCATGCAGTGGGAGTTGACCGGCGGCGCGACGCCCATCGGCGAGGCCATCGTCCAGGCCGCGGACTTGGCGCAAGAGCCCTGACCCGGCGGCTCAGTCGCCGAGCACCTCTTCCGCCTCCTCGGGAAACCAGGCCGGGGTCTTGTAACCGGCCTTCTTGCGCTGCGCCATGTAGCGCTTGAACAGCTCCTTCTTGCGCTGGTCCCCGTTGGCCTTGTGAACGTAGGGGCAGGCATCGACGCAGATGTGGCAGTACTGGGCCCTCAGCCGTGAATAGACGTAGCACTTCTCCACGTCCGTGAGCCAACGGCGGATGCCTTCGGTGAGCACGAACTCCTTGGCCGGAATGGCGTCGCCGGGGCAGTTGTTGGCGCAGAGGTTGCAGTTGAGGCAGGTATCCTGAACGCCGAACACCAGGGGCGCATCGGTGGCGAGCGGCAGGGATGTGGTGACGATGCCGGGCCGGTGGCTTGCGCCCAGTTCGGGATGGATCAGGCTGCCATGCTTGCCGAGCTCGCCGAGGCCCGCGGCAATCATCGCCGGGATCGCCTGGATATCGCAGCCGCCGTTGTGATGGGCCAGCGCCGGATAGCCCATGTCGCGGATGCGCCGGGCCAACTCGGTGGCGATCTCGGCGCAGGCCACGTAGGTGCGGGTCGATTCGGTCTCGATGGCGCGGGGCCCCTTGAGCGCCTCGCCGTAATCCTCGCCGACGATGGCGCAGATGGCGAACGCGTGAGACAGATCGGCGTCCTCGTCGATCATGATCGGCGTGAGCCGGGCGATCCCTACCGCATCGGCGCCGAGCTCGAGCGCCAGCGCCTTGATCTCCGCCGCCATCGCCGCCGGGTCGTCGACCGGGCGCCGGATCCCATTGACCGGGCCGTCGCGCACCTTGCCGAGTTCGAACCAGCGGTCCCGCCGCGCGTTGGTTTCGGGCGGCCGATGCTTGTAGAGCGGGATCTCGTCGAAGCCGTGACGCTTCATCACCTCGACCAGCAGGGGATCCTTGTAGCCCTGCAACCGGACCTTGGACGTGCCTTTCATGCCTCTCCCTAACCGGCCGCGCGAAGGGCCGTTCTTGCGATCACCATGCGCATCATCTCCGGCGTGCCCTCGGTGATCATGTGGCTGCGCTGGTCGCGCCAGAAGCGCTCCACCGGCAGGTCCGTGGTCAGGCCGATGCCGCCGTGGATCTGCAGGCAGTCGTCCGCCGCCCGATAGGCCATCTCGGTACAATAGAGCTTGGTCATGTAGGCCTCCAGACGGGCATCCTCGCCCCCATCCATGCGCGCGGCCGCGTGATAGACCATCAGCCGCGCGCCGTGAACCGCCACCGCCGCATCGGCGAGCTTCCACTGGATCGCCTGGCGGTCGGCCAAGGGCCGGCCGAAGGTCACCCGTTCCTTGGCATAGGCGGTGCCCATCTCCAGGCAGCGCTCGGTGACGCCCAAGGCGCGTGCGGCCTGCTTGACGCGCCCCACCCCGAGCCATTGCTGGCCCAGACGGAAGCCGCCGCCCTCTTCGCCGACCAGGTGCGCGGCGGGCACGCGGACGTCCTCGAAGACGATCTCCCACGGGCCCTCCTCGGTGAAGGTCCGGAACTGGGTGGTGAGGCTGATGCCGGGCGTATCCATGTCGACGATGAAGCACGAGATCCCCCCGCGCGAGCCCTTCTCGCGGTCGGTCGCCGCCATCACCTGGGCGAAGTCGGCCTCCGCGGCGCCGGTGATGAAGCGCTTGACGCCGTTGATGACGTAAGTGTCCCCGTCGCGCACCGCGGTGGTGCGCATGGAGCCGGGATCGGACCCGGCGTCGGGCTCGGTCTGGGCGAAGCAGCAGCGCTTTTCGCCGCGGATCACCGGATAGAGGTAGCGTTCCTTCATCTCGTCGGAAAGCGCATAGAGGATCGGGCGCACGTCGGGCCCGGTGACGGAGACGCCGCGGGTCGGCAGCGCCACGGTGCGGCCCAGCTCCTCCCAGACCACCGCGCGTGCGAGCAGGCCCAAGCCCTGGCCGCCGAACTCCTCGGGCACGTCGATCAGCCACAGGCCCAGTGCCTTGGCCTTTTCGTCCAAGGCCGCCTTGATCTCCGGCTTGATCTTGCCGTCGACCAGCGATTTGCCCTCGAGCGGGATCATCTCGGTGTCGACGAAACGGCGCACCGTCTCCTTGAGGATCCTCAGTTCCTCGGGCAGCTGGAATTCCATGGCTCTCTCCCCGGGCCGGATTATGGGCGATGGTCCGGCCCTTGAAAAGGGCGCCACGCAGGCGCCGGGTGCCGGTCGCCGCTGGCCAAGCGAGGGCGGAGGGCCTAATTTAGCCCCGAGGGGCGGGCCGTTTTCCCCGCCGCATCCTCAGCATCTCAACCACGCCGAAGTCAGGCGGGCCAATGGCGGAGCTGGCCTTCAGTCGATAAGGAAACGGACATGCCAATACCGGTTGTAAAGACCTTCTTGCTCCTGGCCCTGCTGCTCGGTGCCGCCGCACCCTTCGCGACGGGCGCCGCGGCAAAGCCGCTCTGCCCGTCGAAGCAGTACGGCGAGAGCCTCCCCTGCCGGCTCGAGATCATCTCCTTCGTCGATGTCATCGTCCCCTCCGGCGATGCGGCGCTGGAAAAGCGCGTGCCCGCGATGAAGGCGCTGATCCGCGAGCGGCTGAAGGCGGAGCTCCCGTTCATCCGTCATGAGGATCTCGACCCCGACCGGGCACGGCGGACGCTGAGAGACCCCGATCAGCTGCGCAAGCGCGGCGGGTTCGATTGCTCGATCCTGACCGCCGACGAGAACGGCGGCAGCCGCGTTTCGCTCCTGGTGCAATGCCTGCTCTGGAGTTATGCGCAACACCCCGCCAACGATGCCGTCCTCAACATCTTTCACGCGCGACAGCTGGGGATGGCGCCGCGCAAGGAATACGTCAAGGACATAGACGAAGCGATCGCCCGCAACGTTCAGAAGATCGCCGATTCGTTCAAAACCACGCGGATGATCTACAGCAAGCAGGCCGATTGAGGCGGGCCGGCGACCGCGCTTCGTCGGGTTGGGTTTGGTTGCCCTGATCCTGGGATCGGTGGTACAAGGATCGCGAGCAAGGGCGGCCCGCCGGGCGTCCCGTGTCGGGGCGGGCGGGGCGCGGTGAGCAAGAACTGATTTGGGGAACCGAGATGGCCGACGACGCGCCTGACAAGAGCGAATGGGTAGAACCGACGGACAACAGGACGAAGTCGGGGTTTGGGACGTTCGAGCGCCCGAACATGCCGTATGACGACTGGATGGAG
>JAWWBR010000141.1:0-8750 GCA_033720855.1 Alphaproteobacteria bacterium
CTGTTCCCCTTCGGTGTCGGGGCCGATACGGCGCTGCTGGCGCGGATCGCGCCGGGACTGGTCTGGGTCACCGCGTTGCTCGCCGCGATGCTGGCCCTCGACCGCCTGTTTCTCTCCGACTTCGAGGACGGCAGCATGGATTTGTTGCTGTTGACCGACATGCCGCTGGAACTCGTCGTCCTGGCCAAGGCCGCGGCCCATTGGCTGACCACCGGCCTGCCGCTGGTCCTGGCCGCCCCCATCCTCGCCGTCGTCCTCAACATGAGCGGCGCGGGCTTCGCCCATCTCCTCGCCTCCCTTGTCCTCGGCACGCCGACCCTGACGCTTATCGGCGCCATCGGCGCGGGTCTGACCCTGGGCGCGCGCCGGGGCGGGGTTCTGATTTCGCTTTTGGTCCTACCTCTGTATATTCCGGTGCTGATTTTCGGCGTCGCCACGGTGCAGGCGGCGATAGACGGGATCGATGCGGGCGCGCGCATGATGGCGCTGGGCGGGTTCCTTCTGGCCGCCCTTGCCTTGGCGCCCCTGGCCGCCGCCGCCGCCCTGCGCCAGGCCGCGAGGTGACCCGGAGATGCCCGCCCGACGAACCAAGGCGCCGGCCAGTATGGCGGCGAGACCTTTGAGACGATGATCCATTTCCTCGCCAATCCCGCGCGTTTCATGCGCATCGGAAACGCCGTGTTGCCGTGGTGTTGGGCGGTGGCGGGGCTGTCCATCGCCATCGGGCTGTGGTTCGCCCTGGTGGTCTCCCCCGCCGATTACCAGCAGGGCGAATCGGTGCGCATCATGTATATCCACGTGCCCTCGGCGTGGATGGCGCTCGGCGTCTACACGCTGATCGCGGTGACCTCGGCGATGGCGCTGGTCTGGAAACATCCGCTCGCCCACCTGATCGGGCGCGGCGCAGCACCTTTGGGCGCCGGGTTCACCCTGCTTTGCCTGGTGACCGGCGCGCTTTGGGGCCAGACCAGCTGGGGCACGTGGTGGGTCTGGGACGCGCGCCTGACCTCGGTGTTGGTGTTGTTTTTCCTCTATCTCGGCTACCTTGCCCTGGGATCGGCTTTCGACGACCCCGAGCGGGGCAACCGCGCGGCGGCACTGCTCGCCATCGTCGGTTTCGTCAATGTCCCGATCATCAAATTCTCGGTCGACTGGTGGTCGACGCTGCACCAGCCGGCCTCGGTGCTGCGCATGGGCGGACCGGCCATCCATTCGTCGATGTTGACGCCGCTGGTGTTGATGGCGGTGGGGTTTGCTGCCTATTTTCTGGCGCTTTTGATCCTTAGGGTGCGGGCCGAAATCGCCGGACGCAAGGTCCAGGCGCTGATGATGGCCCTGCAGCGTCCAGGCGGAGACGGCCATGGGGCCTGAGGGCGAAGACCGGGCCGCCGGGCCCCGCGCAGAGGGCCCGAGGTGCGGGAAAAGGAGCGGAGCGTGAGCGGCATCGAAGACCTGCTTTACCTGGGTGGCTACGGCAAATTCGTCTGGCCCGCCTTCGCCACGGCGGTGGTGGTGCTGGCATGGATGGCGGTCTCCACCCTGCGCCGCCTTAGGGCCAACGAATCCGAACTGGATCGCCTGCAGGAGGCCCAGGGACGCGTGCGGCGCCCCGCCGAGGCGGGCGAGGAGGCGGGCCCATGACCATCGCCGGCCCGCCCCGGCGCGCGCTCACGGCCAAACGCCGGCGCCTCTACCTTCTGGTCGCCGCCCTGATCACCCTGGGCGCGGCCGCGGCGCTGATCCTCAACGCCTTCGAGGACAGCCTGGTATTCTTCGTCACGCCCACGGAGCTGAAGGCCAAGGGGGCGCCCGAAGGCCGCGTGATCCGGATCGGCGGCCTGGTGGAGGAGGGCAGCGTCCGCAGATCGAACGCCGATCCCACGGTGCGCTTCGCCGTCACCGACCTCGCCAACCGGGTCGAGGTCCGCTACCGCGGCATCCTGCCGGACCTCTTCCGCGAGGGCCAGGGCGTGGTCGCCCAGGGCCGCCTCGGCGCCGACGGCGTTTTCGTCGCCAGCGAGGTCCTGGCCAAGCATGACGAAACCTACATGCCCAAGGAGGTGGCCGACGCGCTCAAGAAGTCGGGCCAGTGGAAGCCGGGAGCCAAGGGCCAGGGCGGGGCGTCCGGGGCGGAGGCCAAGCCATGATCGCCGAGGCCGGACATTTCGCGCTGATCCTCGCCTTCGTCTTCGCCTGCATCCAGGCCGTCGTCCCCATGATCGGCGCGAACCGCGGCGACGGCGCGCTGATGGATACCGGCCGCGTCGCCGCTCTCGGACAGTTCACCTTCACCCTGGTCGCCTTCCTCGCCCTGATGCACGCCTTCGTGGTGTCCGATTTCTCGGTCGCCAACGTCGCCGAGAATTCCCATTCGGCCAAGCCGCTCCTCTACAAGATCACCGGGGTCTGGGGCAATCACGAGGGCTCCATGGTGCTGTGGGTCTTGATCCTGGCCCTGTTCGGCGCCGCCGTCGCGGCCCTCGGGCAGAACCTGCCGCCGAGCCTGCGGGCCCGGGTGCTCAGCGTGCAGGCGATGATCGGCGCCGGGTTCCTGCTGTTCATCCTGTGGACGTCCAATCCCTTCCTGCGCCTGGACCCGCCGCCGGCCGACGGCAGCGGCCTCAACCCGATCCTCCAGGACCCCGGTCTCGCCTTCCATCCGCCGTTCCTCTATCTCGGCTATGTCGGCTTCTCCATCGCCTTCTCCTTCGCCATCGCCGCCCTCATCGAAGGGCGGGTGGATGCCGCCTGGGCGCGCTGGGTGCGGCCCTGGACGCTGGCCGCCTGGTGCGCGCTGACCCTCGGCATCGCGCTCGGGAGCTGGTGGGCCTATTACGAGCTGGGCTGGGGCGGGTTCTGGTTCTGGGACCCGGTGGAGAACGCGTCGTTCATGCCATGGCTGGCGGGAACGGCACTGCTCCATTCGGCCATCGTCGTCGAGAAGCGGGGCGCGCTCAAGAGCTGGACCGTCCTGCTCGCCATCCTGACCTTCGTGCTGTCGCTGATGGGGACCTTCCTGGTGCGGTCGGGGGTGCTGACCTCGGTCCATACCTTCGCCAACGATCCCGAGCGCGGGCTGTTCATCCTGGCGCTGCTGATGATCGCCACCGCCGGGGGGCTCGGGCTTTATGCGTTCCGCGCGCCGACGTTGCGCGCCGGCGGCCTGTTCGCGCCGATTTCCCGCGAAGGGGGGCTGGTGCTGAACAATCTGTTGCTGGGCACCGCCTGCGCGACGGTCTTCATCGGCACCCTGTATCCGTTGTTCCTCGAGGCCCTTGGCGGCGGAAAGGTCTCGGTCGGCGTCCCCTATTACAACCTCACCTTCGTGCCCCTGATGGTGCCGCTTTTGGTGGTCATGGGGGTCGGGCCGCTGCTGGCCTGGAAGCGGGGCGACCTCGCGGGGGCGCTCGCGCGCCTGCGGGCGGCGGCCATGATCACCGGGCTCGCCGCGCTTATCACCATCCTGCTCAACGACGGCCCGGCGCTGGCCATCGTCGGCATCACCCTGGCCGTCTGGCTGTTGACCGGCGCCCTGACCGAGCTCGCCGAGCGCATCCGCCTGTTCCGCGGGCCGCTCGGCGACAGCCTGAGGCGCCTCGCCCGCCTGCCGCGCGCCGCCCTGGCCATGACCACGGCCCATGCCGCGCTCGCCGTCGTCGTGTTGGGGATCACCGCCTCGACCGCCTGGCAGAGCGAGCGCATTCTCATCATGGCGCCGGGCGAGACCACCGAAATCGCCGGATACGGGATCACCCTGGAGCGCGTGGTCACGGTGCCCGGCCCCAACTACGCCGCCGAGCGCGCGACCCTTCGCGTGACCGCGGGCGGCCGGCCGATCGCCACCCTGCGGCCCGAGAGGCGGCGGTTCACCGATCCGCCCCAGATCACCACCGAAGCGGCGATCCGCACAACCCTGCTGGCCGATCTCTACGCCGTCATCGGAGACCGCCAGCAGCCCGGCAGCGACGGCGGCGGCAAGGCGGGCTGGACGGTCAGGCTCTACCACAATCCGCTGGTGCCCTGGATCTGGATCGGCGCCGTGCTGATGGTTCTGGGCGGCTTGGTGTCCCTGACCGACCGCCGCCATCGCGTCGGCGCGCCCCGGCGGGCGGCGGCGGGTTCGGATACGGCCGGCGCGAGGCCGGCGTGATCCGTCTGGTCACGTACCTTCCCCTCGCCGTCGCGGCGCTGCTCGCGGTGGTCTTCCTGTGGGCGCTCGATCGCGGACGCGACCCCTCCCTGGTGCCGTCGCCGCTGATCGACAAGCCGGCACCCGAATTTACCCTGGCCGGCTTCGACGGCGGCCCCAAGCTGACCGATGCCGACCTCAAGGGCGGCGTCACCGTGGTCAACGTCTTTGCCTCCTGGTGCCTGCCCTGCCGCGCCGAGCATCCCTACCTGATGGCGCTGGCGCGGGACGGCAAGGCCCGGATCTTCGGCATCAACTACAAGGACAAGGCCGAGGACGCCAAGGCCTGGCTCAAGGAGCTCGGCAATCCCTACGCCCGGATCGGCGCCGATGCCAACGGCCGGGTCGCCATAGAATGGGGTGTCTATGGCGTGCCGGAGACCTTCGTCGTGGATGCGGCCGGGCGCATCCGCATGAAACATGTCGGCCCGCTGACGCCTGATCGGCTCGAGGAGATCCGGGGCATGATCGCGGATTTGGTGAGATGAGGGGCGCCATGGGACACGGGCGCCCGCAACGGCCGGGGCCGCGGACCCTGGTCCTGACGCTCATCGCCGCGCTCGCCTGGGGCGGCCTCCTCGCCGCGCCGCCCGCCGCCGCCGTGCAGCCCGACGAGGTGCTTGCCGACCCGGCGCTCGAATCCCGCGCCCGGGCGCTCTCCAAGCGCCTGCGCTGCCTCGTCTGCCAGAACCAGTCGATCGACGATTCCGATGCCGATCTCGCCCGCGACCTCAGGGTGCTGGTGCGCGAACGGCTCAAGGCGGGGGACAGCGACGACGAGGTGCTCGCCTTCCTCAGGGCCAGGTACGGCGATTTCGTGCTCCTCAAGCCGCCGGTCAAGCCGGCGACCTGGCCGCTCTGGTTCGGGCCGTTCGCCGTTCTCGGCCTCGCCGCCGTTGTGATCGTCTTCGCCGTCCGCCGGCGCAGGTCGCGACCGGCGGCAACCCCGGAACCGCTGGACGCCGCCGAGCGCGCCGCCCTGGACCGGTTGCTCGGCGCAACAGACGCAGGCGAGGACGCCAGCGGGCGGGAGCCCGGGGAAAAGCGGTGACCCTGGCCATCCTCCTCGGTTCGATGGCGATCGCGGCAGGCGCCTTTGTGCTGCTGCCGCTGTTGCGCAAACGGACGGCGGCGGACGAGCGCGCCGCCTTCGATCGGGCCGTTTACCGCGACCAGCTGGAGGAACTCGACCGCGACCTCGAGCGCGGTCTCATCGGCGCGGCCGAGGCCAGCGCCGCGCGCACCGAAATCGAGCGCCGCATCCTGGCGACCGCCGCCGATGCGCCCAAGCCGCCGGCAGCGGCCGGCGGCGCCGGCATCTCGACGCCCGCCCGTGCGGCCATCATCACCCTCGCCGTTATCCTGCCGGCGACGGCGGCGGGCCTTTACCTGGTTCTCGGCGCGCCGGGGCTGCCCGACCGCCCCTTCGCCGACCGCCCCCGGGCCGAGCCCGGGCCGGCCGGCCCCAGCACGGCGCAGATCGAAATGATGGTGGCGATGGTTGAACGGCGGCTTGCGGAGAAGCCCGAGGAGCTTCAGGGCTGGGCCATCCTATCGACCGCCTATCTGCGCCTGGGCCGGCTCGAGGACGCGGAAACCGCGCTGGCCCGCGCCCTCGAACTGGCCGGCACCGACAACGCGCGGGCCGCGTCGATCGCCGTCAATTACGGTGAAGCCCTGGTCGCCCTGCACGGCGGCCAGGTGGTGCCGGCCGCCAAGGCGGCGTTCGAGCGCGCGCTCGCTTATGCGCCCAAGGAGCCCGCGGCCCGGTACTACATGGGTCTGGCGCTGCTTCAGGCGGGCGACGCCGCCAGCGCGCTGGCGGCCTGGCGCCGCATCGTCGCCGAGGCGCCGGCGGAGGCGCCGTGGCTGCCCCAGCTCAAGCAGCGGATCGAGACGGTCGCGAAGGAACGGGGCCTCGCCCCCGAGGGACCCGGCGGCGCGCCCTAGGCGTCAGGTCTCGCCGCCGCCGCCAAGCTTGCTCATGAAATCCACCGGAAGGGGGAAGACGATGGTGTTGCTCCTGTCTCCGGCGATTTCCTGGACCGCCGAAAGGTAGCGCAGTTGCATGGCTTCGCCCCGCCGGGCAAGCACCTCGGCCGCTTCGAGCATCTTGTGCGAGGCCTGCAATTCGCCTTCCGCATTGATCACCTTGGCGCGCCGCTCGCGCTCGGCCTCGGCCTGCTTGGCGATGGCGCGGATCATGCTCTCATCCAGGTCCACGTGCTTGAGCTCGACATTGGACACCTTGATGCCCCAGGCATCGGTTTCGTCGTCGAGGATGCGCTGGATGTCGGTGTTGAGCCGCTCGCGTTCGGCCAGCATCTCGTCGAGCTCATGCTGCCCCAGGACCGACCGCAGGGTGGTCTGCGCCAGCTGGCTGGTGGCGAACTGGTAGTCTTCGACCTCGATGATGGCGCGCTGGGGATCGACCACGCGGTAATAGACCACCGCGTTGACCTTGACCGAGACGTTGTCCCTCGAGATCACGTCCTGCTCGGGCACGTCCAGCACGTTGGTGCGCAAGCCCACCCGCACCATCTGCTGCAGCACGGGGATGACGATGATCAGCCCCGGTCCCTTGACCCTCTGAAAGCGGCCGAGCAGGAAAATCACGCCCCGCTCGTACTCCCTGAGGATGCGGATCGATGCCGCCAACAGCAGGACAACGACAATAGCAACCACGGCCGGCACGCTCAGCACAATGTCCATCACCCGATCCTTTCTTCCGTTTCGGCGGCAACTACCCGCAGGGTCAGGCCCTCCAGCGCGGAAACCCTGACCTCATCGCCGGGGGCAAAGCTTTGCTCCGATCGCGCCCGCCAGTCCTCGCTGCGGATTCTGACCCGCCCTTCGTTTCCGGACCACTCCAACACCCGCGCGGTGGCTCCGACCATGGCCTCCCGGCCGCTGACCACGGGGCGGCGCCAGGCCCGCGCCGCCATGGCGAATACCGTGAAGGAGAGGACCGCGCTGACCGCCGCCACCGAGCCGATCACCGTCCATGAAATGCCGAATCCCGGCGCGTCGGTATCCATCAGGATGATCGAGCCGATCACCAGGGCGACGATGCCGCCGAAGCCAAGCGCCCCGAAGGACGGCATCATCACCTCCGCGATCATGAAGCCGACACCGAGCAGGATCAGCGCGACGCCGGCGTAATTGACGGGCAGCACGTGCAGGGCATAGAAGGCCAGAACCAGGCAGATCGCGCCGATCACCCCGGAGAAGATGGTGCCCGGGTTGTAGAACTCGAAGGCGATGCCGTAGATCCCGGCCAGCAGCAGGATATAGGCGATGTTCGGGTTGGTGATCACGGCCAGCAATCGGGCCCGCCAATCGGGGGCGATTTCGCGCAGTTGGCCGTCCTTGGTGGCGACCTTGGTCTCGCCGGCCGGGATCTTGACCACCCGCCCATCGGCCTTGGCCAGGAGATCGGTCATATTGTCGGCGACCAGGTCGATGACGTTGGCCTCGAGCGCCTCCTGGGATGACAGGCTGGCCGCCTCGGTGACGGATTTTTCCGCCCATTCGGCGTTGCGGCCGCGCATCTGCGCCAAGGACCGGATATAGGCGCGCGCATCGTTGATCGCCTTGCGCATGGGCGCGCCCTTGGCGGCCTCCGAGGGATCCGTCTTCTCGCCGTCCTTGGCCTTGTCCGCCTTGTCCGATTTGTCCGATTTGTCCGCCTTGTCGGCCTTGTCGGTCTTGTCGTCCTTCTTGGGCTTGCCGCCGCCGGGCAAGGGAGAGCTCAGGGGCACCGGCGTCGCGGCGCCGAGGTTGGTGCCGGGCGCCATGGCGGCGACGTGGCTCGCATAAAGGATGTAGGTGCCGGCGCTGGCCGCCCGGGCCCCGCCCGGAGAGACATAGGTGATCACCGGGGACGGCGCCGTGATGATGTTCTGGATGATGTCGCGCATGGCGGTCGACAGCCCGCCCGGCGTATCCATGCGTATGACGATGGCCGACGCCCCCATCGCCCGCGCCTTCTCGAAGGCCCGGGCGACATAGTCGCTGGTCGCGGGACCGATCGGTCCCTTGATGTCGACCACCGCGACCACGGGCGAAGACTTCTTCTCGGCCGCCACGCCCGTGCCGGACGGCCCCCACAGGGCCAAGGGGCCAGCGATTGCCGTCACCAGAATAAGGGCGCGCCGGAATATTCGGGGTATCGCCATGGCTTAAAGCTTAGCACCGAACATCGCGATTACCCAGGGCCATGGCGCGGCCCGACGCCACCGGCCCGAGAGGGAGGAGCCTGGCCTGGCGGGCGCCATCGGTGTTAAATGCGCGATCGCGCGGCGCATCCCCCGCCGCCGCAAGGGAGGCCGACGGAGGCCCTTCGGCGTGGAAAAGGACTGGCAGGAAGCGGCGCTCGCGGGCGACGTGGTTCGGATCAAGGCGCTTCTCGAGGCATCCGGGGACGCGCGCGATTCGCGCGACAGGTACGGCCAGACCGCGGTGATGCTGGCGGCGGTGCATGGCCGCGAGGCCGTGGTCCGGGCGTTGATCGAAGCCGGGGCGGATCTCGACGTGACGGCGAAATACGGCCTCAGCGCCA
>JAWWBR010000142.1:0-8706 GCA_033720855.1 Alphaproteobacteria bacterium
GACCTTGCTAAAGCGTTCGTATCGACTTTACCGCGAATTCGGAGGTTCCTCGCCAAGAACAATCCGCCGTACATAGGGAAGGTATATCGACCCACGCCGAGCGAGATCGCTCACAAACTCAGGCCCACCGGGCGGGTTGAGCTTTGGTATCCTTGATAGCCAACATGAGGGACATCAATGAATCTGGAAGAAGCCGAAGCCCGCATCTTGGCTGAATGGGGTATTTGGCGGCACAGGGAACTGGGGTCCGACAAAAAGGCATCAGGCACGGATGGTTTTGCTTTCTATCTATCTCTAGACAAGGGCAAGTCTGAATTGCTGGATTTCCCCGCGGAAAGTGACAAATGGCAAATCGTCCACGCTTGGTTGTTGAAGGTGGGAGTGGTTTCAGATTAGCTGCCAGCGGAGGACGGAATAGGAGGTAAGCATGGGCTGCGGTTTTAGATTCGATGGCGATATTGAGGGCGCTGGCCTTCCTTCGGAATCTGCCCATGGCGAACGAGGCGAATTCGATAAATACAGTGATGATGCGTATTTCGAAACGAACAAAATCGGCTTCAGAATATTTGCCTCTGGTGGCGAAGAGCTTGTCAGCGGCCCGTATGTCGGCGCAGAAAATGACAGGGACTGGGTCCTCGAATCCGTAAGAATTCATACGAGAAATTTGGAGGTAGACCCGGTTCGCATCGAATATGAAGACGGCAGCGTTTGGGAATACATTCCCGAATGGAGGATCGTGGCATCAGTTCAAAAATCAGAATGATCCCGAATCCTCGTCAATATCAGACATCTTGGTTCGCCTAAGGCGGGCGTCAGGCGGCAGAAATGAATTTAACGCAGTCTCAACGGATCATGCGGCGCCTCTGTCTCTGGTTTAGGGGAAGCTACACCCATCCAGACGGCACTATAGAACTCGACATTGATGAACCTGCAGGGGTTGACCCAACTGTCGATAACCGAGAAAAACAGAACGCAAAATTCGCTTTGTATTTCCAGCGCCAGGCCATCCGAGAAAGAGCAGGTCGAAGGGGATCGGGGACATTCTTGGTTGGGTTAGCCGTCTACTACTTGGCGACAACACTTGGAATGCCAACTTGGGACGCAATTGGCGTAGGGGCCTTGCTTGGTTTTGGTCTCTTTCTTTTGACCAGCTAGACCCTCCCCGATATCTGAGAAAGGGGCGGGGCTTCGGTCCCGCCTATTTTAACGGCACTCGAAGGTGTATATCCTGGTCTTATCAAGAGCAATACCGGAGAGGTTTTCCGAGGTCTTGATGAGGGCGGGTGTCTTTTGAAATTTCGCACAATGGATTTTGGCCACCTCTCCAGGGTTTGCGTTGATCCCGGCTTTGACCGCAACGTGACCAGGGTCCGCACTTACGATTGTTGCCTCGTAACTTCGAGACACTGCGCAGCCAGAGAGGGATGAAATAATAACTACGCCGAGCAATCCTCGTCGGACAGATTGATCTCCTTTGTCGCGTAGCCTGTTAATAGCTGCAGTCATAGTTTCATGTGGGTTTGATCTCTAGTCGAGAAGAGCGCTGAGCGGTCATTGGCAGACAACAAGAATCAGCACTATGTTCCTCGCTGCTATTTAAAACCTTTTTCTCTCAATAGAGAAGGGAAGGCGATCAACCTTTACAACATCTCTAATGATCGTCTGATCCAGAACGCGTCGGTCCGAGGCCAGTGCTCAAAGGATTATTTCTACGGCGAGGATCTTGCCTACGAGCGAAATCTTCAGAAGGTCGAGGGCCGATATAGCGCCATCGTTCGAAAGGTTGGGGACGCTTCGGCAAATCTCACTGAGGATGACATGTCCTTTCTCCGCGATTTTTCGTATCTCCAGTTCAGTAGAACAGAGACAGCGATAATTCGAACGCGGCTCGCCATGATGAAGATGGAGGCAGCTGCATTTGAAGGCAGTGAACACCTGATGCCGGACCCCGACTATGGTGACCGGAGGCTCATGCGCCAAGCGATGCGGAGATTTGAAGAGACAGTGCATCACTTAGATGATCTCAAGACCTGCCTAATTCATAACCTTACGCAAATCCCGTTCGTAACCTCTGATGACCCCGCCGTTTTAACTAATCGCCTGTATGCTCAAAGGGTCGGGCGCCGATATGGCGGAGCGGGGATCACCAACGCTGGCGTGATGATGTTTTTGCCGCTGACGCCATCTTTTGCGGCAGTTACCTACGATGGTGATGTGTACACGGCAGCTGGGAAAAAAGGCAGTACCGTGGACGCAACCCGCGGGTCTGACATTCTGGGCATAAATGAACTCCAATATCTGAAGTCTTCGGAGAATATATATTTCCACGATTGGGGCATGGCCGCCGCCGTTCAAAAGGAATTTAAATCGGTCGAAGCTAGGCGCCTAAAAGCCTGGCACGAAGTGTCTGTCGCTGTCCTAGATCAAGAGGGTGATGGATGGTCCCGTTACAGGGTGGCACACTCACGAGAAGAACGCGTAGGGTCTCAAGAATCGATTATCCGATTGAGTGCTAAATTCCCAATACCCTCAAAATGGTGTTCTAATTTACGGTTTCGAAGCAAACCGCGGTTCATTGACACCAAATCTGGTGCGGGTCTTCAGCGCCGACCGCGACATTAGTGCCAGAAAGCTTCTTAAGGAGCCCAAATTTCCTGTGTCGCCAACAACGCAACAGAACTGGCAAGGTGCAAATTTTAAGGATCTCTCGCCGTGGGCACAGGGGATCGCAATGACTGTTCATGGTGTTTGGTTTGCACTCATTGTCTTTGCGGCATTGGCTTTCTAACCACAGCCAAGAAAGGGAATTGGTATGAGCTCACCTCAGGCGGGCGGCGATTTTCTCTACGCAAGGGGAAAAGTGCTCGCAGCTGCTCATGTTCTTGCTACGCATCCGGGGGATATCAAAGTGCGGTTGCGGGCCGCTTATCTGGAGCACTTGGCTTTTGCCTTCGCGAGTGATCTTCCAGAGGAACTACAGCCTGTCTTGAAGTCCATCCATGATCAGATAACAAAAAAAGAGCCTAGATGGTCGGGGGCCAGGGGCGTGTTGATGCGACGCTATTTCGAATGCACCGGAAAACAGCATCTAAGATCGCAGAATTGATATGGGGTCTCTCTCGAACAATCCTTGAGAGATATTGTTGAGCACCAACTTCAAAATATGACTGCTAGAACTCCCGCTTATACGGGACCGCCCCGGACGCGATTCTAGAGATGACGAAAACAACGTCAAAATCGCTCCCCGTGGTCACTTATTGGTCACTTCGAAACGCCAAGGGGCCCAGCCATTGGCTGAGCCCCTTGATCGAAATGGCTCCCCGGGCCGGACTCGAACCAGCGACATGGTGGTTAACAGCCACCCGCTCTACCAACTGAGCTACCGGGGATTAATCCCGTTCGTGCCTTGATCGCAAAAGCCGGCCGCGTGCAGGCGCGGCGTTATAACAAAAGCCCGGATGCTATGCCACAATATAGTAAACATCGCCTTAAACCGGCCTGCGCGGGCTGCGTTTCTCACGGGGCGGTGGAGGCCGGAGCCGGAATCGAACCGGCGTAACAGGATTTGCAGTCCCGTGCATCACCACTATGCTATCCGGCCATCACCGTCGCGTCCCGGCGCGACGTCAAGGACGACGGAGATATAGGGCCGGGCCGCGAAACGGTCAAGCTGGGCTTTGAAGAGGCCCGCCTGCATCGGCCCTGAGCATTTGATTGTGCGGCGGCGGCGATGAAAGTATATAGCTTGTGGCGGGTGTCCCCTTCCGTTCGGCGGGCAAGAGGACAGGGGCGCCGAGGCGCGCGAACGGCGCGCCGTTTGCGGGTTTGAAGGGGGAGGTAGACGCCTCGACATGATCGATTTCGCGCAATGCCGTCGCAACATGGTTGAGTGCCAGTTGCGTCCCAACAAGGTCACCGACGAGGGCGTGTTACAGGCCATGGGATCCGTGCCGAGAGAGGTTTTCGCCGGCCCGGAATACGAAGGCATCGCCTATGTCGACGAAGATATTCCGCTCGGTGACGGCCGTTACCTTATGGAGCCGATGGTGCTGGCCCGCCTGTTGCAGGCTGCGGATATCGGAGCCGACGACGTGATCCTTGATATCGGTTGCGGGTCCGGCTACACCGCGGCGGTCTGTGCCCGAATCGGTGCGACTGTGGTGGCCGTGGAAAGCGATGCCCGGTTGGCGGCCGAGGCGTCGCGAATCATGGGAATGCTCGAGGCCGATAACGTGGTGGTCGTGGATGGCCCCCTGAAGGAGGGCTACCAGGCCCAGGCCCCCTATGACGTCATCGTCTTCAGCGGCTCCATCCCTGAAATCCCCGAGGCGGTTCTCGGTCAGCTCTCCGAAGGGGGCAGGTTGGTCGCCGTGCTGATGGACGAGGAAGGACCCGGCCAGGCAGTGGTGGTGCGCAACATCGGGGGCAGAATGACCCGTCGCATCATATGCGATGCCTCTATTCCCGCCTTGCCGGGATTCGAACGCCAGTCCGGGTTTGTCTTCTGAGCGTGGGGGGAGCAATGAGATTTACGGTATCCAGTGGTGTCTTCGCGGGTGCGACCACGATCGTGGCGTGGCTTGCCCTGGCGCTGGCGATGGCACCGGCTTCGGCCGAAACCCTGCGCGAGGCGCTGGCCAAGGCCTACAGCACCAATCCCGAATTGCTCAGCGAACGGGCGAATTTGCGCGCCGTCGACGAGGGGGTTCCCCAGGCCCTCGCGAATTGGCGGCCGACGGTGACGGTCACCGGCGACACTGCCTACGAGAAAATCGATACCCAGAGTTCGACCTCGACCCGGCATCCGAGCAGCGTCGAGCTGAGCGTCAGGCAGCCTCTCTACCGGGGCGGACGGACGGATGCCCAAACGCGCCAAGCCGAAGCCGAGGTGTTGGCGGGGCGGGCACGGCTTTTGTCCCGGGAGCAGGAGGTCCTACTGTCGGCCACGCGAGCCTATATGAACGTCGTCCGCGACGGTGCCGTCCTCAATCTGAACCGCTCCAACGAACAGAGGGTCGCGCGCCAGCTGCAGGCCACCCGGGACAGATTCCGGGTTGGCGAGATCACGCGGACCGATGTCGCCCAGGCCGAGGCCCGACTCGCCCGGGCCCGGGCGGACCGGATTCAGGCGGAAGGGGTCTTGCTCAACGCCCGGGAAGCGTACCGCCGGGTCATCGGCGATGTGCCCGGCAAACTGGACGCGCCGGACTTCAAGCTCGATCTGCCGGCCAGCGCCGACGAATCCCGCGCCCTCAGCAAGCAGAACAACCCCAACGTGCTCAACGCCCGCCACCTCGAGACCGCGGCCAGATTCAATGTTCGCCGGATCAGGGGCGAATTACTTCCCGAGGTCAATCTGCGCGGCTCGCTGATCGCGGAACACGAGACAACCGGAAACGACACCCGCCGCAACACCGCGGAAGTGATGGCGGAACTGACCGTGCCGCTCTATCAGCAAGGGGGCGTCTACTCCCGGGTCCGGGAGGCGCGTCAAGGGCTGGCCCAGCGGCGAGAGGACCTGGAGGAGGCCGAACGCGCGGCCGTCGAAGCCGCCGCCAGCGCCTGGAACGCGCTGCAGACGGCGCGCGCCGCGGTGCGGTCTTTTCAGGCCGAGGTTCGCGCCAACGAGATTGCGCTGGACGGCGTGCAGCGCGAAGCTTTGGTCGGTTCGCGAACGGTCCTCGACGTGCTCGATGCCGAACAGGAGCTGCTGGACGCCAAAGTCAATCTCGTGCGTTCGCAACGCGACGAGTTGGTCGCACGGTTCGAACTCATCTCCGCGGTGGGGTCTTTGACCGCCCGGGAATTGAAGCTTCCGGTCGAGCTCTACGACGCCGAACGGTACTATCGTCAGGTCCGTGGGCGGTGGTTCGGCACCGATGTGCCGGAACAGCCCAAGTCTCGTTAAACGGCGATATTTACTTTCCTTTTACCATTTTGTTCCATGTAATAAGGGACGTTAACCATAATTTCCGCACGGCCGCAGACCATTGCGCCCGCCCTGCGTGACAGAGCGATGCCATGAGCGAAGAAAAGACCGAAGAAAAGACCGAGCAGCCAGAACCGACGATGGAGGAGATTCTTGCCTCCATCCGCCGCATCATTTCCGACGACGACAAGGACCAGGGAGAGGCCGGAGACGGCGCCGATGGGGCGGAAGCCGCGGAGGGCACGGATGAGCCCGGCGCCGAAGCGCCCGAGGCCGCCGCTGAGGATGACGAGGTGCTCGAACTGACGGAAAAGGTCGAGGACCCCGCCGAACCCACGGAACCCGCCGCGGATCAAGAGAAAGAGGCCGAAGTGGCCAAAGAGCCTGAAGAAGCGGAGGAGCGGGAGGCGGAAGAGGCCGAAGACGTGGTTCTCGAGCCGGCCTCGGATGTAGCAGAGGAGCCTGAAGCCAAGGAGACCGAAGAGGCCCCCCAAGATGTACCCGAAGTGGCCGCCGCCGAAGCCCCACAGCCCGAGCCCAGCGCGGCTGACGAAACGCTGGTCTCCCAGGTTACCGCCGCGGCGGCGACCGCAACCTTCGGCGAATTGGCCAAAGCTTTGAACAGCGAACCCAAAGCGGACAGCAATATCTCTCTTGGCGCCGGCAACACGCTGGAGGATCTCGTCAAGGAGATGGTCAGGCCGATGCTCAAAGAGTGGCTTGACCGGAATCTTCCCCCCCTGGTAGAGCATCTGGTGAAAAAGGAAATTCAGCGGATGGTCAGCCGGGCCGACGACCTTTAAGGCCGATCAAACTTATAGCGCCCGTCCGGGCGTTTCCGCCAGCAAACCGGGTGTGGTGACCAGCGATGCTGGACAAGACCTATCGGCCAAAAGAGGTCGAGGAAAAGATTTATTCCGAGTGGGAAAGGGCCGACGCCTTTCGCTGCGGGCAACGGCCCGACGGCGATCCCTACGCCATCGTCATTCCGCCGCCCAACGTCACCGGCAGCCTTCACCTCGGGCACGCGCTCAACAATACGCTTCAGGACGTCCTGGTGCGCAGCCAGAGGATGCGTGGTCGGGACGTGTTGTGGCAGCCGGGGACCGATCACGCCGGTATCGCCACCCAGATGGTGGTCGAGCGCCAATTGGCGGAGGAAGGAATCGCATTGGATCGGGGCCTTCCCCCGACAGAGGGGACGGATAGGCTGATTGGACGCGAGGGCTTCGTCGAGCGCGTCTGGCAGTGGAAGGAACAATCGGGTGGCACCATCGTCAATCAGCTGCGCCGTCTCGGCGCTTCCTGCGACTGGGCCCGCGAACGCTTCACCATGGACGAAGGTTTGTCTGCCGCCGTCCGTAAGGTTTTCGTGGAGCTTTACGGCCAGGGCCTGATCTACAAGGACAAGCGGCTCGTCAACTGGGATCCGAAACTGCACACCGCGATCTCCGACCTCGAGGTCGAACAACGGGAGATGACGGGAAAGCTCTGGTACTTCCGCTATCCGGTCGACGGCATGGAGGGGACATGCATCACGGTCGCGACGACCCGCCCCGAGACGATGCTGGGAGATACCGGCGTCGCCGTGCATCCCGACGATGACCGCTACCGCGATCTGATTGGCAAACACTGCCGGCTGCCCATCGCCGACCGCCTGATCCCCATCATCGCCGACGCGCACGCCGATCCAGAGAAAGGGTCGGGCGCCGTCAAGATTACCCCGGGCCACGACTTCAACGATTTCGAGGTTGGCCGTCGCCACGATCTCGATATGATCAACGTCTTCGACGCCGACGCCAAGCTCAACGACAATGCGCCGCCGACCTACCGCGGGGTCGATCGCTTCGAGGCCCGGGACATGGTGGTGGCGGAGATGGAGCATCTCGGCCTGCTCGAGAAGATTGAGGATAACGAAATGACCATGCCCTATGGCGACCGCTCCGGCGTGGTCATCGAGCCTTGGCTGATGGACCAATGGTACGTCGACGCAAAGACCCTGGCGGCGCCGGCGATCGAGGCCGTGGAAAGCGGCAAGACCGTGTTCGTCCCCAAGAATTGGGAGAACACCTACTTCGAGTGGATGCGGAATATCGAGCCGTGGTGCATCTCGCGCCAGCTCTGGTGGGGCCACCGCATCCCCGCCTGGTATGCCCCCGACGGCAAGGTCTTCGTCGCCGAGACGGCGGCGGAGGCCGCTGCGCAAGCCGAAGAGCATTACGGCCAAGCCACGGAACTGGCGCAGGAAACCGACGTGCTGGATACCTGGTTCTCGTCGGCGCTATGGCCGTTCTCGACCTTGGGTTGGCCGGAAAAGACGCCGGAACTCGCGCGCTATTACCCGACCGATGTTCTCGTCACCAGCTTCGACATCATCTTCTTCTGGGTCGCGCGGATGATGATGATGGGACTGCATTTCATGGGCGAGGCGCCGTTCCACACGGTCTACATCCACGCCCTGGTGCGCGACGAAAAGGGCCAGAAGATGTCGAAGTCCAAGGGCAACATCATCGATCCCTTGGACCTGGTAGAAAAATTCGGCACCGATTCGCTGCGCTTCACCCTGGCGGCACTGGCCGCCCAGGGCCGCGACATCCGTCTGGCGGAAAGCCGGGTGGAGGGCTATCGCAATTTCGCGACGAAGTTGTGGAACGCGGCGCGCTACTGCGAGATGAACGACTGCCGGCCGGACCCGGTTTTCGACCCCGCAACCTGCACCCTGACCGTAAATCGCTGGATCGTGGGCGAGGCGGCCAAGGCCGCCCACGAGGTCACCC
>JAWWBR010000143.1:0-8690 GCA_033720855.1 Alphaproteobacteria bacterium
GGGCCAGTGGTGGGGCTTGATCTCGATCGGCTCGGGGTTGATCAGCTCCTCATAGGGCTTCAGATACGCCCCGTCGTCGGTCAGCTGGAAGGTGCCGTAGGGGCTCTTGGGCGCCTCGCCCGCCTCCTCCGCCGTCTCGGTGACGTCGTATTCCTGCTCGCCCGGCAGCGGCGGGTCCTCGTCGAGCCAATGGACCTTGAGGCGCTCCAGCATCGGCGCGTTGGAATAGCGCAACCGCATCTGCACCTCGTCGGTGTCGTTGACGTATTTGTGCACGGTCATCGACGGCACGGTGAGGAGGTCGTACTGCTTGATGTCGAAGGTCTGCTCGCCCATCACCACCTTGCCGCCGCCCGAGATCGGGAAGTCGATGACCGACGCGTTCTGGCGCACGAAGGCGGTCTCCTCGCCGGGGTTGAGCACGTCCAGCGAGCACGAGATGCCCGGGGTGAAGCTGAGCGTCCCCTCCTCGGCCCGGGGGTGGACGAAGTTGGTGCGCCGGACCCCGTTATTGGGCTTGGGCAGGGATGCCAGGCGCTCGGCCTCGGCGTCGATCTGCGCCTTGCGCACGATGAAGGGCTCCCACAGGTCGAGGGAATGGTCGCCCCAGGTGTTGGTATCGGGCGATTGGCGTCCCGATTGGTCCACCAGCTTGGCTTCTACGTCTTTCAATTCGGTCATAACTCGGTCTCCGTCTCTATTAACGGGAATCCCGCGATGTGGGATCCATGATAAACGCCTCAGCCGCCCGCGTCACGTCAGGCGCGGCTTGGAGCGGTGCGGATGGGGCACTTCGTGGCCCTTGCCTTGGGCCTTGGCGCGCTTGTAGATCTCGACGGCGCTCGCCATATCGGCGAGCCCCATGCCCATGAACTTGTAGATGGTGATGTCGGCGCCCTCGGGCCGGGGTTTCTGCTCCTTCACCAGGTCGCAGATGGGGATCACCGACTCCCAGCCGCCGACGCGCTCGGCATATTCCATCAGCTCGCGGCTGCCCTTCTGCACCTGGGCCAGGTTGTCGCAGACGATCTTGTCGCAGCGGTCGAACACGCCCTGGTCGATCTCGGCATTGGTCGGGATGATGGCGCCGCCGGCGTTGATATGGGTGCCGGGCGAGACCATGTCCGCGAACAGGAACGGCTCCTTGGCGCGGGTGAAGGTGGTGATGATGGGGCAGTCCTTGGCCGCGTCCTCGACCGAATCGCAGGCGACGATCTCGAAATCGAAGGCGTCCCGGAGCTCATCGACGAAGGCGTCGCGGTTGGCCGGGGTGCGGCTCCAGACGCGGACGCGCTTGAGGTCCCTCACGGCATCGATGGCGGCGACCTGGGGCAGCGCCTGGTGGCCCGAGCCCATGATCGCCATCTCATCGGCGTCCTCGACCGAGCACCACTTGGTGGCGACCGATGAGAGCGCCGCGGTGCGCATCTGGCCGAGCGCGAAGGCCTCGACGATGGCGTAGATCTGGCCGTCGTTGGCGCCGTGCATGACGATGATGGGGGCGGCGCCCAGGTTGGCGTTGGACCACACCTTGGCGCCCACCAGCCCGTCGCCGGTGAACTGGGCGCCGGTGACGTTGAGCGAGCCCACGTCCCACACCGTCTGGGTCTTGGTCATGTTGACCGCCTTGCCCTCGGCCTCGGCCATCAGGCCCTTTTCCAGGGCCTCGGCGGAGCCCGACAGGTCGATGAGGTCGCAGACGTCGGCCTCGGTGATCCACAAGAAGGTGTCGGGTACTTTGATATCTGCCATTGCGTGGGTTCCCTCCCTTGGCTCCGCCCCGGTTGCGCCCGGGGCGGCGCGATGATCAAGTCTTTTCGGTTTCCGCCTCGAAGATTGAGGCGACCGGCGCCTCGAGCTCCAGCGTGTTGGAAATGAGCGCATGGGTCACGGTGCGCCCGATCAGCCACATCACGCCGACCGTCCTCTCCGGCCCGATGGCGCGGACCAGCGCGTCGCGCTCCGCCGCCACCCCCTGGCCCGAGCGCTCCATCACGGCGATGGCGAATCTCTGCACCGCCTTCTCCTCCGCATCGAAGACGCTGTCCGCACCGTCATTGGGGGTGATGGCTTCGGCGATCCAGTCGTCGGAGAAGCCGAGGCGCCGGGACAAGCGCTCGTTCTGGTACTGCTCGTAGCGGTTGCCGAGGCGCGAGGACAGCGCCAGGGAGACGATCTCGGTGAAATTGTCCGGCAAGACCTCCTTGAGGCTCTCGGTGATGCGGTAGAAGCCGGCCATGGTGTCGGGCGCATGGCTCATCACCTTGAAGAACTCGCCGAGATAGCCGAGCCGCTCGACCCGGGCGCGGAACACGTCCTGGAGCTCGGCCGAGAGCTCCTCGAACTCGAGGCGCGGGATTTCGGTGCTCATGCCGCCTGCCCGCCGCTTTTTTCCTCGAACAGCGAGGCCACCGGGGGCTCGAGGCCCAAGGTGTTGCGGAAGATCGCATGCATCACGCAGCGCCCGACCGACAGCAATATGCCGGTCGCCTGCTCGGGCCCGACCGCGGCGATGACCTCCTTGAACAGGTCCTGGCAATCGTGGCCGCGGCGGTAGATGGCGGCCATGGCGAACTTCTGCACCGCGCATTCGGCGTCGGTCATGTGGCCGCCGGGCTCGGCCTGCAGCTCGTTGACCTGGGCGATCCACTCGCGGCCGAAGCCGAGATTGTCGGCGAGCCGCTCGTGCTGGTTCTTCTCATAGGTGTTGCCCATGACCCCGGCGGCGGTCAGCGCCACCAGCTCGACCAGCTTCATGTCGATCTCTTCCTTGAGCGCCTCGGTCAGCTCGCAGAACTGGAACATGGACTTGGGCGCGTTGGCGCCGATCTGCCAGATCTCGCCGCAATACCCCAGCCGCTCGACCTTGGGCCGGAGCGATTCCTTCAGGTCCTCGGCGAAATCCTCGAAGTCGATGCGCGGGATCAGGTCCGCGCCGATGGTCTCGCTCATGCTTGCTCTCCCTCGTTCTCACGGGCCGGACGCGGCAGGGCCGGGCCCTAGACCTCGACGTAGACGTCCTCGCCCTCGACCTTGACCGGGAAGGTCCGGATGTCTTCGGTCACCGGCACCCCCTGGGCCTTGCCGGTCTTGATGTCGAACAGCCCGGCATGGAGCGGGCATTCGACGCAGCCGTCCTCGACATAGCCTTCGGACAGCGAGGCATAGGCGTGGGTGCAGATATCGTCGGTCGCGTAAAATTCGCCTTCGAGATTGAAGACGGCGATCTGCTGCTCGCCGACGATCACCCTTTTGGCCTCGTCTTCCGGTATCTCCGTCGTCTTCGCGACCAGGTGGAACTCTGCCATGAAACGCCTCGTGATGGTGATGAAATCCCGCCCCCGGGGCCCGGACCGCGCCGGCCGCGCGCCGCCGGGGTCGGGGCACGGTTTGTTCGGATTGCGGCCCTTTGGCCTCCCGCCGTGGCGCCGTCCTCCCGCCTGCGGCGCAAAATGCCTTCCTATCTAATGCTTAGAATTCGTACTTTCGTTCCCGGGACTTGTCAACCCTACGCGGAGAGGGGGTAAAGCGGGGCCGAGAGCCGCTCAGGCGGCGCTCTCGGCGCCCTCGCCCCGGTGCAGCAGGTCGCTCACCCAGGCCTTGGGATCGGCGATGTTTTGGCGCTGCGCCTTGGCCAGCAGCCGGAAGACGAGGCGCGGGTCGTTGCCCGCCTGATCCAGCCACCTGTCGACGAGATCGCGCAGCTTTTCCGGCGGCTCGCCGGTGACCTTGGCGAGGTATCCGACGCCGCGGGCGAACAGCTCGCGCGCCCAATCGCCCTGGGACGGGCGCACCAGCATCAGCGGGATCTCGAGCGGGTCCTCGCCGGGCCGCGCGGCCGCGGCCGGCCGGCGGGGGGTGAGGCTGCGGGGCCGAGCGCCGGGGCCGCTTTCGGCGGCGCGGCGCGGTGCCTTGCCGGGCATTGGCGCGCGCCTCGCGACCACCCTTTCCTCAGCCGCGGGGCCAGGCGCGCTCGGCGCCGGGGCGCCGATGAACCGCCACCAGGGCAGCAGCCCGCTGGTATCGAGCATGCCGCCGACGAGGGCGGTGATGGCGGCGCCGGCGCCGCTCTCGGGCGCCACCGCGAGGGCCTGAACGGCGGCACGGGCGGTCCGTTGGAAGCGGGTCAGGCACCTTCGGCCCGCCGGCCGGTCATCGCCGGGGTCGTGCAGCCAAGCCTGAAGGTCGCGGCATTCGCCGCGCAGGCCCCGCAGCAGGTAGCGCAGGGCGTCGTCGGGGTTGTCGCCGGGAAGCCTCGGCGTGGACAGGCCGTCCGCCTCCGGTTGCGCGTCCTCGGGCCGGAGATCGGCCGTCAACAGATCGTCGATCAGCCGCGCCAGCGCCCGGGCCTGGTGGGCCAGCGCCGGGGCCCGGGCGATGCTTTGCGCGAGCGCCGGGTCATCGACCGCCGAGGCGGTTGCCTCGGTCAGGCTGGCATAGGGTGTTCGGGACGTAACGCGCGTGCTGATGGACGACACTGACTGCGGGCTGACGCCGGGTTGCCCAACTCCCAATTCGGACTCCCAACCGTAAATTGTGTATTAGGGCCTTGATACCACAAGATTTAGTCGAGTGCACGAATTTCGCCGCCCCGCGGCCGTTCCATCGCCGGCCCCGCCCGACGGCGCCTCACGGCCAGCGCCAGTCGATCGCCCATTGCGGCAGGGCGACGAATTCGGCCACCATTTCGACGCTGAAGGTCAGCGCCAGGGCGCCCAGGAGCGAGACCACCATGCCCACCACCACGCGCAGGTCGAAGACCTCGTGTTCGCGGTTGATGGCGGTCGAGAGCATGATGCGGAAGACGATCGACAGGCGCTGGATCGGCGTCACCACGGTCACCGGGGCGATGGCCAGCGCCAGGTAGCGGAACATCTGGGCGAGGAAGACGAAGACCCCGGAATAGGTGAACCAGCGGGCGGCGCCGCGGTCGACGGCGAGCACGTGGACCAGGCGGCCGGGCAGGGCCAGGACCAGGGCGAGGGCGACGGTGGCGGCGAAATACGAGACCAGGCCGCCGGCCAGGCTGGCGCCGGTCTCGGCCAACCCGGCGCGCACCAGGGTCGGGGTCAGGCCGTAGCCCAGCGTCGCCATCAGAGCCGCGATATAGCCGGCCAGAACGTTGGGCTGGAACCCCTGGGGCTTGGCGCCGGCGCTACCCTTTCGCTTGCCGCGGCCGGCGGTCATGATGAAGGGCCCGACCACCACCAGCAGGATGCCGATCACGCGCAGGACGGTCAGTTTTTCGTCCAGCAGGACCATGGCGAAAACCAGGGCCGCGACCAGGGAGATCTGCTGCACCGCGCCCGACAGGTTGGCGCCCATCTCCTTGACCGCCCGGTAGTTCCAGTAGCGGCCCCAGACGAAATGAAGGATGCCGGCCAGAGCCAGATAGCCGGTGCCGGGCCAGCCGAAGCCGAAGACGGCGCCGAATTGCCCGGCTATCAGCGCTGCCGCCAGAAACAGCGGCACGCCGATGGGGACGGTGATGGCCATCGCCTGGAAGACGGTGCCGGAGAGCACACCGCGGCGGACGGTGGCGCTGTTGAACCCGAAAGTGGCGGCGGAACATATCGCAAAGAACGCACCAAGCATGGCGCGCGAGACTAGATCAAGAGCAGGCTCATGGAAACAGGAGATGCGCGGCCGCCCGGCCGCGCGGGCGCGGGCCGATCAGCCGGCGAAATGGCAGAGGGCGACGATGACGTCCGTGCGTCCCCAGAAGGTGGAGCGCTCGATGGTGAAGGTCACGTATTGGTGCCCGCCGTAATAGATGATGTTCCCGTGCTCGACATCGCGCCGGCCCATGCGCATGACGACGTGGTAGTGCTGGTCGACGACCGGCTGGCCGCCGAAGGCGCGGCATTCGGCGGTGTCGACCGCCCCGTTCTCGGCTTTCTCGGCGAACCCGTAATAGCCCGCCGGCTCGCCCCCGTCGCGTGCCAGTGCCGGGGCGAAGGCGGAAACGATGACCGCTATGGCGAGGACAACTGCTCTCATTTTCGATCCACCCCCTTCCGCCGCCCTCCGAGGCCGCGGATCGGCGCATTTTCCTAAAAAAATCAGCAATTTGAAGCCATCGGGACACACGGTCCCCTAACCATCTTTGTTCACACTTGCTTTACCTTCGCACACTACTCTTAAGGAACGGTGAACTAGGCACAACTTCAGAGTGACACCCATGCCCAGGGACGAAAACGCCGCCATAGCGGACGCCGATTTCTTGAAACGGATACCGCCGGATATCCGCGAGACCTTCAACGACCGGCAGATTGCCGCGATCACGGAGGCCTTCAACCGCGCGCGCCACAGCGTCGACATCCGCCTGTCGATCCCCTTGCCCGGCGGGCGACGCTATATGGTGCTGCTTATGGGCCGGGAGCGCCGCTCCGCCGAACGGCGCCGGTTCGAACGCCTGCGCCAGCCGATCCTGACGGTGATGAACGTCGTGACCCTGGGGACCTTCGGCATCCTCGCCTTCTTCTTCGTCGTCGGTTTCGTCCACTTGATTTTCAGTTAGGGCAGGCGCCCCGAAGATGCATGCGAACATTGCGATGATGAAAGCACGACCCCCCAAGACCCGACGGATGACCGCCGCGGCAATCGCACTGATCGCGCTCGTGGCGATCGTCGGGGCGCGGCCGGCCGGGGCCGGGGTGACGGCGGGGGAACGCGCCTTCAACAGCGGCGATTTCGTGACCGCCATCCGTGAACTTCAGCGCCCCGCCTATGACGGCAACGCCGCCGCCCAGTATTACATGGGCGTGATCTACCATGAGGGCCTGGGCGTCAATCGCAGCCCGGAAGACGCCCTGGTCTGGTTCACCTGCGCGCAGACGCGCCGGCTGCCCGAGGCATTCGAGACGGACGCCCGGCGCCGCCAGTCGCAGATCATGGACGAGATATCGCCGTTCGCCCTGGAACGGGTCGAATTGCACGCCGAATCCTTGTGCGGCAGGGCGCTGGCGCAGAAGCGCGCGGCGGCCGACAAAATGCGGGAGAAGACCCCCCTGGAGCGGATCCAGCCCGTGCGCGGCTTCTGGGCCTCGATCCTGTTCTTCCCTGGCGACACCATGATGACCGGCGCCGCGGTGGTGTTTCATGGACTTGGCCTCACCTTCATCAGCGATATCCTGATCGCCATGGCCAAGACCATGGGCGACTTTCTGTTCGGGCTTCTGGCCCTGATCGGCTGGTTCATCATCGCCAGAGTCGTTAAGGCCATGGGCGACCCGGTGTGGAAGATGATCCTCGCGCGCGACCCCCTCGCCCACACCGGCAAAGGCGGTGACGCATCGGGCCAAGAGGGCGCGGAGCGCGAATCCGGCTGACGCCTCCCGCCGTCGGGGCCGCGGCCTTGGGCCCGGTTCCCCTGCCTGGCGGCCGACCCCATCCCAAAAGAATTTCCGTGGCTGACGCCCCTTAGGCGCGCACCAGGTCGCGCAGCCGGGTGCCCTCGTCGGCGAGGTCGGCATCGGCCACCGACTTGGCGCCCTCGATCAGTTGCCGGCAGGCGCGCATCTCCCGGCCCTGGTTGAAGGTGGTGGCGCCGACCACCCGATCGCCCGCCATATAGAAGATCACGCAGCGGCCGCCGGCGGGATCGCCCCGCGTCACCACCCGGTCCCACGTCTCGGGCGCGCCCGCGACCTGCAGGTTGAGGTCGAACTGGTCGGACCAGAACCACGGCAGCTCGGCGTAGGGCTCGGGTTCGGTCACCATGTTGCGGGCCACGGCGATGGCGCCGTTCTGCGCGTTGGCCCAGGATTCGAGGCGCAGGTGCCGGCCCAGGATGGGATTGAAATGAAAGGCCACGTCGCCGGCGGCGAAGATATCCGGGTCGGAACTACGGCCATACTGATCCACCGTGACGCCGTCGGCGACCTCCAGCCCCGCCCGGGCGGCGATTTCCTGATTGGGCACGATGCCGATGCCGATCACCACCACATCGGCGGCGAAGGTCTCGCCATCGGTGGCGACGACCTCGGCGACGCGGCCATTGCCGGCGATCCTCTCCACCGAAGCCCCGGTCCGGATATGCACCCCTCGTTCCTCGTGCAGCCGGGCGACGAGGGCGCCGACGGCCGGGTCGGCGACACGCGCGAGCACCTGATCGGCGAGTTCCACGACGGTGACCTCCGCGCCGCGGAGGCGGGCGCTGGCGGCGACCTCGAGGCCGATGAAGCCGCCGCCGATCACCACCACGCGGACACCCTCGCCCAGGGCGGCACGCAGCGCCAAAGTGTCGTCGATGACGCGAAGATAGTGGATCCCCGCGAGCGCGCTGCCCGGGCAGTCGAGGGTCCGCACCCGGCCGCCGGTGGCGATCAGGACCTTGTCGTAGGCGACCGCCCCGCCGTCGGCGAGAACCACCCTGCGCGCATCCCGGTCGATGGCCTCGGCCCGCGTCCCGAGACGCAACTCGATGCCGTTCTCGGCATAAAAGGCGGCCGGGTTGAGAAAGGTTTTCTCGACACCGTCCTCGCCGGTCAGCAGCTCCTTGGAGAGCGGCGGGCGCTCGTAGGGCGGATGGGCCTCCTCGCCGATAAGCACGATACCGCCGCCGAAGCCCGCCTGGCGCATGGCCTCCGCGGCGCGGCCACCGGCATGCCCGGCGCCGATGATGGCGATGCTTTCCGTTTCGGCCACAGGCCCCCTCCGTCGTTGCCGTCGATCTCCGCCCCGCCCCC
>JAWWBR010000144.1:0-8624 GCA_033720855.1 Alphaproteobacteria bacterium
CGGGGCTTCCGCTACATCCTCGACGGCATGAACGCCGAGCGCATCCTGATCGCCGCGGAATGCATCGGCGACGGGCGCTGGTTCATTGACAAGGCCAGCAGTTATGCCGGCGAGCGCAAGGTGTTCGGTCGGCCCATCGGCCAGAATCAGGGGGTGCAGTTTCCCATCGCCCGGGCCTATGCCAGCGTCCGCGCGGCCGCCCTGATGGTGGCAGAGGCAGCCGGGCGGTTCGACGCCGGGGCGCCCTGCGGGGCCGAGGCCAATATGGCCAAGCTGCTGGCGTCCGAAGCCGCCTGGGACGCGGGTGACACCTGCATGCAGACCTTCGGCGGCTACGGTTTCGCAGAGGAAATGGACGTCGAGCGCAAGTTCCGCGAGACCCGGCTCTACCGCACGGCGCCGATCTCGACCAACCTGATCCTGGCCTATATCGCCGAGCACGTGCTCGGCATGCCGCGATCCTACTAGGGGGGCCGTCATGAGCGGCCCCCTGGACGGTTTGCTGGTCCTCGCCCTCGAACAGGCGGTGGCCGCGCCGTATTGCTCCTCGCGCCTCGCCGATGCCGGGGCCCGGGTCATCAAGGTCGAGCGCCCGGGCGGCGATTTCGCCCGCGCCTACGACCACGTGGTCCATGGCGAGAGCGCCTATTTCGTCTGGCTCAACCGGGGCAAGGAATCGGTGACCCTCGACCTTCGCGACGATGCCGACAAGGCGCTGATGGGCCGCATCCTGGCGCGCGCCGATGTCTATATCCAGAACCTGAGCCAAGGGGCGGCGGCGCACCTCGGCTTCGGTTCCGGGGACTGGCGCGAACGAAGGCCCGAGCTGATCACCTGCGACATCTCGGGCTACGGCGAGAAGGGCCCCTACGCCGGGATGAAGGCCTACGACCTCCTGGTTCAGGCCGAATCGGGCCTGGCCTCCGTCACCGGCACGCCTGAGGAGATGGGCCGGGTCGGGGTCTCGGTCTGCGACATCGCCGCTGGCATGTACGCCCAGAGCGCCATACTGGAGGCCCTCATCGCCCGCCGCGAAACGGGGGAGGGGCGCGCCATCAAGGTCTCGCTCTTCGACGCCATGGCCGACTGGATGACGGTGCCGCTCCTCCATTTCGACTACGGCGGCCGGGCGCCCGCCCGCGCCGGCCTCCATCACCCCTCGATCGCGCCCTACGGGGCCTACGATCATGCGGGCGGCACCGTGCTGATCTCGATCCAGAACGACCGCGAATGGCGCGCCTTTGCCGAGACCGTCTTGGAGAAGCCGGCGCTGGCCGATGATGGGCGTTTCGCCACCAACGTCGCCCGGGTCGAAAATCGCGCCGCGCTGGATAGGGAGATCGCGGCGGTATTCGCCGCCCTCGACGGGGATCACCTCACGGCGCGCCTCGAGGCCGCGCGGACGGCCTATGGCCGGGTCAACGGGGTCGAGGGTCTAAGCGCACACCCGCAGCTCAGGCGCGTGGCTTTGGATAGCCCAAGCGGTCCGGTCAAGATGCCGGCACCGCCGGCGCAAACGGGCGCCGCAGCCGCACCGGGCCCGGTGCCGGCCCCGGGCCAGCACACGGAAGCGATCAAGCGGGAGTTTTCGTGAAACGGGGAGCTGGCGCGTGCGCCCGCTCAAGACGGTGCGCGATTGCCGAGTTCAACTACTATTTGGCGCTGGCGTGTGAGGTAAAGTGAAGTTAGAAGCTGGACAGTGGTCAGCTGTCCCCTCGTTTTCTTTGCCGCCAGGTGGGCGCCCGTCGTTGCCGTGGCGCCCAAGGTCCAAACCAGAAGCCCCGTTAGTGGTTCCGCGAATATTGCCGGTAGAGACACGACCTGGCTGACCCAGCCCAACGCCTTAAATGCCTTTATCGTTTTGGTATTGCCGAGTTTCCGACTTCTGTCCCTGAGGTATTTGATCCATTCACTGCATGCTCGGCTTTCCAGCACAAGTTCGCGGGTGGAAAGTGTACCAACCGGCGCCGTAACAAACTTGGCCCATAACTCGTTCGGATCCGGCAGCGGCCTTTCCATCGACGTCTCGCATAGTGAGGAATATTCCCGTTCAGCCCCGCGATCAATTGTTCTTGGGTTCCATTTCGATCCTGGAGGCGATTTCCTCGGCGATTTTTTCGAGGTGCTCTGATTCCGCTACAGCGCGGTCCATTTGGACCAACATCGTATCGGCCTTTTCGTCTATTCGGCCGATTGCGTTGTTCAGGGCTACGAAAACGACGGCAAAAAATATGAAACAACCGAGCACAAGAAATGCCGGTAAATTTCCATACTCCGCGATAGTCATGTGTCTTAGAAAAAAGTATCCCAACAGACCGGCCAACGCCGGAATGAATAGAGAAACGACAAGCCCTAGGAAACTGCGGTCATCCTCGTTGGAAGGGGGCGGTGAGACGACAATATCGTCCATTTTCATGCCCTTTCATTAATAGTATTCCGAAGTCCATTACCATAAGGAGGAGCAAATTAAAACGATGTGACGATTCGCAGGAAATCGTACTGCGGCCGAAAGATTTGAGGGCGGCACCCCGACCGTAACCCCGCGATCGGCGCAATATGCACCTTCGGACCGAATTCCCGTTAGGCGCAGCCGCCGCGTGCTGCGCCTCACGCCCAGCCGGCGATGCGGAGCTTGTTGACGTAGTGGTCCCAGGCCTTGTCCTGGGAGCGCTGCTTGAGGATCTGCGGCGTGATCTTCTCCGAATGCTCGAGCGAGAGGTAGTTGGGCGTGCCCATCTGCTTCGCCGTCATGTTCATCCAGCACGATTCCTCCAGGAACAGGGTCAGGATCAGCGCCTCGTGCAGGTCCTTGCCGACGACGATGACGCCGTGGCCCTGCTGCATGATGGCGCGGTTGTCGCCCAATTGGCGCGCCATCTCCCGGGCGCGGTCGACCGACTTGGTCTGGCCCGGGCTGGTGTAGCGCACGATCTTGCCGTGGAAGGGCGCGCCGTAATGGTGCACCGGCACGAAGTCCTCCTTGCAGGTGCTGAAGGCCGTCACGTGCGGCGGGTGGCAATGGATGATGGCGCCGACATCGGGGCGTTCCTCGTAGATCGCCGGGTGCGCCTTCCAGTTCTTGGAGCCGCCGGAGATGGGATAGGTCTGGAGATTGTCTGTGGTCACCAGCGTCGGGCTGGTGACCGGGATCGCCATCATCTCGTCGGGGCCGGTGCGGACGCTGACGTTGAAGGCACCCTCGGACACGCCCTCATGGGCGAGGATGCGGCAGGCGAGGACGAAATCCCTCTTGAGCTCGTCCAAGGACAGCTCCAGGGGCTCGACGGCAATGACATCGATATCTGCGGGCATGGTCGTCTCCTTACCTCTGGTCTTCGGCCGGTTGCCCCGGCGCATTGGTCGTTTGCGCGCGATACTAGCATCTTGGGGCGGTTTGGGGAATGCGATGGGGCGAAAGGGTTCAGGCGGCGAGTAACGGCCTGAGATCGCGGCAATCGGCGACGGTTTGGAGGGCGAGAAGTGCCGCCACCAGTTCGCCGCTGCGTGCCGCCCCCAGCACCGGCGCCATCAGGTCGCGCGCCTTGGCCGCCACCTCGTCCTCGGTCATGGGGTTGCCCGCGGTGCCGCGCACATGGGTCACGGTACGCGAGAGCCGGTCGCCGCCCCGGGTGGTGACGATCAGGGTGCCGGCGCGCCGCGGCAATTCGTCATCGGCCACCAGGGTGATCTTGTCCCGGATCGCCCGGACCTCGGACGCTTCCATTCGCGCGTAATCATGGGTGTTTTCAAAGCTGAGGCCGCCATCAAGCAGCTGCACCGCCAACAGGTATTGCAGGCAGATATCGGGCATCTCCCGGTCATCGACGATATGCGCCTCGACGCGGGGCACCCGGGCCTCGATGGCTCCGATATCGGCGGGGCCGAGACCGCGTTCGGCCATCAGCTGCGCGAGCCCGTCCAGCAGCGCCTGGCAGGGCGAGCCCACCGACCATTTCTTGATGTTGGCGTTCATGATCTCGAATTCTTCGCCGAGGCCCTGGGCGATGCGCTCGGGCGCCCCGCCGTAGGCGGCGAAGAAGTTCATCGGCCCGGAGAAGACGTCGTCCAGGCCGCTCATGCCGGCTTCGACCATGGTGGCGGCGGCGATGCCGCGCTCGGCGCCCATGCCGCCGAAATCGAAGGCCTTTTCCACGTGTTCGGTATCCCGCGCCCAGCAGCCGATGCCCGATGCCTGCTGGGCGGTGAAGGACAGCACCCAGCGGCACTGTGCCTCACCGAGCCCGGCGATGGCCGCGGCCGCGGCGGCCGAGCCGAACAGCGCGCCGAAGCTATGGGTGGAAAAATTGTTCTGGTTGTAGAAGCGCTCGACATCCAGGGCCAGGTTGATCCGTGCCCCGACATCGTAGCCGAGCGCCACCGCCTTGATCAGGGCATCGCCGCCGGCGCCCGCACGCTCGGCCATGGCGAGGGCGGAGGGCACGATGGCACAGCCCGGATGGAAGAAGCCGCCGGGATGCGAATCGTCGGTCTCATCGGCGTGTGCGCACATGCCGCCGGCAAGGCCCGCGTTGCGCGCCGTGGTGATCAGATCGGTGCCCGCCACCTGCGCTTCCTCGGCGCCGCCGAGCGCGCGCACATAGGCGATGGCAAGCAGGCCCGGCTTGAGGCGTGAGCCCGAGACCATGGCAGCGATGGAATCGAGGATGTGGTGCTTGGTCTTGGTGGCCACCGCCTCGGCCAGGGGCGCGGTCGCCGCCGACGCCATATAGGCGGCGAGGCGCTCCATCTCCGGGCTGATCTCTCTCCCGGATCCGCTCATCGGCCCGATGGTCGTCGATGGTGGCTGAGCTGCCCCGGCCGGAAGAGGGTCAATCTTCCAGCACCCGGCCTTCGGGCTTGATCTTGTTCATCAGCACGTTCAACTGCCGGAACAGGAACGGGCCGAACAGCCCCATCAGCGTGAACACCAGGAACAGGTCGACGATCCAGCTCTCGAAAAAGCGCAGCCAGTTGTTGTCGAACAGGATCATCGACTGGGACCAGAATTCCTCGACCAGGCGGCCCAGGATCAGGCCCATGACGAAGGGTGCCGGGCCGAAGCCGTGGCGCAGCATGATGAAGCCGAGGATGCCGGCGATCAGCATCACCCAGACGTCGAACACCGATTGGCCGAAGGAATAGGCGCCGATCATCGAGAACACGAACACCGCGGGCCACAGGATCTGGCGCGGGATCAGGGTGATGCGGGCGAACAGCTTGGCACCGGGCAGTCCCAACACCAGGAACAGCACGTTGGCGATGAACATCGCGGTGAAGATGGCGTAGACGAAATGCGGCGTATTCTGCACGAGGTAGGGCCCCGGCCGGAAGCCGTGCACCATCAGGGCGGCGAGGATGATGGCGGTGGTGCCCGAGCCGGGAATGCCGAGCGCCAGGGTCGGCACCATGGCGCCGCCGGTGGCGGCGTTGTTGGCGGTCTCCGGCCCGGCGATCCCTTCGATGGCGCCGGAGCCGAACTCTTCCTTGTTCTTGGACCAGCGCTTGGCCTCGTTGTAGCCGATGATGGCGGCAACCGTGGAACCCTCGGCCGGCAGGATACCGATGAAGGTGCCGATCACGGCCGAACGCGCGACGGTCCAGCGGATCAACTTGAAATCCGCCCAGCTCGGCAGCTTGATGGCGACGGCGCTGACCCGCTCCACGGCGGCATCCAGCTTCTGCGACTGGTTCAGCATCTCGCCCATGGCGAACAGGCCGATCAGCACCGGCACGAAGTGGATGCCCTCGACGAATTCGGAAATGCCGAAGACGAAGCGCTCCACCCCCGTGGTCAGGTGGATGCCGATGGTCGAGACCAGCACGCCGAAGGCGCCGGCGATCAGGTTCCTCAGCGACGACTTGCCGGAGATGGAGGCCAGCATGGAGAGGCCGAACAGGGTCAGGGCGAAGTATTCCGGGGGCTGGAAGCTCAGCGCCACCTTGGCCAGAAGGGGGGCGGCGACGATGAAGACGAGCAGCGAGAACATGCCGCCCGAGACCGAACTGACGGCGGCGATGCCGAGCGCCCGCCCGGCCTCGCCCTTCTGGGCGAGCGGGAACCCGTCCAGCGCCGTCGCCACCGCCGGCGGGGCGCCTGGCGTGTTGATCAGGATCGCCGTGATCGAGCCGCCGAAGGTGCCGGCGCAATAGAGCGCCGCCATCATGGCGATCGCCGGAATCGGCGGCAGTTGCAGGGTGAAGGGCAGCAGCAGCGCGACCGCCATGGTCGAGGACAGGCCGGGCAGCGCGCCCACCAGCACCCCCATCACCACGCCCGCGAAAATCAGGAAGAAATGGTAGGGGTCGAGGATCAGGGCGATGCCGTGGAGGATCGGTTCCATGATGGCGCCTCAACCCAGGATCGGTTCGAGAAGGCCGGGGAGGAAATGCACGTTGAGTCCCCAGACGAAGATCGCGTGGACGGCGATGGGAAACAGGATGGCGAAGGCGCCGAGCAGCCACCAGCGCCGTTCGCCCCACAGCATGGGCAACAAGAGGCAGGCCAAGACCATCGAGAGGTCGGTGCCCAGCCACTCGCTCAGGCCCACGATCAGGATCAGCCCCAGCGCGGTGAGGAAAGTCATCGGTTCGATGCGGTCGCTGCGGTCCTCGTCGAGATCGGTGCCCTGTTTGACCGCGTAGTAGCTTTCGAAAGGAAGGAGCAGCGTCAGCACGACGATGCAGCCGATGATGACGCGGGGAAAGAAGGTCGGCGGGATGTTCTGGCTCAGCGCCGGCGGCACCGTTTCCCAGGTGGTGGTCTCATACCAGAGGCCGGCGCAGATCGCCAATAGGACCAGCGTGATCCAAAGGTCGGTCCGGTGCAGGAAGGAGGGCGCCCTTTGGCCCTCCTTCCTTTCCGGAGTTTCGCTTGATTGATCGCTCAATGCTTCGGCACGCGGATGCGATCTATTTGATCATCCCGAGTTCTTTCAACGCCTTCTTGGCGATGGCGATCTCTTCCTGGATCTGCTTGGTCCAGACCTCGGTGCCCGCCGGGCTGGTCTTGGGATCGAGGCCCGATGCCCGCAGGTAACCCCCGAAAGTCGAGTGCTGCATCGCCTTCACCAGGGACTTCGACAGCTTATCGACGATCTCAGGCGGGGTGCCCTTGCGCACGGCATAGCCGCGGGTGGTGGACACCGCCACCTTCCAGCCCTTCTCGAAGCTGGAAACCACATCGGGATAGTCGTTGAGCCGCTTCGGCGCCAGCACGAGCAGGGGCCGGACGGTCTTGTTGGCGATCTGATCCACCGCCTCGGACACGTTGGGAAGGGTCGCGTCGATGGAACCGGACAGCAGCGCCGCCACCATCTTGCCGCCGGAGCCGAAGGGGACGACCTTGAACTTGATTCCGGCTTCCTTGGCGAAGCGGGCGAGGCCGATATGTTCGGTGCCGCCGATTTGCGAGACGCCCCAATTGAGCGCCTTCGTCTTGGACGCGGCGATCATGTCGTCGATGGTCTTGAAGGGGCTGTCCTTGCGCACGACGATGAAGGTCGGATCGTCCATCGCCCGGGCGACGCCGATCAGGTCTTCGGCCTTGAGCGGGGTCTTGCCGCGCGCGATGGTGTAGAAATGCGTCTGGGTAAGCGCCAGCAGCGTGTGGCCGTCGGCCGGACGCTTCAACAGGTACTCATGGGCGCGCTTGCCGGCGCCGCCGCGCTTATAGACGACGTTCATGGGTGCGCCGGAATTCTTAAACGCCTTGATGCCCTTGGCGAGAATCCGCCGCGAGCGAATCATCATCATCCGCGCCGTGGTGTCGGTACCGCCGCCCGGCGAGGCGTGACTGATGACCTGGATTTCCTTACTCGGGAAGTCGGCGCTGGCGGCGCCGGTACTGTGCAGACCCAGGGCGACGGCGGCAATGACGCCGGCCCCGACGGCAAGAGATTTGGAGTTTCGTCGCATAGGTGCCTCCCTTCAGCGAACCTAAAAAAATAATACGGAATCTTTTCACCCGGATTCCGGTCGACGGCAATCCCACCCCCGGCCGGTTTTGTTATGGGTGCAAAAGGGAAGCTAGGGCCCTAGCCCGCACCCGTCAACCTCTCTATCATCACGGCGTCTTGAATGTTTCCCCGGTGAAAGGCGGATGAGCGAGAGGTTAAGCGCACAGGTTGTCCGGGAACGAATCATCGGCGCCGTCGGGGGCGGGGAGGAGCACGCCCTCCTCGATGTCCGCGAGGAGGGCGTCTATGCCCGCGGCCATGTGCTCTACGCCGCCTCCTGCCCCTTGAGCCGGATGGAGCTCTTCATCCGCGACCTGGTGCCGCGCTGGGGGACGCCGCTGACGGTGATGGATGGCGGTGACGGGGAGGACCTGGCGGCCCGCGCCGCGGACCGTCTCGCCCGCTGGGGGTACGGCGATATCGCGCTGATGGACGGCGGGCTCGCCGGTTGGCGGGACGCCGGGTTCGAGGTCTTCGGCGGCATGAACGTGCCGTCCAAGGCCTTCGGAGAGCTGGTCGAGACCACCAACGAAACGCCGCACATCACGGCCGATCAGCTGAAACTCATGATGGACCAAGACGACGATCTGGTGGTGCTCGATTCGCGCCCCATGGACGAGTTTCGCATGATGAATATCCCGACCGCCGTCGATTGCCCGACCTCGGAGC
>JAWWBR010000145.1:0-8464 GCA_033720855.1 Alphaproteobacteria bacterium
CCGATCTGGCGCAAGCGGCGGCGCAGCGCGACGGCCCGGGAGGCCGATCCCGACGCGGTCCTGAGCCGCGCCCACCGCTGGGGCGATATCGGTTTCCTTGCCGTCTTGGCCGCGGTCCTGGCCGCCGCCGCCTATGTCGCCGACGAATGGGCGCTCAGGGGCGCGCTGGTGATCTACTGTCTCGCCGGCATCGGCATTCCCTTGGCGCTCGCCCAGTCCGGTATCCATCTGCACGCCATCGTCGCCGGGTCCCTGGACCGGGCACCGCCTTTGGACTGGTCGGCCGCGGCGGTGAACGCGGGCCGCGCCGCCATCGCCATCGCCTGGCTCATCGGCCTCTGCGCGGGGGTTTATCTGATTGGCTTCCACATCACCGTCGCCGCCTACGCGATCCTCTTCATCCGCCGCTATGGCGGGGGCTGGCGCGAGGCCCTGATCGTCGCCGCCCTCGGCGAGGTCTTCGTCGTCGTCGTTTTCGGTATCCTGCTCAAGGTGTTCTGGCCGACGCCGCTGGTCTTCGAGCTCCTCGGCCTCGGCGAGCTGTTCGAATGGGCGTTGACGGTGTTCTAAAGGCCCCGTCACCGAGGCAGGGAAAAGCGGGTCCGACCCTTATATCTTGCGCGAAAAAAGAGGGAGGCGGCGGTGCGTCCCCCTCCATGAAGTCCAGTGAGAGCGTGGGTCACGGGAAATTGAAGCCCGAAACACGCTCTGCGCAAGTGTCATCTTCATTCCTGTCGGGCAGGGTGTTGCCGGTGCCGACGTCGGGGCCTCTCCCCGCCAGGGAACTATTGGTGCGACAGTCGACGGCGCGCAGATTGCCCTCGATCAGGTTGCGATCGCCTGCGGATCCATGCAGGCGCGTGGCATCGAGGCGGGCCGAAGCGCCGTTCCTGAGCCTGACACCGGCATTGGAATTGGCGGTGATCTCATTGCCGTCGATATCGGCGGTAGCCCCGACATTCAGGTTGATGCCGCTGCCAGTGTTTTGAGTGATGACGTTATGGAAGATGTCGGCGGCGCCGTTGCTGTTGATGCTGACACCGTTATTGCCGTTGCCCGAGATCGTGTTGCCCCGGTTGCCGGGCGTGGCATGGGGTGCGTTGCCGTCGCCCTCACCGAGGCGGGCATAGGCACCGTTGTTGATCAGAACACCGCTGCGGTCATGGCCTTGGATGACATTGTTTTCGATGATCGCCGATCCCGAACGGCCGATGGCGAGACCGTTTTCGGCCCCGTCCCGGATTGTGAATCCCTTGACTACGACATTCGCCGCGCGGACGGAGAACAGCGATCCGGTCCCCGGCACCGGTGCCGGCGTGTTGCCGTCGATCACCGCGGTGCCGCCGCCGTCGAGGGTGATGTTGTCGGTGACGATGGTGATGCGTTCGTTGCAGGTGCCGGTCACATGGATGGTGAACCCGGGCTTGGCGGCATCGACCTTCGCCTGCAGCGACTCGCCGGCGTCGCAATCGACCGAGGGCGCGCCGGCGGCGAGGGACGGCCCCGCAATCGCGGTCAGGGCGAGGGCGAGCAGGGGTAAAAGGGATTTGGGTGTTACGCGATTTTTCATCATGGGTACCTCCTGATGCCTGTTGTCGGCCGCGCATCGTGCGCGGCCCAGGATCAGGCTAGGGCGGGGCCATCAGCCGGGAGTCCAGAGGGCGTTTGCGCCCTCGTCAAATCACCGTCAAAGTCGGAAGGCCCTTCAAATCAGCCGGTTAAGGGGCTATGACGCCCGACCCGACCCGGGCGGGCGCGGGCGGAATACCCGGCGGAAATCCGGGGGCGGGGCCGGGCGATCCCGAAGATGCGGGCTCAGGGCTCGGCGTCTTCGACCAGCGCCGCGGTGATCTTGTCCCGGAATGCGTCCGGGATGGCGACGGATTTGCGGCTCTCGAAGTTGATGAAGGCCTCGACCTGCCTCTGGCGGGCATGGAGCACGCCGGTTTCGGCGTTGATCAGGCGCTGGTGATAGGTTGCGCTCTTGGTGCCCAGTTTGACGAAGGCGGATTCGACCCTGACCAAACTGCCGGCGACCACCTCCCGTATGAAATCCGTGGCGGTATGGGCGACCACGGTCACGGCCCCTTGGGCGTGCATGTCTTCGAAGTTGATGCCGATATTGGCCCAGCAATGGAAGCTCGCATCGTCGAAAATGTGGGCGTAGTAGCGCACGTTCATGTGGCCGAGGTGGTCGCACTGCGCGGGAAAGACGACGGCGCGATTGGTTTCCATCCATTGGCCCATGGCCAAATCCCTTTTCTTCGGTTGATCGGCGCCCGAGAATAGGCGCCGGGGCGGTCGAGGGGAAGGCGCAAATCGGCCCTCGCCGGCGCCGCCGGCTTTCCGGCGATATTGTGCCGGGCGCCGCGGGTTGCTAGCGTATGCGGCGGCTTCTCTGCAGCGAAGGGAGCGCGACGAAGATGACCATACCCGCGATCAAGCAGCCCGTGACCGGCCCCAGCGTCTGGACCAATGCCGATATGGCCGCCAACGAGGAGTGGATCTTCCGCTTGTCGGCGGACCATCTCGAGGAAATCGATGCCGCCGTCAAGGCCGCCCACGCCGCGCCGCCGGCCCTTTACGAGGTGAGCGTCGAGGATTTCCCACTGCCCACTTTGGGCCCCGCCCTCGCCGCCCTCTCCGACGAGGTCCAGGACGGCCGTGGCTTCGTCCTGATCCGCGGCATTCCGGCGGAGCGCTACGGCGACGACCAGCTCGCCACCATCCTCTGGGGCATCGGCACCTATTTCGGCACCGGCCTGGTGCAGAGCAACAAGGGCGACCGCCTGGGCCATGTCGTCGACCTGACGGGACCGGATACCGACCCGCGGCAGATGCGCAGTTACGAATCGGGCGGCAGCCTGCGCATGCACACGGACCTCAACCAGGACGTGGTGGGGCTGATGATGCTGCGCGGGGCAAAGCGTGGCGGCGAAAGCCGGATCGCCAGCTCGATGGCCATCCACAACGTCATCCTAGAGGAACATCCCGAGTACCTCGAGCCGCTCTACCGCGGCTATTACTTCCACATCTTCCGCCACCAACGGGTCGACGAGCGGAAACTGACGCGCCACCGCATCCCGGTCTTCAGCTTCTATGACGGGGCGCTGTCCTGCCATTTCAATCCGCGCCCCATCGAGCGCTCGGTCGAGCGCGCCGGGGTCGAGCTCAGCGACGTGGAAAAGGGCGCCGTGGATTTCTTCGTCGAGGTCGCGGCGCGGCCCGAGATCTACCTCGACATGTCCTTGCAGCCGGGCGACATCCAGTTGATCAACAACCACGTGATCCTCCACGGCCGCACCGATTACGAAGACCATCCCGAGCCCGAGCGCCGCCGCCATCTGCTGCGCTTGTGGCTGCGCTGTCCCAACGCCCGCAAACAGGCCCCCGAGACCCTGGTCCATGAGACCGACGCGCTCGGCTACCGCAAGTCGGCGGCCATCCACGGCGGTGTGGCCGCGCCCCCTGGCGCCGCTGCCTCCGCCCGCGCCGCGGCCGACTAGGTCGGGCGACGGACCACAAGCGAAGGAGCCCCGATGCCGATGTCCAGATTGCCGCGTTCCATCCTGTCGATCCTCTTTCCGGTGGCGCTCGCCGCCGTCTTCGCCGTGGTGCCGGGCGGCCCCGTCCCGGCGACCAACGGACAGATCCACGTGGTCAAGGCGGCGGTGGCCAATCTGCGGGCGGCGCCCAATACCAAGGCCCGGATTATTGCCCGCCTGAGGCGCGGCGATCGGGTCATGGAGTTCGGGCGCAAGGGGCAGTGGCTCAAGGTTCAGCAGATGGGGACGGTCGGCCCCGAAGGGTGGCTGTTCGGGTCGCTGCTTGAGCCGGAGCCGGCCGCGCCGCCGGTGATCGCGCCGCCGGCGCTGCCGCGATCGGACGCAGCGCCGCCGCGGACGGCGCCGCCGGCGGATGATACGGTCTATCTGATTCCCCATGGGGTGCTTCCGCGTCATCGACACCGGCGGCCTCGGCATCGGCCCGGCCATGACTTAGACGAACCGAAAATCGTGCCGCCTTACCGGGTTCCCGGGGCTTCGCTCCGGCGCGTCCGCTAGGCGCGGGTGAGGCGCGATCTCCGAATACCCGGCCAGGCGCCGATGCCCTAGCGGCCGTGTCGCCTCAGCCAGCGGCGCGCGAGTTCACGTGACTTGGCGCGCTCGTCGTCCGTGAGCTCCCGGGCCACGGCATCGCGGTTCTTGGCGGCGCCGTCCTCGCCATTCTTGGCGGCCAGGGCAAACCACATATGGGCGAGCACCTTGTTCTCGAGGATGCCGAGCCCGTTGCAGTAGATCACGCCGAGATTGACCTGGGCCTTGGTATGCCCTTGTTCGGCGGCCTTCGCGTACCAGCGTGCGGCCTCGATGTCATCGCAAGCGACGCGGATGCCGTTGGCGTAAATGAAGCCGAGATGGAACTGCGCGTCGGCATGGCCCTGTTCCGCCGCCTTGAGATACCATTCTTGGGCTTCTTCGTAGTGACGCGGCATGGCGAGGCCGTTGAAGAAGATATTGGCGAGGTTGTATTGCGCCTGGGCATCGCCCTGTTCCGCGGCGCGGCGATACCAGCTCTCGGCTTCGGCGTAGTTGGGCTCGCAGCCCCAGCCGTTCTGGCACACCACGCCCAGTGCGTTTTGCGCCGTGGCCTTGCCCTTGAGCGCCAGCGGCCGCAACTGCGTCTCCACAAGATCGCTGAGCCGATCGACGGCTGCGTCCCCAAGCATGCGTCCCCTCCGTTCCCCAAGTTGCGGTTCAGGACGGCGCTATTGTTCGCGCCTCATGGTTAACACAAGGTAAACGGCGCGCCTCAGCGTGTGGCCCCTCGAGGCCGGGGAAGCCGCGCGGCTCCGGTTCGAAAGGCGTCCACGCGCCCGTCGGCCGCAGAGTAGCAGCGACCAAAAACACCCGTTCCGGAAGCGTCAAGGTGACACCGGACCTTCGCCGGGATGATCCGATTGCGGCCGGAAGCCGTATCGGCACCTGAGGCATACGAGGAATCGGCCAATCAACGACCGAAAGTTGAATTTGGGTTGATCCCCATAATGGGAGTTGATAATACCCAATAAAGTAATGACGGAAGTATCCGTAAATTAAGCAAATGCCTGTACGAAAAATGTCTTAGGCTATTTTTGGTGCCGGGACGGCAAGGATTTTCCAGGTATTTGGCTGACCGGGCGCACGAGCCGGGGAGAATCGGAAGGCAATGGCCTGGAACTCCATCAACCTGATGACCGGCGTCGATGTGGTGATCGTGGCGGTCACCATCTACGCCGGCTACCGGGTTTTCTGCGCCGGCCGGCGCGTGCCGGGTGCAGGGCAGGGCGGCGCTTTCGACCGCGGCCTGGTCGCCCTCGGCCTGACCGTCATCGCCCTGTTCTTTGCCGCCGATCTCTACACCATGTGGGTGATGCCGCAATTGGTGGACGGGCGGGCGGCGATGACCGCTATGGAAACCCTCCATCTCGAATTCAGTTGGTTCGTTTTTCCCGTGGCCGTCGTCTGCATCGCCGCCGGGTTCATCCTCATGAACCGGCGCCTGGACGCCGCCGTGGCGAGGTCCCAGGGCAGCGAAACACGGTTCCAGACGGTTTTCGAGAACAGCGGTATCGGTATAGCGATCAGAAACAATCGCGATAGGGCGCTGCTCGTCAACTCGGCTTTCGAGAAGATGATGGGCTATTCCCGAGAGGAGCTGCAGCAAATGCAGTTCCGCAATTTCACCCATCCGGACGATCAGCCCGCCAACAAGGAGGCGCGCGAGAAGCTGCAGGCCGGTGAAGTGGACAGCATTCAGACGACGAAGCGCTATATTCGAAAAGACGGCGAAATGATCTGGGTGACCCGGGAAATGTCCGCCGTCCGGGACGCCGGGGGGCGGCTCGAATACACCATGAGCCTCTATCTGGATGTCACCGACCGCATGCGGGCGGAGGAGGAGGCGGCCGAGAAGTCCCGGCTGCTTGAGGCCACGTTCGAAAACATGGCCCAGGGCGTCGCCGTCTACGATGCCGATCACATGCTGGTCGCATTCAATCCCCAATATGCCGATATCCTGGACCTGCCTCCGGGCTTCCTCCGGACCGGAATGAGCCGCGATGAAATCCTCCGCTATCGGGCGGAGCTGGGACAGTTCGCCGGTGGCGAGGTCGACGCGACGGTCGAGCGACGGCTCGCCGCCAGCGCGGAACCGGTGAGCACCGAGCGCACTTTGCCCAATGGCCGCTCTTTTTCCTGCGAGATCATGCCGATGCCCGACGGCGGGTATATCATTACCCTGACCGATATCACCGCCCGCAAGCGTACCGAGCGGGAAGCGGCCGAACAGGCGCGTGTCCTCGAAGTCACCTTCGAGAACATGGCCCAGGGCATCGCCGTCTACGATGCCGATGACACGCTGATCGCCTTCAACCGCCAATACGAGGAGATCATGGGCCTGCCGCCCGGCGACGTTCATGTCGGGATGCACCGCGGCGACCTGATCCGAGCCCGGGCGCTGTCCCGGGGCGAGGACGAAGCGGATATCGAGGCCAGGATCACGGAACAGCTTGCCGGCACCGGTGTCTCCGCCAGCGGTGAGCGGACCCTCGCCGATGGCCGCACCTATTTTTACGAACACACGCCGATGCCGGGCGGCGGATTTATATCGACGCTCACCGATGTCACCGAAAGGCGCGAGGCCGAAACGCGGCTTCAGCAGGCGATGAAGATGGAGGCCGTGGGGCAGCTCACCGGCGGGATCGCCCACGACTTCAACAACCTGCTGGCGATCAGCCTCGGCAATATCGATCTGGCCGAGGACGCGGTCCGTCAGGGCAGTGACGTTTGGCCTTTCCTCGAGGCGGTCAGGGGCGCCGGCGAGCGCGGGGCCTCGCTGACCAGTCAGCTGCTCTCCTTTTCCCGCAAGCAGACACTGTTTCCGGAAACCATCGATGCGGGAGACCTGGTTGGGAGCCTGACCAATCTGCTGCGCCGCACCCTGGGCGAGAACATCGAGATCCGGGTCGCCGGCGACGACGACCTATGGCCCTGTGAAGCCGACCCCAATCTCCTGGAAAACGCGCTTCTCAACCTTGCCATCAACGCCCGGGACGCGATGCCCGTGGGCGGCACCCTCGGCCTGGAGACATCGAATGTCAGCCTCAATGACGACTATGCCGCGGCCCAGGCGGAGGTCGAGCCCGGGGACTATGTGATGATCGCGGTGACCGACACCGGGGTCGGCATGCCCAAGGACGTGTTGGCGCATGTCTTCGACCCCTTCTTCACCACCAAGGAGGCGGGCCGCGGCAGCGGCCTCGGCCTGTCCATGGTTTACGGCTTCGTGAAACAATCGCGAGGCCACGTCACCGTCTACAGTGAGGAAGGGAAGGGGACGAGCATCAAGCTCTATCTGCCGCGGTCGGAGGAATCCGAGGCGGCGCCCACCGTGCCGGAGAAAGCGGAGCTCCCAGACGCCCGCGGCGAGACCGTTCTGGTGGTCGAGGACGACCCCGACGTGCGGACCCTCTCGGTCGCCCTGCTCAGGAGCCTCGGCTACCAGATCGAAGCGGCCGCCGATGGGGCCGGCGCCCTGAAAATTTTCGACGCGACGCCCCGGATCAACCTGCTGTTCACCGACGTGGTCCTGCCCGGCGGCATGAGCGGGCCGCAGCTGGCGGCCGAGGTGCGGCGCCGTCATCCCGGCATGGCGGTGCTCTATACATCGGGCTATACCGACCTCGCCAACTTCGAATCGAGTGCCTTCGGGGACGATGTCGAACTGTTGCAAAAGCCCTACCGCAAGGCCGATCTGGCCCGCAAGATCCGCACCGCGATCGATCGCGCGACAAAATGACGCGCCGCGATCTGACTGCCTAGGCGGGGCATCGTCCGGTTCAGCCTCTCGACCCTTTCCGGCAGTTGCGCCGACGCGGCCTCCGATGTTCAATAGGGACCGTTTCTCAGCGTGGAGGGTCGGCGAGGCGATGAACACGGTAATCCCAGCGAAGCGCCTCATCGGCCATCTTGGTTTTGCCCTTTTCTGCCTGGCCCTGTTGGTCCTGGGGGCGCCCGCGGCGCCCAAGGCGGAGGTTCCCGCTTCATCGAAGGTCCGAGATGTGGTCGATCGCGCGGCGCCGGCCTTCGCCGATCTCCTCAAAGCGGTGGAGACGGCGCTGGGTCGAAAACCGCTTTTCTCCGACTCTTTCATCGCCGGCAAAATCTGGTTGTTGCGGAGCGAATTCGGCGCTTTGCGCAACCGGACCGTCGGCGGGCTGACTGCCGAACAGCGGACGCGGCTCGAAGCGGTCGCGCGCAACTTGAGGAGGATCAAACCGGGCGCGGGCGCGCCGGCGATCACCGCCGACCGCGCGACCGCCATGCTCAGGGCGGCGGTCGATAGCGCCCTCATGGGCGGGGACGACACCTCGGTCCCAACGGTGGCCCCCCGTGCGGTCAAGCCCGCCTATCCGGGCGGCAGG
>JAWWBR010000146.1:0-8431 GCA_033720855.1 Alphaproteobacteria bacterium
GACATTATCCTCGGCCACTTCCAAGAACATCCGTGTAACGCCATCCTTGCCGGCACGCTCCAGTGCCGCGGCCAAAAGCGCGGCGCCGATTCCCTGGCCCCGCGCGCTGTCAACGACGGCGAGCGACAACAGTTCGCACTCCCCTGCCGCGCTTCGACCCAAGGCGAAGCCGAGCAACCCCGCGCCATCGGGCGCGTCCTGCGCCATCGCCAGCAGGCCGAACGCCCCGGGCATGGCCAGCACCTGGCGAACCGTAAAGACGCTCCAGGCCTCGTCGAAACACGCCTTGTGCAACTGCGCGATCACCGCTCCATGTGCCGCGGTGGCATCGATCAGGGTGGCCCCGGGGGGTTGGGATAAGGCCTTCATCGTCCGTCCCTTTTTCCGGGGAGGCGGGCGTCGGGGGCGCGCACATAAAGGGGACGCGGCGGGACAACGGGGTGCCTACCGCCGCCGGCAAGGACGGCTCCGCCTGCGGACGCCACGTGGGCCGCATCGGGCGGTCCCATGGCCTCGGAGAATCGGATCCGCGCATCGGCGTCTTCTCCGACCTCACCGCAACCTTCGAATGCCGCACGAAGCTGAGGCCCGCCATCCCCGGCGATGAGAAGCGGATCTCCCGGCAATGCCGCCGGGCCAGCGGCGGGGTCGAATGTCGTTGCTTCGGTAACGATCCGTCCCCTGCTGTCGGTCATTTCGACGTAGACGTCCCGTCGCTTACCGTTGACCGCGATGACGAGCAGGCGCCCGCTCCGCTCAGCGTCGGGAACGGCTCGGGCGAGGGCGGCAAAGGTGGTGATGCCGATGATCGGCATCGGAGCCGCCAAGGCAAGGGCGCGCGCCACCGCCAAGCCGATGCGCAATCCCGTAAAGGCGCCCGGACCGACGGTCACGGCAATGCCATCGAGGTCATGGAAGTCCAACCCGCATTCCTCCATGACCTCGCCGATCATCGGATTGAGCCGTTCAGCCTGGCCTCGCTCCATCTCCTCGAAACGGCGGGCAAGGATTTCGCCGTCCGACCAGACGGCCGCCGAACAGCCCGTGGTGGCGCTATCCAAGCCAAGAATTTTCATTCCACGGGCCGTGCCGAAGGTCGAGAGGGAAAACCCGTGCTAAACTGACTATGATGACGGTGCCAACGACAGCGAACGCCGGGCACGCCCTGGTCGAGATCAACGAATCGGCCTTCGACGTTGATCTGCAGATTGCGTACGCGGGCAGCGAAAATTTCACCGGGCAGCCGGTCTACGGCCGACCGGCGTGTTACCTGCATGGCGACGCGGCCAAGCTTCTCGCGCGCGCCATCGAGCTGGCCGCATCCATCGGCCTGCGCTTTTTGATCTTCGACGGCTTCCGACCAACGGAAGCGCAATGGGTTCTGTGGAACCATACCCCCAACCCAGATTTCCTCGCCGACCCCAGGCGCGGCTCGCCCCATTCCCGAGGCGTCGCCGTAGACCTCACCCTGGTGGATGAGGAAGGCCTGCCCCTCGAGATGGGCACGGGATTCGACGATTTCACGCCGCGGGCCCACCATGGCAATCAAGACATCCCGCGCGAGGCGCAGATCAACCGCCACCTGCTGCTCGGGCTCATGACCGCCGCAGGTTGGGATTTTTACCGTAATGAATGGTGGCATTACCAGATGTTCGAGTCTCGCCGCTACCCGCTGATCAGTGACCAGGACCTGGATCAGCCAATGATGCCCGCGAAATAGACGCCCCGCCTCCGACCGCTCATGACCGCGCCGTCCCCCGCCGCACCTCGACATCAAGGCCACGCCCGAACCGCAGCACCGGGCCGTCTCCACCGCCTTTTGGGGGCCGTCTTGGCGCTGTTCCTCGCCGCCCCCTGGCCCGCCATGCTCGCAGCAAAGGAGCCGGCCTCGGCCGTGGTGATGATGTACCACCGCTTCGGAGAGCGGGCCTCGCCGTCCACCAACATTCACCTCGATCAGTTCGACGCGCATTTGGCCGAACTGGCCAGTGGCACATATGCGGTGCTCCCGCTTGATAGGATCGTTGCCGCCCTGGGTTCCGGCGCGCCTTTGCCCGACCGCACCGTCGGACTGAGCATCGATGACGCGTTTTTGTCGGTTTATCGGGAAGCCTGGCCGAGGCTCAGGAAAGCGCGGCTGCCCGTGACGTTGTTCGTGGCCACCGCTTCGGTCGACCGCGGCGGCGGCGAGTACATGAATTGGGACCGGATTCGCGAACTGCATCGCGCCGGGGTCGGCATCGGCGCCCATACCGACACCCACGCGCACCTGCCGGCGATGAGTTTGAAGGCAGTCAAGGAAGAGCTCGACAGGTCCAACGCGCGTTATGAACGGGAACTGGGGTTCCGTCCGCGGCTGTTTGCCTATCCCTACGGGGAAGCGAGCCGGGTGGTCATGGCCGCGGCGCGGGCGGCCGGCTACACGGCAGCGTTCGGCCAACATTCCGGCGTCATGCATGGCGGCTCGGATTTCTTCTACCTTCCGCGGTTCGCCATGAACGAACGTTTCGGCTCCCTGGCCCGTTTTCGCCTGGCCGCCAATGCGCTCGCCTTCCATGCCCGCGACGTCATTCCCCGGGACCCGGCCCTTGGCCCCAATCCTCCCGCCTTCGGCTTCACCGTTGGCGAAGGCGTGAAGGGGCTAGGAGCCTTGGCCTGTTACTCTTCGGCGCATGGAAAATTGCCCATCGAGCGCCTCGGAGCGCGCCGCATAGAGGTGCGGCCGCCCGGACCTTTCAAAGCCGGGCGCTCGCGCATCAACTGCACGCTGCCGGCGGCGGCCGGTCGCTGGCGCTGGATCGGCATGCAGTTCTTCGTGCCCGGGGCCTAGGCCAGGCAGGCCAATCGTCGGCGATGGTAATTAAACGGTGCGGTCAGGCGGGGTCCGGGCGGACGGGCTGAGCCCGGCTCAGCCGCGCCCCGTCCAGCGCCCTCAGGTCATTGACCCGGATGATCGTCTTGATGGTCCGGATATAGGCCGCACCACGTTCCGAGTATTTGTGGAGCGTTTCGACCAGGCGCAGGGAATCGAACCCGCTTCCGCTGCCTCCCGCGGCGCGAAGATGGGCCCGCAAGGTTCGGAACCGCTTATAGGCGGGATGGGTATTGAGGTTCTGGACGTATGACCGGACGCCCTCGAGAAGGTGGTCGAAGCTCTTGATCCTGAAACGCGCGCCTTCGGGGCGCTTGCCCGGAACCAGGCCCGGCGCGCTTCGGTAGGTCCTCTGGCCAAACAGCGCCCGGCCCTCCAGGGCAAAGCGCGACGATCCCCAGCCGCTTTCCTCGGCCGCTTGGGCAAGGGCCAAAGAGGGCGGAACGACGTCGACACGGCGCAAAAGCGTCGCGCGGTCGCCCATGGCGACGCCGAAACGATCGTATTGGGCCGCAAGCCACGCGCGGTCGGCGGGCGCCACGGCCGTGCCTTTCGCCTTTCTCTCCGTCAGGGCCAACACCTTGGCACGGATGGCGCGGATCTCCTCATTGGTGCGCAGGACCAACGGCAGCATGGTCTTGATAAAGACCGCCTTGCGGGTCGCGACGGACGGCACCTCACCGATATCCTGCGGCATCGCCTTGACGAAGACACGGGGGACTGGGCCGGCGCCGTTACGCACGTCCTCCAAGCGATAGCCGATCTTGCGGAAATTCCTGAACAACTTATGGGCGCTCGCGGGGACGACGCTCACTCCGCCCGGCTTGAAACCAGCCGCGGCCGCGACGGCGGGGGCGCGGCCATCGCTGGCGTTTGACTCAGCCGCAGGAACACCCCGGTCCTTGCCGGACGGGTTCGCCGGAATCTGGGCCAGCCCGCCGACAACCATGATGCTGACCACGACGACGCCGGCCAAGCTCGCCCAGTGCCTCGCCACGGCCCGAGCCAGATGGGGCCGGATTCTCTCGGCCACGCCCGCGCTGACGGCACACCACCGCGCGACCGCCCTTTTCACGGTCGGCCATGTGATCGGAACTATGTTGTTAATCTTTGCCACTTTCATCAATCCTCTTAGATTGCGAAAGACGGCCGTCCCCTCGGTCCATCTTTGTGCCGCGTTCAAAAGGCCTGCGCCTAATCGACCGGACGCACCTCTCTGACCTCCGGAATGAAATGTTTCAGCAGGTTCTCAATCCCCATTTTCAACGTTGCCGTCGAGCTGGGACAGCCGGAACACGCGCCCTGCATATGCAGATAAACGATCCCGTCATCGAACCGACGAAAGACGATATCGCCACCGTCCTGGGCCACCGCCGGACGGACCCTGGTGTCCAAAAGTTCCTTGATCTGGACGACGATGGCATCGTCGTCCTCTGATTGCGTTTCCGCCTCGGCGTCTCCCTCCACGACCGGCGCACCGGAGGTGTAGTGCTCCATGATCGCACCGAGGATTGCCGGCTTCAGCGTCGACCAGTCCCGCTCTTCGTCCTTGGTGACGGAAATGAAGTCAGAGCCCAGGAATACCCCGGCTACGCCCTCGACCACGAACAGGCTCTTGGCCAGGGGTGACCGGCTCGCCGCCGCGGCGTCGGGAATGTCCAACGTACCCCGCTCCATCACGGGACGTCCCGGAAGGAACTTCAGGGTCGCCGGATTAGGCGTCTGTTCGGTTTGAATAAACATATCCTCTCGCCGTCGTCCCGTCGCTTGTGCTGCCTTCTGCGCAGCACACATGGCCGCGCCAAAGCGCCGCAAGAAAAGGAACACATTCGTCGTCGTTTAGTATCCCTTAAGGTGGGTAAATAACCGATCAAAATCAAGTCAATTTATCGTATTAAAATCAATTACTTATTGGATATTAAGGTTAACGACTGGTGGCGTCGTGGTTAAGCTTTGCGGTTTCCCGCCGGCGCGTTCCATCCCCGCACCGGAGGCCCCACGCCTCAGGTCAAGGCATCGATTTCCTCGTCGGTCAGACCCCCAGGCACCACGGTCAAGGGTACCGGCAGGCTGCCCGACCCCTTGCCCGTCAGGGCGGTGACGAGGGGTCCCGGGCCCTTGCTGCCGGACGCCGCCGCCAGCACCAGGATGGAGATACTCTTTTCCTCATTAATCAGCTTCAGCAATTCCTCCGCCAGGTCGCCCTCGCGCAGGAAGTAGACCGGCGTTTTGCCGGAAAGCTCCTGAACATCGGCGGAAACCTCATGGAGCAGGGTTTCCGCCTCCTCCCGGCGCTCCTCGCGCATGATGTCCTCAACCGCCATCCAGTGCTTGAACTCGGCCGGCTCTATGACATAGAGAAGGGCGACGCGGCCGCCCGTCCGCTTGGCCCGGAGACTCGCAAACCGAAGCGCTTTGCGATGTTCCTCCGTGGCGTCGAGCACCACCAGGAAGATGCGTTCATTCTCGCCATTGCCCGGCGCAGCCGCATTTCCGTCTGCATTACCTTCGTTGCCCAGAGACATGGTCTTAAGCCCTTCTGAAGATCACACCCGCAAGCAGACCCCCGGCAAGGGCGATGACGATAGCGAGAATGCCGTAGAGGACGGATTGCGTGTGCGCGAATTGGTACACTTTGGCGCTAATGCCGATCTTATGAACCGACAGCGGCACCGTCTGCGCGCTGACGACTCGGCCCTGGCGCACCAGGTATACGTTGATCGTGTACGATCCCGTCGGAACGTTGGGCGGCAGGTAGATCGCCGAGCGAAAGAGTCGCTGCCCGAGGAAGGTGACATCCCGCGGGCGCACCGTGAACAGTCCCGTCAACACCTTTCGCCGAATGAACCCGGCGCGGAAGTCGGCGAGCTCATTCTCGCTGACGTCCCGACCCGGCGGCAGTCTCAGGAACTGGACCCCGATTCCGTGCCGCCTCAGCGCGGCCGGCCGCAGCAGGGTCTCGATAGGCTTGGAGGCGGCATGCCAGTAAAAGGAGGGCACGCCTTTAAAGGTCAACTGCGAGTCGTTGATCCATATGCCACCGTGCCGCCCCTTGCGGCGCACGACCTCGTTCCGCGATGGGCCGCGGACGACGAGGACCACGTCGCCCGCGCCCTCGGTCGCGCCGAACAACAGCACCTCGGTGCCAACGAAACCGGTGGTGATTGCGACGAGATGACGCGACGAATCCGCAACCAGCTCCTGGGCGCGGAGGGCTCCCGGCAGCGCGGCAAGACCCAGCCCCATGGCCAGCAACAACATTTTGAGGATCCGGCCCGTCATCGTTGTGCCCCCGGGCCCAAGGAATAGATATCGTCGGGTGTCGCCACCAACCCGATTACGATCATGGCGCCGACGAACAACACGAACAGGCCCAGCAGGAACCGGAGATATTCCCCCGATATCCGGTGGGCGAAACGACCGCCGAACTGGGCTCCGATCACACCGCCGGCAAGCAGGATCAGGGCCAACACGACATCGACGGTCTGGTTGTTGACGGCCTGCAGGAAGGTCACGTTGGCGGTGACGAAGATGATCTGAAACAGCGACGTCCCCACCACCATGATTGTCGGCATGCCGAGCACGTAGATCATCGCCGGGACGATGATAAAGCCGCCCCCAACCCCCATGATCGCGGACAGGATGCCGACGAAAAAGCCAATGCCGAGCGGCAAAATCGCGCTGATATAAAGCTTGGACTTACGGAACCTGATCTTGAACGGAAGGCCGTGCAGCCAGGTATGCTGATGCAGCTTGCGGCGCACCCCTCCGGCTCTGCTTTTGCGCAGAACGGCGCGCACCGATTCCACCAACATCAGGCTGCCGATGATGCCCAAGAATGCCACGTAGGACAGCGCGATCACCAGGTCCAACTGGCCGATCGCCCGCAGCAGCGAGTACAACCAGACGCCGAAGCTCGAACCGGCGATGCCGCCGGCAAGGAGAACCAAACCCATCTTGAAATCGACATTGCCCCGGCGCATATGGGCAAGCACGCCGGAGGCCGACGCGGCGACCACCTGATTCGCCTCCGAGGCCACCGCCACGGCGGGGCTGACCCCGATGAAGATAAGCAGTGGTGTCATCAGGAATCCGCCGCCGACCCCGAACATGCCGGACAGGAAACCGACGCCCCCGCCCATGGCCAGCAGGAGGAGCACATCCAGTGAGATTTCGGCGATGGGCAGATAAATCTGCATTGAGATGACGGCGACCTCGTCGACGCCGGCTTGATCGATGGGGTTGTCGGTAAACCGTTATTGCGCCGTGCCCAGTGAAAGCGCAAGTAAAAACCACCCCAGCCGGGGAGCGCGCAATGGTTCAGGGCCTCAACAGGCCGACGATGCGATGGATTTCCGAGAGATGGTGCTGGGCGATTTCACCGGCGCGTTCGGCGCCGCGATGCAGCACACCGTCGACATAGCCGGGCTCCGCCAAGAGACGCTGCATTTCCGCCCCCATCGGTCCCAGCGTGTCGACCGCGACCTCGGCCAATGCGCCCTTGAATTCGGAAAACATCTTGCCGCCGAATTCTTCCAGAACCTGATCGCGGCTTGTACGTGTGAGCGCGGCATAGAGTCCCACCAGGTTGGCCGCCTCCGCACGACCCGCCAACCCCTTTGCGGTCTCCGGCAGGGGCTCGGGATCGGTCCGCGCCTTACGCACCTTAAGGGCGATGGTATCGGCATCATCGGTCATGTTGATGCGCGAATAATCGGAAGCGTCGGACTTGCTCATTTTCGCGGTGCCGTCGCGCAGGCTCATGACCCGTGTCGCCTCACCCAGGATCTGCGGCTCGGGCAGGGGGAAATAGTCGGTCGCGTATAAACGGTTGAAGGCCCCGGCAATGTCCCGGCACAGCTCCAGATGCTGTTTTTGGTCTTCGCCGACAGGCACGTGGGTCGCCTTGTAAAGAAGAATGTCGGCCGCCATCAACACGGGGTAGGCATAGAGGCCGAGGCCGGCGTTTTCCCGGTGTTTGCCGGCCTTCTCCTTGAACTGGGTCATGCGGTTGAGCCAGCCCAGGGGCGTGATACAGGAAAACAGCCACGCCAATTCCGAATGCCCGGGCACCGAGGATTGGTTGAAAATGATGCATTTTTCGGGGTCGATTCCGGCAGCGAGATAGGCGGCCGTGACCTCGCGGGTGTTGGCGCGCAATTCCGCGGGATCCTGGGGCAGGGTCAGGGCATGAAGATCGACGATGCAAAAAATGCAATCGTAGTCGTCCTGAAGATCGACCCAATTGCGGATGGCCCCGAGATAGTTTCCGAGGTGCAGGTTTCCGGTGGGCTGAACACCTGAAAAGATGCGGTTCATAATCCTATCCGCCATGACTCGTCCGTTTACGGGCGGTGTTTATGGCCCTTCGGGTGCCGTCCGGTCAAGGGATCGGCGCACCGCCGCCCTCCGCCGCCGGCCCTTCCTTCTCCCCGTCCGACGACATCGCCCGCTTGAGCTCGGCCAGGGACACGGCGCCGGAAATCTGGGCCAGGGCGGCGTATATGACGACCCCGGCCGCGACCAGAGCGGCCAGCGCCGCCGCCCTGACCGGATCCC
>JAWWBR010000147.1:0-8173 GCA_033720855.1 Alphaproteobacteria bacterium
CCTTGCCACCTTGGTGGTGAACAAGCTGCGCGGCGGCCTCAAGGTCGCGGCCGTCAAGGCGCCGGGCTTCGGCGACCGGCGCAAGGCCATGCTGCAGGACATCGCCATCCTCACCGGCGGCCAGGTGATCAGCGAGGATCTCGGCATCAAGCTCGAGAACGCCACCATGGATATGCTGGGCAGCGCCAAGCGCGTCGCCATCTCCAAGGAGGAGAGCACCATCGTCGATGGCGCCGGCAAGAACAAGGCGATCCAGGACCGCTGCACGCAGATCCGCCAGCAGATCGAGGAGACCACTTCGGACTACGACCGCGAGAAGCTGCAGGAGCGGCTGGCCAAGCTCGCCGGCGGCGTCGCTGTGATCAAGGTCGGCGGGGCCACCGAGGTCGAGGTCAAGGAGCGCAAGGACCGCGTCGACGACGCGCTCAATTCCACCCGTGCCGCGGTGGAGGAGGGCATCGTTCCCGGCGGCGGCGTGGCGCTGCTCTATGCCAGCCAGAAGCTCAAGGGCCTCAAGGTCGCCAATGACGACCAGAAGGTCGGCGTCGACATCGTGCGCCGGGCCCTGCAGTCGCCGATCCGCCAGATCGTCGAGAACGCCGGCGACGACGGCTCCGTGGTCGTCGGCAAGCTGCTGGAGGGCAAGGACCAGAACCGCGGTTTCAACGCCCAGACCGGCAAGTACGAAGACCTCGTCAAGTCGGGCATCATCGATCCCACCAAGGTGGTGCGCACGGCGCTGCAGGATGCGGCTTCGGTCGCCGGCCTGTTGATCACCACCGAGGCGATGGTCGCCGAGCTGCCCGAGAAGAAGGACGCCCCGGCGATGCCGCCGGACATGGGCGGCATGGGCGGCATGGGCGGCTTCTAAACGCCTCTGTCACCGTTTCCTTATCGGGAGGGGCCGCGTTTCGCGGCCCCTTCTTTTTGTCTACACTGCCGGCGCGAAGCGAACGGAGACGGCCATGGCGGACAACGGAAAGAAACTGGCATTCATCGGCCTCGGGGTCATGGGCGGCCCCATGGCGGGGCACCTGGCCGCGGCGGGCCACGCGGTCACCGTGTTCAATCGGACCCGCGAAAAGGCCGAGGCCTGGGTTGCGGCCCATGGCGGCGCGGTGGCCGACAGCCCGGCGGCCGCGGCCGAGGGTGCGGAGCTGGTCCTTGCCTGCGTCGGCAACGACGACGACGTGCGCGCGGTCACCCTGGGGGATAAGGGCGCGTTCGCGGCGATGGCCGAAGGCGCGGTCTTCGTCGACCACACCACCGCCTCGGCGGACCTTGCCCGCGAGCTTGCCGCGGCGGGCCAAGGGCAGGGGATCGGATTCCTCGATGCACCGGTGTCGGGCGGCCAGGCCGGCGCCGAGCAGGGGCAGCTGACGGTCATGGTCGGCGGCGAGGCGGCGGTTTTCCAAAAGGCCGAACCGGTCATCCAGAGCTATGCCAAGGCGGTCACCCTGATGGGGCCGGCGGGGGCCGGCCAGCTCACCAAGATGGTCAACCAGATCTGCATCGCCGGCCTCGTCCAGGGCCTCTCCGAGGGGCTCAATTTCGGGCTCAAGGCGGGGCTCGATATGGAGCTCGTGATCGACGTCATCGCCAAGGGCGCGGCACAGTCCTGGCAGATGGAGAACCGCGGCAAGACCATGATCCGGGGCGAATTCGATTTCGGCTTCGCCGTCGACTGGATGCGCAAGGACCTCGGCATCTGCCGCGCCGAGGCCGCACGCAACGGGGCCGCGCTGCCCATCACCGAGATCGTCGACGGCTTCTATGCCCGGGTCCAGGAGCGCGGCGGCGGGCGCTGGGACACCTCCAGCCTGATCGACCTGCTGACGCGGCCGGAGGGGTGAGCGAGGGGAGGGCGATGCGGCGTCGTCGGCCCGGACGTTCGCCCTGGCCGGCGTCCGATGCCTAGGTTTCGGCCCCCTTGGCCTCGGTCCACAATCGGTCCATCTCCTCGAGGTCGGACTGCTCCGGCGTCCGGCCGTCCGCGGCGAGCCTGGCCTCGATATGGGCGAAGCGGGCGACGAACTTGTCGTTGGTGCGTCGCAACGCCGCCTCGGGATCGATCTCGAGCTTGCGCGCGAGATTGGCGACGGCGAAGAGCAGGTCGCCGATCTCGTCTTCAAGGCGGTCCCTGGGCGCCGCGCCATCGATCTCGGCCGTGGTTTCGGCCAGTTCCTCCTCGATTTTGTTGACGACATCGGCGGTCGTCGGCCAGTCGAAGCCGACCCGGGCGGCGCGTTTGGCGAGCTTGTCGGCGCGGATCAGGGCAGGGAGCGCCCGGGCCACGCCCGCGAGCGTCGCCGCGCCGTCCGCCTGCTCGTGTCCGCCGGCCCGTTCCGCCGCCTTGTGCGCTTCCCAGGCTTGGGTCTGGGCGCCGGCATCGGCGACCTCGGCGTCGCCGAAGACATGAGGATGGCGGCGGATCATCTTGTCGCTCTCGGCCTCGGCGACGGCATCGAAGTCGAAGGCGCCTTCCTCCTTGGCCATCTGGGCGTAGTAGACCACCTGGAACAGGAGATCGCCGACCTCGTCGCGGAGGCGGGCGCGGTCGCCCGAGGCGATGGCGTCGGCCACTTCGTAGGCCTCTTCGATGGTATATGGCGCGATGGTCTCGAAACTCTGCTCGAGGTCCCAGGGGCAGCCGCCCTTAGGATCGCGCAACCGCGCCATCACTTCGATCAGTCGTTCTATGGGTGTGCTGGTCATGGGGTTCGTCCACGCCTGGGATGTGCCGGGGGGCGAGTTTAGAATGGGGCGGCGGCGATGAGAACCGCCGCGGCTGGCGCCGAACGTGATCCACCGGGTTTTCCCCGGCCGCCCCTTTGGCGCAAGATGGGGGCGTTGGGCGGAGAAAGACGAGATTGAGGGAAAAATGGCGGCGCCGGAGGGCTATACCATACGCGATGCGCGGGTGATCGACGCCGAAGCCATCGCCCGGGTCCATGTCGGGTCCTGGAGCGAGACCTACCGCGGCCTGATGTCCGAGCGGTCGCTGAAGGCGCGGAGCGTGGCCGACCGCATCCCGATCTGGGAGACGGCGCTTTCCCAACTGACCCCGGCCCATGTCTTCCTGGTGGTCGAAGACGCCCGGGGCGAGGTCGTGGGCTTCGCCTATGGCGGGCCGGCGCGGGAGCCGGTCCACCGCCGGTCGGGGGAGCTCTACGCGCTTTATCTGATGAAAAAATGCCAGGGACGCGGTGTCGGCAGGGCGCTTTTTGCGCGGTTCCGGGAAAAGATGTCCGCCTCCGGCCTCAAGGATTTCTACGCCATGGTGGTCCAAGGGATTCCGTCGCGCGGGTATTTTCTCAAAATGGGCGGCCGGGCCTGCGGCGTGGCCAAGGGACCGATGCAGGGGCGGCGCGGCGGGCGTCCGCTCAGGGAAGAACGCTTCGAGTGGGTCTGAGGGTTTAGGCCTGTTTATAGATTCGCATAATGTATATTATGGAAAATATAAGGGCATCACCTAAGTCGTTGGGATAAAGCATAAAATGGCCAACTTCCCCGGACCTGGCGCGCCCCACCGTTAGCGCCCCTGCCGTTTACGTCCCGTTCCCCTGGGTCACCACCATGCCGTCATAGCCGGCCTGGATATGCGGCGGCAGGCCATCGGCCAGGTCCTGATAATCGATCCTCAGCGACAGGTGGGTCAGCACCGCCCGGCGCGGCCCCACCCTGTCGATCCATTCCATGATCCGCGCAAAATGCGCGTGGGTGGGATGCGGCTCATGCTGCAGGCAGCCGACGATCCAGGTATCGACGCCGTCGAGCGCTTGGAACGCCGCTTCGGGCAGCTCCACGGCGTCGGTACTGTAGGCGATGTCGCCGAAGCGGTAGCCGGTTGACACCATGAACCCGTGATCCTGGGCGAACGGCAGCACATCGATCCCGGCGATGGAGACGGTTTCGCCGTGGCGCAACACGCGGGCTTCGAGGCAGGGCTTGTAGAACGCAATCCTACCCTTGTATTTCCCAGGAGGTTCAAAGGCATAGCCGAATTTATTGATAAGATGATTTAAATCATCCTCGGTGCCGTAAGCATCGATGACCGAGCGCTGCAGGCGGTTCAACGCGCGGATTTCGTCGATTCCGTGGGTATGGTCGGCATGGGTGTGGGTATAGAGGATGGCGTCGAGCCGCATCACCCCGGCGTCGATCAGCTGCGCCTTCACATCGGGCCCGGTATCGACCAGCAGCGCCGCATCGCCCTCTTCCACCAGGATCGAGGCCCGCCGGCGGCGGTTCTTGGGGTTCGCGGGGTCGCACGCCCCCCATTGGTTGCCGATCATCGGGACCCCGCCGGCGGCGCCGGATCCCAGGATAGTGACACGCATCGCTCTCGTCCTCTCCCCCCGGGCATTTTAATCCGCGGCCTGGGATTTGTGCCAGCCGGCGTCCGTCGCAGGGGCGGATCCGTGCTCCGGACCTATGCCTCAGGGGCCCGTGCCTCACAGGGCCCGTGCGTCAGGGAAGCTCCGCCCGGTCGGCCTTCGCGAACAGGGCGAAGAAATTGTCGCTGGTGATTTGGGCCAGGTCCTCGAGCGCGATCCCCTTGAGCTCGGCCAGGTAAGCGGCGGTGTGGGCGGTGAAGGCGGGCTCGTTGCGCTTGCCCCGCATCGGCACCGGCGCGAGATAGGGCGCGTCGGTCTCGACCAGCAGCCGCTCCAACGGCACCTCCCGGGCCACGTCGCGCACGGCCTCGGCATTCTTGAAGGTGAGGATGCCGGAGAACGAGATATACATGCCGTGGGCGAGCGCGCAATGGGCCACCTCGGCACCGGCACTGAAACAATGAATCACGCCGGAGAAGGGGCCGATTTCCTGTTCTTCATCGAGGATGCGCACGGTCTCGGCGTCGGCATCCCGGGTATGGACGATCAGCGGCAGGCCGGTCGCCCTGGCTGCCGCGATATGCGCGCTAAAGACGGTCTCCTGGGTATCCCGAGGGGAATGTTCGTAATAGAAATCGAGCCCGGTTTCGCCGATTCCCACCACTTCGTCGTGGCGCGCCAGGGCGATCAGGTCGTCGGCGCTGACATCGGCGAAGTGTTCGGCCTCGTGGGGATGGACCCCTTGCGAGCACCAGATCCCCTCGTGGCCGGCGGCGATGGCGCGGATGGCGGCGGCGTCCGTAAGCTTTGTGCAGATCGTCAGCATCCCTTTGATGCCGGCCTCCCGGGCGCGGGCGATGACGTCTTCCCGCTCGCCCTTAAAGTCGGGAAAGTCGAGATGGCAATGGCTGTCGATCAACATTGGGCTTGTCTCACCTCGCGCCTCAATCGCGCGGGAGTTTACCAATTCCAACCGGGGATGCACGCCCAAAGGGGGGCGAAAGGCGGATTGCCCGTCTTGGCCGGCGCCTGCGCGGCGAGGCGCCTCAGTCCGTCTTGCTGCGCTGGAGCCATTGCCAGGTCAGCGCCTGCGCCTTGGTCAACTCGTCCGGCGACATCTGTTTTCTGATCGCATCCTGTTCCTCCGCGCCCGATGTCTCGCCGTTGTTGCGGGCCAGGCTGAACCAGACATAGGCCTGGACCAGATCCTTGGCGAGACCCTCGCCGCGGGCGTAATGCCGGCCGAGCGCCGCTTGCGCGCCGGGGTGGTCCTTCTGCGCGGCCTTGCGGTACCACGCGACGGCCGCGGCGCCGTCCTTGGCGACACCGAGCCCGTTGCCGTAGATCGCGCCGAGACGGAATTGCGCGCCGACGTGGCCCTGGTCGGCGGCCTTCTTATACCAGGCCACGGCCTGGGGGATGTCCTTGGCTGTCCCCTTTCCGGTTTCGGTGAGCCGGGCCAGAGCGTATTGGGCGCGCGGATGCCCCTGTTCGGCCGCCTTGCCGTACCATGACGCCGCGGCGGAGTCGTCCCAGGACACGCCGAGGCCTTCGGCATGGAGATGGCCGAGCCAGAACTGGGCCTCGCGGTTGCCCGCCTCGGCAAGCTTGCGGTACGACGCGGCCGCCCTCGCCGTATCGCGTCCGATCCCTTTGCCGGCCATCAGCATGGCGGCGAATTCCAGCTGGGCCTGGGCATGGCCGCGATCGGCCGCCCGGCCCATGAATCGCGCCGCCTGGCGGGGGTCGCGCTTAACGCCCCGGCCCTTGGCGTAGAGCTGCGCGAGCCCGTATTCGGCCTCGGCATAGCCTTGGGCGGCGGCCTGGCGCTCCAGCTTGACCCCTTCCCGCAGGTTGCGCCTAACGCCCTTGCCCTCGAGCAGCATGTGGGCGAGCCGGTGTTGGGCGCGCGCATCGCCGGTCTCGACGAGCGGTCGCCATGCCTCGATCGCGGCCGCGTAATCGCCCTTCTCGAAGGCCGCCATGCCGCGTTCGTAACTGGGCTCTTCGCCGCACGCGGCGAGCAAAAGCAGGGCCGATACGAATAGGGAGGTGGTTCGTCTCATCATCGCTCCAACCGCGGATGTTTGCGATCCGTCGCGAAACCCCGCGCGCCGTTTAGCACCCTCTAAAAAACCCTTGAAATGGGCGGAATTTCGCCGTTTCAAGGTAGCGCCCAAAAGGTAAAGGTTGGCTTAAGGGGCGAAGCCCCCCGTCCATCGCGGCCGCCGCCGGAGCGTTTACCTTGCGCCCAGGTGCGAGATGCCAGGGCACAGGGCGGGAGAACGCCCCCGCCCTCCCCCGCGATCGGCGGTCACGCGCTAATTGGTGCACTTGATGGTCTTGGCCGCATCCCGATGGCCGAGATAGGTGATGTCGCACACCATGCCGACCGTGAGCGCCTTGCGCTTGACCTTCTTTCCGTTGACGAAGATCTTGGCGCGCCGCGCACTGGCGCGGACCGTCTTGCCGCCGTCCTTGAAGAAGATGTTGCGTTTCTTGATGCGCTCGATCTTGGTGCCCTTGACGTTCAGCCATTTCAGCTGGGCCTGGGAGACATCGGCCTTCTTCAGCTTGGTCGCTTCATTGGCCCGGGCAATGAGGGACTTGGGCGACTGAAAGAGACGCGCGATATGGGCCTGCACCTCGGCCCCGGTGATCGGCGAGAGCGGCGTCCGCACCTTCTTGGCGTCGGCCTGGAACTTGGCATCATTCATGGTCGCCTCGAAGGCCTTGCGCAGTGCCGCCACGCGGTCGGCGGGCACGCCCGGGGGCGCCACGTAGGGCCGGCCCATGTATTGCCGGGCGACGAGGAATTCGAGCACCCGGACGTCGTCGGCCGAGCTCGCCATATCCATGACGAAGGGCACGCCCTTCAGCTCGGGATGGGGCTGCTTGCCGACCTGGATGATGACCTTGATCTTCTTGTCCCGCAGAAGGTGGAAGGCCTGAGCCTTGAGGCTGTCCCAGCCGACGCCGCACAGGCCCTCGACCTCGCCGCGCTGCATCGCCAGGATGACCGAGGTGGTCGAGGGATAGCCCTTGATGATCTTGAGCTTGGCGCCGGTGAGCGTCTTGAGGAAGGCGGGCACCAGGTTGGTCGAAGAGGACGAGGCGCCGGTGCCGCCGACCACCAGGGTGGTCTTCTTGGCGTCGGGCCAGGACTGCACCTTGGCCTCAGGCGAAGAGATGCAGGTTGTGGTCAGCTGGTTGACCGACCCGAGCCAGTTGAACTCGGCGGACTTGTAGCGCGCGCCGCGGCCGAACAGCTCTTGGACGACGATGGTGTTGTGGACGCCGGCGATCTCGCGCCCGTCGCGTTTGGCCTTGTTGTAGAGGTATCCGGCGAGCCTCAGTCCCGAGGCGCCCGGCATGTTCTTGACGATGGTGGCCGTCGGCTGCCCCGGCAGGTGGCGGTGGATATGGCGCGACATCAATCGGCCGTACCGGTCATAGCCGCCGCCTGGGGCCGAACCCACGAACAAGGTGATGGAGCGCCCCTTGTAGAAATCCGCGACCGGATCGGCCTGGGCCGGCGTCGCCGCTGTTCCCGCCGCCCCGGCGGCGATCAGGCCGGTCATGGACAAACCCGTAACGATGCGTGAGATCGAATGCATGCCTTCCTCCCCTATTGATCCTGCGTTGTCCGTGTCGCAGGGCGTTGACGCGGTGTGGTGGGACGAAGCGTAGCACTCGGCGCGGGCCAAAAAAATAGCGTTGCGCGGTACCGTGGCGGGTGCGCGGGGCGACGACGGGATTGTCGGCGGGCGAATCCGGGGTAGAATTCGAAAAAAGCGATCACCGCCCAGGGGAGGACCCTCATGCCCGATTACAAG
>JAWWBR010000148.1:0-8144 GCA_033720855.1 Alphaproteobacteria bacterium
GTCCAGGACAGCGTGAACGAGGAAATCGCCTTCGCCGGCACCCAGGTCCATCCCGGCGATCTCGTCGTCGCCGACGGCAGCGGCGTGATCATCGTCGACCGGGACCGCGCCGAGGAGGTGATCGCCGCCGGCGAGGAGATCGCCGCCCGGGAAGCGGCCATGTCCAAGGCCGTGCGCGACGGCATGTCGATCGTCGATGTGCTGGAGAAGGGCGGCTACGAATCGATGCTGAACGCCGATGGCGCGGATAAGGACTGAGGGAGGGGTAAGCCATGGCGGAATTGTCCAACGTCCTGACCGATAGCCTCACCGGCGCGCTCGATAAGCTCGCGGTGGCCTGCCGCATCCTGGAAATGGAAGGCCACGGCAGCCGCACCCAGGGCCATATGGCGCTGCGCGATCCCGACGGCCGCGGCATCTGGCTCAAGCGCTCGGGCCTCGCCTTCAGCGAGGTTCACGATCACCGCGATTTCGTCCTCATCGATTTCGAGGGCAATCAGCTTTACGGCGAGGGCAAGCGCCACAACGAATGGCCGATCCACACCGAGATCATGAAGCGGCGCGAAGACGTGCATGTCACCGCCCACTCCCACCCGTTCTACGGCCGGGTGTTTTCCGCCTCCACCGAGCCCCTGCGCGCGGTGTCCCTGGCCCGGGCCTATTTCCAGCGGCCGCCGCCGCGCTTCGAGCTCACCTCCGAGCTGATCTGCAGCGAAGACGTGGCCGCCCGGATGGTCGACGTGCTGGCCGACAACCACGCGATCTTCCTGCGCAATCACGGCGTCGTCTTCTGCGGCGATACCATAGAGCGGGCGACGATCATGGGCGTCCGGCTCGAGGAATCCTGCCAGGAACAGCTCACCATCGCCGCCTCGGGCCTCGGTTGGTCCTATCCCGATGACGAGGAGGACGCGCGGCGATACCGGGGCTTGGGCTCCGGGCGGTCGATCATCGACACCTTCGCCTTCCACCAGCGCCGGCTCGAGGCGCTGGAGGCCCAGGGCCATCCGAGCTTCCCGGCACGGCGCCTGGACGTCGGCCTCTAGGCCAAAACACTGCCCACGGGGCGGGGAAGCGCGCCAGACGGGGTCTTGGAAATGGCGGTCGAGACGCCCTTATTCAACCAACTGGTTAATTAACCAGTTGGTTGAATAAGCATCGATTGACGATGGCGCGCGCCCTAGCGCGAGAATTCGATGACGTCGAAGCCGTGGGCCTTGTCGGTGATGTAGATCAGGCCGCGGTGATCCATTTCCACGTCGTTGGTCTGCGGCGCCAGCTGCCGCTCGCCTGGTTCGGGAATGAAGTAGCCGATCTCCTCGGGCGCCTCGGGGGTCGAGAAATCGAGGATGCGCAGGCCCGCCGCGAACCAGGTGACGAAGGCGACATTGTCCGCGTCGACCCGCTCGCGGAATTGGTGGGCGCCGAAGCGCATGCCCGGCCCGTGGAAGGGCGAGGCCTCCTCGGCGACCTCATGGGTGTAGAGCAGCTGCATGTCCGTGGGGTCGGTGACGTCGAACACGTAAAGCGGCGCATGCGGCTTGCCTTCGTCATCGCCCCGGTTGGACCGCTCCTCGTCGGTGGCGATGGCGATCTCGCGCCCGTTGATGGGATGGGGGATCTTCAACAGCGTATGGCTCGGCTCCAACGCCGGGGGGTGGACGTCGTAGAGGCAGAGCGTCTTGGGCTTGGTGATGTCGCTGACATCGATGATGGCGTAGCCCGACCCCCAGCATCCCGCATACATCTTGTCGCCGCAGCGAAGCGCGTGATGCAGGCGGTGCTCCTTGCCGAGCGGATGGGGCTCCTCGCCGGCGGCGACGTTCTGGCCCGGCATCCACCACTGCGACACCTTCTGCGGGTTGGCCGGGTCGGCGAAATCGTAGATCTCGAGGATATTGCCGACGAACCCCTCGGCTTCGGTGGAGAGGTAGAGGTACTTCTCGTCCATGTCGAAGCGGTGCACGCCCTTGCCGTGGGTCTTCAGGAATCGGATCAGCTTGGGGTTGGACCGGTCGGCGATGTCGTAGATGCGCACGCCGCCGTCGTCGTAGGGCTGGTCGGTGACCGGCCGCTCTTCGCTGTTGACCACCATGACGTCGCCGACCACCCGCACCTTGTGGGAGTGGGACTGCTTGTTCTCCAGCATGATGGTGGTCAGCAGCTTGGGATCGCGCGGGTCGGAAATGTCGAGGATCGAGGTGCCCTCGGGGCCGTACATGTAGCCGAGATAGGCGTAGTTGCCGTCGATGGTCACCTGACCGGCGCCGCCCAGGGACATGCGGCAGAGATGGCGGATGTTGGCCGAGCCCATGGGGCCGCTGTCGTCCATCAGGGGTAGTGCTTCAGACATTCTGTCCTCCCTTTGGGTAAGGCGATCCGGGGCCGATGGCGCGCGTTTCGGCCACGGCCCCTTTTGTTCGAACCATTGCGGGCTTCCGGGCCGGAGTCAATGGCCCAGTTGTCGGGGGGAGGAAGGCATGGGCGCGGCCCAAGTTGGGGCGTTGTAAACCCGCCGCGGCTGTGGAAACCTATGGCCCAAGGGTGGATCCCGCCCAGGGGGCATGGCGAGAAGGATCGTCGCCCGGCGGGATGACGACACCGGCGCAAAGGGAGAGATAAAGATGGCCCGGGAAGCGGCGATCCAGACCAAAGGCATCCTGCATTTCACCATATCGGTGCGGGACCACATCAAGGCCGCCGAGTACTACGCCGAGCTGCTCGGTTGCGAGATCGAGCGGACCAGCGATCATTTCGCCTTCATGAAATGCGGCGACGATCATTTCGTGCTGTCGAAGATGCCCAATCACGTCAATCCCAACCCGCCGGGCGGCACCTGGTTCCACCACGCCTTCGTCGTCGATGCGGACGAATTCGACCACGCCATGGAGGTGATCGAGGCGCGCGGCATCGAGGTCCTGAAATACGAGGAAACCGGGCATCGCAGCTTTCCCGGCCGCCATGTCTATTTCCACGATCCCGACGGCAACGGCATCGAGATCATCGACCCGCGGCCGGGCGTGGGCGAGGCCTGAGGGGCCGGCGGCGGCCTCGCCCGTCCCCTGGCCTTTGGCGCGTTACGGGCGTGTGGATTCCCGGGCCCCTGTGCTAAGCTTCACAAAACGCAATAATCGACAAGGGAGATCGTCATGCGAAGGACCGTTCTTTTCACCACCGCCGCGCTCATCGCCGGCATCCTGGCCCCGGCCGCGGTGCCTGCCAGCGCCGATTCGGCGGCGGAGTTCTACAAGGGCAAGCGGCTCAAGTTCCTGATCGGCTTCGGCACCGGCGGCGGCTACAACCTCTATTCCCGCCATGTCGCCCGCCATATGGGCCGGCATATCCCGGGCAGTCCCCGGTTCATCGCCCAGAACATGCCGGGCGCCGGTTCCATCCGCCTGACCAACTACCTCTACGAAAAGGCGCCCAAGGACGGCACCCAGATGGGCATGATCAGCCAGGCCATCCCGCTCTCGCAGTTGCTCAAATACAAGGGCTTCAAGGCCGATATCAATAAGTTCAACTGGATCGGCAACGCGTCCATTTCCAACGGCGTGACCTCGGCCTGGCACAAGACGCCGTTCAAGTCGATCGAGGACGTCAAGAAGAAGGAAATGATCGTTCCCGCCACCGGTGGCCGCTCGACCTCGACCATCATCCCGCGGACCCTGAATGCCATCCTCGGCACCAAGTTCAAGATCATCCAGGGCTTCCAGGGCGCCGGGCAGATGAACCTCGCCATCGAGCGCGGCGAGGTCGACGGGCGCGGCTCCAACACGCTGGCCAGCTGGGCCGCCACCGCGCCCGACTGGGTCGAGAAGAAGAAGCTGGTGCATCTGGTGCAGTTCGGGCAAAAGCCGGACCCGCGCATTCCCAACGTGCCCCTGGTGCAGACCCTGGCCAGCAACGACGAAGACCGCAAGGTGCTCGGGATCCTCTCGGCCCTGCCGACCATCGGCCGGCCCATCGCCGCGCCCCCCGGGGTGCAGCAGGATCGCGTCGCCGCCTTGCGCGCCGCCTTCGATGCGACCATGAAGGACCCGGCCTATCTCGAGGAAGCGAAGAAGCTCAAGATGGAGATCAGCCCGATGAGCGGCGCCGAGCTCACCAAGGTCATCGCCGAGGTGATGGCCCTGCCGGCACCGGTGATCGAGAAGTTCGCCATCGCCATCAAGTTCGGCAAGACCTACAAGTGCAAGGACGTGATGCGCGACCTCACCCGTTGCCGCAAGGCCAAGAAGAAAAAGAAGAAAAAGAAGGCGAGTTAACCGGACCGACGCCGAGCGTTGCACCGCTGCGCTTCGCCGGGCCCGATCCTGGGCCCGGCGAACGCTTGGCGCCAACCCCTGTGATGGAGGGAAGGACATGTCTGCCGCCATTGACACCTTCGACGTGCCGTCCATGCGCAATCAGGTCAGCGCCGAGGAATGGCAGGCGCGGGTCGAGCTCGCCGCCGCCTACCGCCTGACGGCCCATTTCGGCTGGACCCACCTGGTCAACAACCACATTTCGCTGCGCGTGCCGGGGACCACCGACCAGTTCCTGATCAACCCCTATGGCTTTCTCTACGAGCAGATCACGGCCTCGTCGCTGATCAAGATCGACGTCGACGGCAACATGCTCCAGGACTCCGATTTCGAGGTCAACCGCGCCGGGTTCGTCATCCACAGCGCCGTGCATATGGCGCGCATGGACCTGCACTGCGTGTTTCACACCCACACCGTGGCGGGACAGGCGGTCTCGGCGCTGGAATGCGGCCTGCTGCCGCTCAACCAGGGGGCCATGCGATTCTACAACCGGGTCGGCTACCACGATTTCGAGGGCATCGCCCATGACCTCGACGAGCGCGAGCGCCTGGTCCGGGATCTCGGCGATCACAAGATCCTGATCCTGCGCAACCACGGCCTGGTCACCGCCGGCGTCAATGTCGGCGAGGCGTTCCACTTCATGTATCACCTGGAAAAATCGTGCCAGACCCAGATGCAGGTTCTGGCGTCCAACCTGCCCTATACCCTGCCGTCCGAGGCGGCGTGCGAAAAGGCGGCGAGCCAGTTCTGGCGCCCCAATCGCGTGTTCGGCGCGCGCGACTGGCCGGCATTGATGAAGCTCGCAGATTCCCTCGACCCCGGCTATCGGCAGTGACAATGGCCGATTGCCTGGGCCGGGGTGCAGTGTGGTAATATCGGCACGCTCGCCCCCCGGGGCGGGCTTTGTTCGGATGGCATGGGGTATCCCGCGCGTGGGCGGGGCCCGTCAGGGAGGAAATCATGGGGAAATACGCTGTCGGTCAGCCGGTGTGGCGGGCGGAAGACCAACGCCTGCTCAAGGGCGGGGGGCGCTACGTCGATGACGTGCAGTTGCCGCGCATGGCCTATGGCGTGGTCCTGCGCTCGCCCCATGCCCATGCCAATATCCGGTCCCTGAACACCGAGGCCGCCAAGGCCGCCCCCGGGGTGCTGGCGGTCCTCACCGATGCCGACTGGCAGGCCTCGGGCTACGGCGACCTGCCTAATGCCAAGGGGCGCAAGCGCCGCGACGGCTCGGACTCCTACGTCACGCCGATCTACCCGCTGGTCTCCGACCGGGTGCGGCGGGTCGGCGACGGCGTCGCCTTCATCGTCGCCGAGACCCGGGCCCAGGCCCAGGACGCGGCCGAACTGGTCGAGGTCGATTACGAAGAGCTGCCCGCGGTGACCGATACCGCCGAGGCGGCCAAGCCCGGCGCCCCGCTGGTTTGGGACGATTGCCCCGACAACATCTGTTTCGTGCATCTGGGCGGCGACGAGGAGGCCGTCGATGCGGCGTTCGAGGCCGCCGCCCATGTCGTCTCCCACAGCTTCGTCATCAACCGCGTCATCGCCGCCGCCATGGAGCCCCGGGCCTGCGTCGCCGATTACAACAAGGCGGAGGATCACTACACCCTCTACACCACCCTGCAAGGGGTCCACCCCTACCGCTCCCAGCTCGCCAACCGGGTCCTCAAGGTGCCGGAAAACCGCGTCCGCGTGGTGGCCCAGGATGTCGGCGGCAGCTTCGGCATGAAGTCCAATATCTACGCCGAGGGCCCTTTGTGCCTGTTGGCATCGAAGCTCCTGCACCGTCCCGTCAAGTGGACCAGCAGCCGCGAGGAAGCCTTCCTGAGCGACAACCACGGCCGGGACAATGTCGTCGACGTCGCCCTGGCGCTTGACGCGGACCACAATTTCCTCGCGCTCAAGGTCAAGAGCATCGCCAATCTCGGCGCCTATTGCACCAACTCGACCCCCAACCCCGCCTTCAACAACATCGGCGGGGTGGCGGGCGTCTACAAGACGCCGGCGATCCATGTCGACGTCACCGGCGTCTTCACCCATTCCAATTCCACCTCGCCCTACCGCGGCGCCGGCCGGCCCGAGGCGTCCTATATGATCGAGCGCATCATCGACATCGCCGCCGACGAGCTCGGCGTCGATCCGGTGGAGCTGCGGCGCAAGAACACCATCCCGCCCGACGCCATGCCGTTCAAGACCGCCCTCAACCAGGTCTATGACTGCGGCGAGTTCCAGAAGAACCTGGATATGGCGCTGGAGGCGGCCGATTACCAAGGGTTCGAGGCGCGGCGCGCCGAATCCAAGGCGCGCGGCAAGCTGCGCGGCTTCGGCATCTCCAACACCATCGAGCGCGCCGCGGGTCCCGGCATCGAGGGATCCGAGTTGCGCTTTGACCGTTCCGGCACCGCGACAATCCTCGCCGGATCGGTCACCGGCGGCCAGGGGCACGAGACCATCTACAAGCAGATCGTCTGCGACCGCCTGGGGCTGGAGATGGGGGACGTCCATTACGTCTGGGGGGATACCGACAAGGTTCCCTTCGGCCACGGCACCGGCGGCTCGCGCTCGGCGACCCACGGCGGCTCGGCGGTGCTGCTTGCCACCGAGAAGGTGCTGGAGAAGGCGACCGCCCTAGCCGCCCATATGCTCGAGGTCGAGGTCGACGACGTCAGTTTCGAGGACGGTGTCTTTTCGAGCCCGCAGTCGAACCGGTCGCTGACCATCAAGGAGGTGGCGAAGGCGGCGGCCAATCCGGCCAACCTTCCCGACGGCATGGAGCCGGGCCTGATGGCAACCGGCGTGCGCCGCGGCAAGGTGGCAAACTTCCCCAATGGCTGCCACGTGGTCGAGCTCGAGATCGACGAGGAAACCGGGGCCGTCGAGGTGCTCAATTACCGGGTGGTCGACGATGTCGGCACGGTCATGAACCCGCTCCTGCTCCACGGCCAGATCCAGGGCGGCGCGGCCCAGGGGCTCGGTCAGATCCTGCTCGAGAACATCTCCTACGACAACGCCACCGGCCAACTGATGTCCGGCACCTTCATGGACTACGCCATGCCCAAGGCAAGCCATTTCAGCACCATCGCCGTGGATGCCAATCCGGTGCCGACGGACACCAACCCGCTCGGCTGCAAGGGGGCGGGCGAGGCCGGCTCCGTCGGCGCCATGCCGGCGGTGACCAACGCGGTGGTCGATGCGCTTTCGCCCTTGGGCATCCGGCACGTGCCGATGCCGGCGACGCCGGAAAGCATCTGGCGCCTGATCCAGGACGCCAAGGGGGGCGCCGCGGGCTAGCGCCCCGGCAACCGGAAATTTGTCGTCTTATTCCGCCGCCGGCGCGCCCGCGGTCTGCGGTGCCGCCAGGCCGGTGGCCTCGCACCAATAGCTCATGTCGTAGAAGTCTTCCGCCGATTTATGGGGCGGGGGATAGAGGCCGAGCTCGATCCTGAGTTCCAGGTTGCGGCGGATGGCGTCGGGGTTGATGCGCCCCTTGGGCACGACCCGGCCATAGGCGTGCTCGGCGCGCTCCTGCGTCAGGCCTTCCTGATCCATCAGCAGGCGGATGGTTTCGTCGTGGTTGCCGGGATCGAGCAACCAGTCGGTGCTGGCGGCCCAGGCGCGGATGAAACGGACCACCAGGTCGCGATGGGATTCGACCCAGCTGCGCAAGCCCCAGCCGCAGGCGAGCGGCCATTCGGGGACGTAATCCTCGCCCCGGGCCAGCAGCACGCCGCCCGCGGCGAGCACCTTGTCCGACGAGGGCGGCGTCAGCATCGCCGCCGCCACCTTCCCCTCCATGAAGGCCTGGGCCCGGGCCGGGGTGCTGCCGATCAC
>JAWWBR010000149.1:0-8111 GCA_033720855.1 Alphaproteobacteria bacterium
CTTCCCCCTCGGCATCAATGCCGTGCACCTGAAACAGGTTCTTGGCGAGATCAAGACCGATCGTGGTAACGTCACTCATAGGGCGGCTCCCATTCCTTGTGGCTGTGAAACACCACAACCATGGCACAATCGATGCCGGCGAGTGGGAGCCGTCCACCGCATCACAAGCGGACATGACAAAATCTTGTCGATGATCTGTGAACTGGGCCCTGGTTATCCTTGGCATCATGCCCAGCCATCGCTGGTCGCCAGTTAGGGATAGGGGAGCAACGGAAGGTCTAGCGTTTCGGCCGTTGGCGGATTAGTTACGCGCGGCATGTTCATGTCCTATGATTGGCGACGCCACGGGTCTTTCGCTAAGGGGAGGAGGGAACAGCCTGTGTTGCAAGTCGAAGACCTCAAAAAACAATACGTAAGTGACGATGGCACGCCGGGGGGCGGTGTCTTTGGTATCAGTTTCGACATTGCCGAAGGGGAGTTGTTCACGCTTCTGGGGCCCTCGGGTTGCGGCAAGACAACGACCTTGAGATCCATTGCGGGTTTGGAACTTCCCGACCGGGGCCGGATCAGCCTCTCCGGTACGGATCTTTACAATTCCGCCACACGGGTCTCAGTACCGATGTATGACCGCGACATCGGTATGGTATTCCAGTCCTATGCGATCTGGCCCCATATGAACGTGTTCAATAACGCCGCCTACCCTCTGCGCGTGTCCAAGACCAAGACGTATTCCGCCAAGCAGGTCCACGACAAGGTCACCGATATCCTTGAGATGGTGGGATTGGGCGATCTGATTCGCCGGCCCTCGACCCAGCTCAGTGGCGGCCAGCAGCAGCGTCTGGCCCTTGCCCGGGCCTTAACCCGGGAGCCGCAGCTGCTGTTGCTCGATGAGCCTCTCAGCAATCTCGACGCTCAACTACGCGAGCAGATGCGGGGCGAGTTGAAGCGCTTGCAGCAAGAGTGGGGCGTGACCACGGTCTACGTCACCCACGACCAATCGGAAGCCTTGGCCATTTCGGACCGCATCGCCGTCATGAACGAAGGTGTCATCATGCAGGTCGGCACGCCGAGGGAAATTTACAACCGCCCGACATCCGAGTTCGTCGCCCATTTCATCGGCAAGACCAATCTCATTTACGGAGAGCTCGCCGCCGATGTCGTAGCCGGCGCTCTTGCCGACGTGGTGACGGAATTTGGCCCGTTGCGGTGCACCTTTCCCGCGGCCATCCAGGCAACCAAGAATATTGCCGTTGTCATTCGTCCCGAAAAGGTGGTCATCGCCAGACAGGGGGGCGCGGACTCGGGCGGCATATCACCGGTCAACCAAATCACGGGCGTGGTGCGCAACGAGATGTATCTCGGGGAGATGATGGAATACGTCGTTGCCACGGAGAAAGACACCGAAATCGTCGTCCGTAGTCCGCCGGACAGAGATCTCAGTACGGCCGACCACGTGCTTATGCACTTCCCTCCGGAAGCCACCGTGGCGCTGATAGAAAGTTAGCGGCCGGGCGACGTATGCCAATATCGAAAAAGCGCCTGTTCGTCCCCGTCACGTGGTGCGTTAGGGGGTCTCGGCGCCTAACGGATATGCCTCTTCGTTGCTCCCGCCGCGTTACTTGAAATACGCGCGAAACAGCTCTTCCGATCGTTTCGCGTTCGCGTGCAGCATTTCCGCGTCGATGGTGAACTGCTCCAATCCGTTGAGCCGTGGCTGATAGGGACGCATCTGCTTGGCCGGCGCGACTTCCGGATGGGCCGGGAAGTAACGCGCCTTGCGGAGGATGCTCTGCGCCTCCTTGCTAAGGATGAAATCGATCAACAACATCGCCGCATGAGGATGGGGTGCCGATTTCATGAGCATGAAATACCCGTTGCGGGCGAGCACCGGGTTCACCATCGCGGCTTGTATAGGTGCCCCTTTCTTGCGCGCCCCGCCCACATGGTGGAGCGCGGGGGAAATCATGATGTGATGCTCGCCGGCGACGACCAGATCAAGGATGTTGCGGATACTCGAGGTTCGTGTCACCACCATCTGCTTGCTTAGGTTCTTGATGAAATCCAGGGCTTTTGCCTCGCCCCAGGTCAGCCTCAAATAGGTGATGAGAAACGGCGCGCCCGTTTCCGAACTGTCGCCCCATACCATCTTGCCCTTCCATTTGGGATCGAGCAGGTCGGCGAAGGTCTTGGGCGCGTCCGCGGCCGACACCAGATTGGTGTTGTAGGCGGCGACCCCATGATAGGAGTATCGCATGGTCGCCCAAATCCGGTTGGGGTCCTTCTCCTTCTTGGGATAGGCGTCGAGCGCGGGAGAGCGGAAGGCCTGCACCAGTCCCGCCTTCTTGAGGGAGACCACGACATTCGAGTTGATGACATCGACCCGTGGCGTCTTCGCCCTGTGCTCGGCCAGGACACGCTGCAAGGCTTTCCTGCTGCCGGTGCGAACGCCCTTGGCGTCGATAAACGGGTATTTCTTTCTGAACGCCTTAAGGATGGGACGCCGCGCGCGTCGCTGGTTGAGACCGCCGATCCACAGCACTTCGCCCTCTTTCTTCGCACCCTCCTCCAGGATCTTCTGACGGTCCGGCCCAGTGAGGTTGGCGATCTCGGCGACACTGGCGGCGGACACGCCGCCCGTAGCTAAGATGCTAAGCGCGGCTGCGAGGCCCAATACTAGCGATAGCCGACGCACGGTATGCGGAAATGTCATCGATCATCCTCCCGTTGTGTGAGCTCCTTTTTCGGAGTCTGGTTTTCCCCCAATAGCAGGGCCATCGGATAGCGAAAAATCCTAATCCCTCAAGGCTCGTCAGCCAAGGGTGAACACGGGGCCTCGTTCCCTTCGCCGGTGCCGCGGGCAAACTTTTCCATTACCACCGCAATCGAGGGCAGGGCATCGAGCTCCATGATCGCATCCTTGATGGAGTCCTGTTCTGCCTTTGCCAATAGCGGCGCCGTGACGCGATCGAATTTGTCCATAACAGTTGCCGCATCCAGCCCGCTCTTGGAAAAGCCGGGCGGATAGGCCGCCTCGGTGAGGTGTTCTTCGCCCTCTTGGGTTACCACCCGCATGGTGCAGGGATAGCTGTCCGGGGCTCGCGTGTTCCAACTCGCATCACGGTGCATGGTGATGCGGTCCATCAAAGCGCGTATTGCCGGATCGGCCCAGCGTTCACCGTCGAACTGGCGGGCAGTGAAGGCGCCATCCATGAGGGCCACCGCGACCAGGAAATAAAAGCTGTGGTCCGCAGCCTCGCGCTGGCTCGGGCGGCGGCGGTCCTGGTCGCTCTGTTGTCGTTCGACGAAGGGGTAATCGGCCATGATCACCTCGATCCTTGCCACCGAATCGGTTCGCCCGCCTAAGGCCTCATGCATTTTTAGCGCCGCGGCCACGGCGGTCTGGCCCGTGGCCAGGCAGGGATAGGCCTTGATGTTGGCGTTCATGATGGCGAACGTATCCGCCATTGCCCGCGTCAAGGCGTCAAGGGCGGGCCCACAATCGAAAACCTGATAGAGGCCCCGAGGATCGTCGAAAATAGCAAGCGGTCCGGTCACACCCCGCGCCGCCAACAGGGCTGCTAAGGTGCCCGATTGGGCGATCAGCGGGTTGGATATCGATTTGGCCGCCGATACCATGCCGCCTCTTACGATAGACGAGGTCGGCGCCCGCGCTGCGCCTAGCGCCATGGCATGGGCGAGCCGGACCTCATCCAGTCCGAGAATACGCCCGGCGATGGCCGCCGCCGCCACGCCCGACACCGTGGTTCCGTCCCAGGGGTTGGTTCTGATCATCAGGTCCTTGAGGCGACTGTATATTTCGTAGCCGATGACGATGGCCGCGATGACATCTAATCCCGAACGCTGTTGCCATTCTCCAACCGCCAGCGCGACGGCAATATTGTCGCTGGGATGCCCGCCAATCACCGGGCCCTTGGCTGTTTTGCCGATGATGAAGTCATTGAGGTCGAAAACACGGATCAGCGTGCCATTGGCAAGCACGGCGTTAAGCACCGAGGTTTTTTCCTCACGTCCCAAGACGGTGGATTGCGGTGCACCGCCGAGCTCCTCCACTGTCGACAGAACGCCGTGAACCGTTTCGTCGGCGAGCGCTATGAGCCCACAGCCGATGGAATCGAGAATGAGCAGCTTGGCCTGCGCCACGACGGCCGCCGGCAGTTGCGCTGCATCCAGCGCCAAGACCGAGCGCGCGAGGTCCATCATAGTGTCTCGTTGGACCATCTTCCGGGCTCAATTGGCGCGATATATCGGCCGCGGTCGATATCCGCCCGAGGCAAGAATTGTCGCAATGACCTTAATGGCTTGGGCCTCCCAATCTCTTGTTTCTTGTTTTGATTATCACCTTTCCGCTGTTAGAGTATGGCCCAAATCTTATCTGTGAGCACCAGCCAATAAGGTTGGAAAAACAAACGCTTGCGGCTCTGGAGGCCGCGGGGTCGGGGTGGCGGCGAGGGACGCTATGGCAGGGTTTGGGCGGCACAACATCTGTACCGGTCCGCACACCGCGCATGCGCGCTTTCCAATCCATGGACGGTGGGCGCGGGCAACCTTTGAAGCCGCTGACATGCACAACGGCACGATAGCGGGCCCGATGCGGTCGTGGGCCCGTTTTGGCATCGTGACCGGAGTCTAGCGGCGTGGCCGTCGGCAGCGAATCGACGGCCGGGGCTTCGGCGCGGGAAAAGCTGGGCGCGTTCGGCCACGGTTTGCGCCATGGGTTCGGCTATTCCCCACTGGTGATCGCGCTGGCGGCGTTCATGCTGCTCTTGATGCTGCCGCCCATCATTTTCCTGCTCAACTCCAGCCTGCACACCATCAAGGCCGACGGTTCCTTCGACCAATTCACCCTGCGTTTCTACCGGGAGCTGATCACCAATCCAAGATTCTTCAACAATTTTCTCAACACCACCGTCTATGCCACCGGTTCGGCGGTCGTCGCCATCATACTGGGCACGATCCAGGCCTGGATCGTGGAGCGGACCAACACGCCGCTGCGACGCTACGTTTTTCTGGTTTCGATCATCTCTCTTGGCATTCCCAGCGTCCTCTACACGGTGGCTTTTCTCTTGCTGCTTGGGAAAAACGGCCCGGTGAACGAAGCGCTGGCCCTGGTGTTCGGCCCCGGCAAGGCGTTCCTCGACGTTTACACCATGTGGGGTATGGTGATCATCGAAGGGATCGACTTCGCGCCCTTGGTCTTCTTGTTGCTGGTATCGGTGTTTCGATCGGCCGATGCGTCCTTCGAGGAGGCGTCGATGATGAGCGGGGCGGGAATCACCCAAACCTTCCGCCGCATCACCCTGAAGCTCGCCCTGCCCGGCATTTTCGCCCTTCTCATTCTCATTTTCATTCGTGCCTTCGAATCCTTCGAGACACCCGCCCTGGTGGGGCGCCCCGGCGGCATCTTCGTCCTCACCACCGATATCTATCAGGCGGCCCAACAGGACACGCCGCCGAACTACGGCCAGGCGGGCGCGTTTTCGGTAGCACTGCTTGCCGTCGTAATGGTGCTGCTCTACTGGTACAACCGGTTGTCGCGATATGCCGAACGGTTCCAAACCATTACCGGCAAGGGCTACCGGCCGCGTGTCATCGACCTCGGGAAATGGCGCTACCTGACGGCGGCCATCCTCGTCGTCATGTTCATGATCATCATCGTGCTGCCCATCGGCATCGTCGTTTGGGCTTCGGTGATGCCCTACTACCGGCCCTTCAGCTTCGAAGCCATGTCGTTGTTTACTTTAGAGAATTTCGCCGAAGTGCTCGATGCAGGCGTGCTTCTCGAATCGGTGACCAATACCCTCATATTGGGCGTCGCGACGGCCACCGCCGTCAGTCTGTTTACGACCGTCTGCGCCTGGCTCGCGGTTCGCCGCTATAAGGGGGGATGGTTGCTCGATCAGTTGGCGACCATGCCCCTTATCCTGCCCTCCATCGTTCTCGGCGTGGCCCTGTTGCAAGTTTTTCTGAACACGCCGTTCGGACTTTACGGGACGCTGACATCGTTGGTTCTGGCCTCGATGATCCGCTACCTGCCGTACGGCATGCGCTATTCCTACGCGGGGATCCTGCAGATCCACACGGAGTTGGAGGAGGCCTCGGGCATGTCGGGCGGCCGCAGGATCGACACCTTCGTCCGTGTGGTCGTGCCATTGGTGGCGCCGGCGTTGATCACCAGTTGGCTGTTCGTATTCCTGAGTTCGACCAAGGCGGTGTCGCTGATGATTCTACTCGTGGGGCCCGAATCCCAGGTCGTCGCCGTGACTATCTTCGACCTGTGGGAGAACGGCGCCCTGCCCGAACTCGCTGCCCTTGGCGTCGCCTGGACAGCCTTCATGACGGTCATCGCTGCCATCTTCTATTACCTGACCCGGCGTTATGGTCTGACCGTCAAATAGTGATGATCGAATGCCACCATTCGCGTCATCCGATCAAATCGCTTGGTTTGTGCAGGCTTACGACGGCTCAACCGCGTTTCGGGTTAGAGGCGGACGGAGGTTAACAAGCCCGGAGCCCGATCCTGCCGTTAAGGACATGTCCGCTATTAGCCACAAGTGGACATGCGTCGCCACTTCCCATTGTTCCAATACGCAGCAGTTTCCCCCTGAACCCCTCTAAATTAGTCGTTCCCGGTTTTGCAAGTGGAGTAAAATCAAGTTACATTCGTGAATCGAGTGGAGCGATGCCTTGCTTATAGTCGCCAAGCTCAAAGTTTCCAGTGGGTTGCCGGCAACTTCCGGCAGCTTTAAGGAACTGTGACGATGACCAGTTTTTCGCGCCTGAGGATGGCTTTTGCAGGCCTGGCGGCGGTGGCGCTTTCCGCTTGTTTTCTGGTGCCTGCAAACTCTTCATCAGAGACTTCGGACATCCATGTTGCGCGTGCCTGGGCCTCCACTCCAAACTCTCCCGAGACAACGTACTTCGAGCGAAAATTCGCGCCTCGCCCGGGTCACGTCGGTGCTCCGTCACGGCCATCGGGTGCTGACGACGAAGAATCAATTAAAGACGCGGTCGCGACGAACGGCCTGGGCTTCCAAAAACTGGCCCAGAAATACGTTCCCAGCGGTCAGCGGTTATCTCCTAAGCGCGCCTTTCTGGTTCCCTACCAAACTGGCCCACCTCATATCTAAAACCCGTTGATTGCGGTTGGGTCGCACCTCGGGAGTCCCTTTCGGCGGATTTTCGAGGGTCGTTCTTTCCCGAAAATGACAAGCGCAATGTCGAAGTGTGTCGCACGGCAATGAGCCCGACGCTTTTCTATGCGCTGCCTATCTCACAAGGAGCCAGTTATGGTTTCAACCACGCCTAACGTTCCTAAAAAGTCACCTGGGAGTGAATACCCACCCAGTCGACCGGGAATTAGGTTCATCCTATGTGTTGCCGCTGTCGCCATTGGGGTTATCGGCTTCATCGCCTTCAAATAGATCGAGTTGGCGGTGGGACCAGCCCCAAGGCGCAGCCCCACCGTCAACACCAAGCGATTGCCTGCCCTTACTTGTTTGAAAAACAGGGCATGGGTAATCGATGGTAGGAGATTCATCATGCACGTCACGAAGAAACATCGCGTTGCAGCCATGTGGGGGGCCATTCTTGTGTCCACGCTTATTTCAATTGAAATAGAGGCGGTTTTATTCGGTATGGCCTACTTTGTGCTGGAAGGAGTGGTCACCTATATTGCCTATGTGGCGGCCACAGCAATCACCCTGTCGTTTTCTATCTGGTTTTACAGACGAGCCTATCGCGTAGAGCTTGAGTTGTCTGCTGGCCAAGAAAAAAACATTGATAGCAGCTAGTGAGGCCGTAGGGATTCCTGAGTAGGAATTGTCCGCCATCAAAATCAAAGGGACAGCTGAGCCTGTTTCGAAGCGGAGGCTCCGGCCATGGACCCAGCAAACCAACTAATACTCGCGGGAGCCAGTTTCTTAGCCCTCAGTATCATCGTCGGTTTGCGGCCCTCCTGCCTTAGGGCTCCGCTGCCCCTCGTTTTCCAGACTAGACCTCATACATGTCCGCTTAGGGTCAGAAGGAGACATCAGGTTAATGACTGCTTGTAGCCAGAAGCAGACATAAGCACGCATTCTGCTAAGTTGAAC
>JAWWBR010000150.1:0-8064 GCA_033720855.1 Alphaproteobacteria bacterium
CGCCATCGACCTGCGCGACGGCGGCACCGCCATCCCCTACGACATGGAAGACCCCTACCTGCGCCAGGAGTTCGAGGAGACGCTCAAGGCCGAGGGCGCCGACAGCCGCATGGAGCCCGAGCTCTACCAGCCCCCCCAAGCGGCCGAATAACGCGCGGTCCGGTCCATGACGGCAGAGGATGTAGGCGCCCAGTTTTCCAGCGCCGAGCGGAACCTTCTGGGCGAGGACGAGATCGAGCTTGTCAGCGTCGGTGTCGACATCGGCTCGTCCACCTCCCACCTTGCGTTTTCCAGGCTGACGCTGGAACAGCGCAACGCGCGCTATGTCGTGACCAAGCGCGAGCTGGTCCACGAATCGCCGATCTTTTTCACCCCCTATATCGAGACCGAGGACAGCGAGAACGTCATCGATTCCGACGGGCTCTCCGCCTTCATCAAGGAGACCTACGAGGACGCCGGCTTCAGCCATGACGACATCGACACCGGCGCCTTGATCCTGACCGGCGTCGCCGTGCTCCGGCGCAACGCGCGGGCCATCGGCGAGCTGTTCGCCTCCGATGCCGGGAAATTCGTCGCGGTCAGCGCCGGCGACGGACTCGAGGCCACCATGGCGGCCCATGGCTCGGGCGCAACCGCGCGCTCCAGCGAGATCGAGGGCACCGTGCTCAACATCGATATCGGCGGCGGCACCACCAAGCTGGCGCGCTGCCGCGATGGCCACGTCCACGAGGTGACCGCCGTCGAGGGCGGGGCGCGCCTGATCGTCACCGACGAGGACGGCCGGGTCGAGCGGCTGGAGCCCACCGGCGCCGCCTATGCCGAGGAGGTCGGCGTCACCCTCGCCCTCGGCGATAGCCCCACCGACGAGCAGCTCGCGGCGGTGGCCGACCGCATGGCCATGCGCATCGTCGAGGCCGCCGGCCTGGCGCCGATATCGCCGGAAACCGAGGCCCTGCTCAGGCTGCCGCGGCTCGACGACGAGCCCACCGGCGAGATCAGCGCCCTGATCTTCTCCGGTGGCGTCTCCGAATTCGTCTATGGCCGCGCCGAGGGCGGCTTCGGCGACTTGGGGCCGTTGATCGCCGAGGCCATGCGCGCGCGCATCGAGCCGCTCGGCCTCAACATCGAAGAGCCGCGCGCCACCATCCGCGCCACCGTCATCGGCGCCTCGCAATACACCATCCAGGTCTCGGGCAGCACCATCTTCATCGAGCCCGAGGAGACCGTGCCCGTGCGCAACGTGCCGGTGATCGCCCCCGAGCTGGACCTCGGCGCCGAGGCCATCGATCCCGAGGCCGTCAAGGAGGAGATCGACACGGCGCTCACCCGCCTCGATCTCGGCCATGCCGACCAGGCGGTGGCGGTGGCCTTCAACTGGGGCGGATCGGCCACCTTCCAGCGGCTGCACGATTTCTGCACCGGGATCCACGAGGCGCTCGATGCCTTCGTCGCCAACGACCATCCCATCGTGCTGGTCAACGACGGCGACGTCGGCGGCCTTTTGGGCCTCCACCTCAAGGAGGAGATGGGCAGCGACGCCCATATCATCTCCATCGACGGGATCGAGTTGAACGAGTTCGATTTCATCGATATCGGCGCCCTCATCCCGTCATCGGGCGCGGTGCCGGTGGTCATCAAGTCACTGGTGTTTCCCGCTCCCAAGTGACGCCCCTTCGGGCCGGAGGAGACCATGGCCACAGCCCAGAGCAACCGCGCCCATGACCTGCGCGCCTTCATCGACGACCTGCGCGAGGCGGGCGATCTGCGCGAGATCGCCGGCGCCGACTGGAACCTGGAGATCGGCGCCATCACCGAGATCCTCGGCGAAGACGAAGGGCCGGCGCTGCTGTTCGACGAGATCACCGGCTACGCGCCGGGCTTCCGCGTCTTTTCCAACGTGCTGCGCACCCATAAGCGCACCGCCCAGGTGCTCGGCCTCGACGACGATCTGGCCGGGGTCGCGCTGCTGGACGCCTGGCGCAAGCGCATCCGCGAGCTCGAGCCCGTCGCCCCGGTGACGGTCGGCGACGGCCCGGTGTTCGAGAACCGGCTCGAGGGCGACGACGTCGATCTCGCCCGCTTCCCGGCGCCGGTCTGGCACGAGCACGACGGCGGCCGGTATCTGGGCACCGGCAGCGCCGTGATCACCCGCGATCCCGACACCGGCGCCGTCAATATCGGCACCTACCGCTGCATGATCCAGGGCAGCGACAGCATCAGCGTCAAGATGAACAAGGGCAAGCACGGGCGCATCGCTATGGACAAATACCACGCCCGGGGCGAGCCCTGCCCCGTCGCCATCGGCTTCGGCCAGGCGCTGCCGATCTTCATGGTCTCGCAGTTGCCGCTCAAGCCCGACCAGCGGGAATACGAGGTCGCCGGCTGGCTCCAGGGCGCGCCGGTGGAGGTGGTGGAAAGCCCGCTGCACGGCCTGCCGATCCCGGCCACGGCCGAGATCGTCATCGAGGGCGAGGTGCCGCCCCTGGACCCCGCCGCGCTGCCCAGGGAGGGCCCGTTCGGCGAGTGGCCCGGCTATTTCGCCGACACCACCACCGGCGAGGTGCCGCTGATGACGGTCAAGGCGATCTATCACCGCAACGATCCCATCATTCTCGGCGTGCCGCCCCTGAAGCCGCCCAACAACTACGTCTCGGTACCGCTCGGCGCGGCCCAGCTCTGGGACCAGATGGAGGGCGCGGGCATTCCCGACGTCACCGGCGTCTGGGGCTATGTCTACGGCAGCCAGTCGGGCCCCTTCACCGTGGTCTCCATCAAGCAGCGCTACGCCGGGCACGCCAAGCAGGCGGCGATGGCCGCCGCCTCGGCGCGCAGCGGCGCCTATGGCGGCAAGTTCGTCATCGTCGTCGACGACGACGTCGACGTCGCCAATATCGACGACGTGATCTGGGCCGTGGCCACGCGCTGCAACCCCAGGTACGGACTCGATCTCGTCCGCGACGTCTGGACCTCGCCGGCCGACCCGGCGATCGCCCCCGAGGACCGCTCGCCGGAGGGCTACACCATGGACCGGGTGCTGATCGACGCCTGCCGCCCCTACCGCTGGCGCGAGGACTTCGCCGCCGTCAACGTCTTTTCCGACGACTACCGCGCCAAGATCCGCAAGAAGTGGGACCTCTAGGGCGCCAAAGCCCCTGGGTGCCGACCGCCCAAGACGCCCGCTCACAGCCGTATTCAACCAACTGGTTAATTAACCAACTGGTTGAATACGGCGATCTCCGCAAGACGGCGCCGTTTGACAGGGCCTCGGGCGCGGGCGGATAATTCCCTCCAATCGCGAAGAAAATCGCCGGAGGAAGCCCGTGCCCGCCAAGATCAACCACGTCGCCATCGTCAGCGAGAACTACGCCATCCTCGGCCAGTTCTACCAGGCCGTCTTCGGCATGAAATCGTCGGGCCGCCAGCGCCCGGGCCGCGCGATCACCGTCGGCGACGGCTATGTGGGGCTGAACATCAATCCGCGCCGCGAGGGGCGCCAGGCGCGGCTCGACCATTTCGGCATCGAGGTCGACGAGGTGGCGCCGGTCCTGGAGCGCCTCAAGGCCGCCTATCCCGCCGTCTCCTGGCTCGAGCGCCCCTCGACCCGGCCCTTTGCCGGCATCACCACCCACGACCCCGACGGCAACGTGTTCGACATCTCGCAAAGGGACATGGCCAACCGCACCGACCTCTATGCCGCCGAGGCCTGGGACCAGCCGCGCAGCATCGACCACGTCGCCATCCGCACCATGAACGCCGAGGCCATGGCCGCCTTCTATGCCGACGTGTTCGACCTGGCGGCCCTCAACAAGGCCCAGGGCGACCCCAATTTCTACCTCTCCGACGGCCGCGTGACGCTGGTCCTGGTGCCGTGGTCGGTCAGGGATTCGGAGGGCATGAGCATCATCATGCCGGGCATGGACCATATCGGCTTCAGGGTGGAAAGCATCGAGGCGCTGAAGGGTGACGTCGAGGGGGCTTCCGCCAATCCCCATCTCCGGCCCGTCGGGCTCGGCATCGGCACGGAGGGCGAGGCGCGGCTCGCGCGCTTCAAGGCGACCTGCCCGCTCGGCCATCACCACATGGCGGACCGCGACGGGGTGCTGATCGACGTCCTCGAAGCGCCCGGCCCATGAGCACGCCGAGCCGCACCGACTGGGCCGAGCGCTCCAAGGTCTGGGCCCGGACCAGCGTCGCCGGCAGGTCCCAGGACGACACCTTCAACCAGATGATCATCGCCGAGGCCGCCATCGCGCCTGGGGAAGCGGTGCTCGACATCGCCTCGGGCACCGGCAACCCGGCGGTCAGCATCGCGCTCTCGCTGGAGGGGGCGGGCTCCGTCACCTGCACCGACCTGACGCCAAGGATGCTGGAGGCGGCGCGGACCCGGGCGCAGAATCTCGAGCTTTCGGTCATGCGCTTCGTCGCCGCCGACATGTCCGCCCTGCCCTTCGCCGAGGCCAGCTTCGACTGCGCGACCTGCCGCTTCGGCCTGATGTTTCCCGACGACAAGGTGGCGGCGGCGGAGGAGGCCAGGCGCGTGCTCAAGCCCGGCGGGCGGGCGGCCTACATGGTCTGGGGATCCTATGAGGAGAACCCGGCGTTCCACGTGCCGCGGCGCGCGGCGGCGGCCTATTTCGGCGAGCCCGAGCCGCCCGCCGCCGACCGCCACTCGATGAGCGCGCCGGGAACGCTCAAAGACATCCTCGACGGCGCCGGCTTCGTGCGCACCGAGGAGCGGGAGCTCAGATACAACAACCGCCAGGAGGATCCCGCCGCCTACGTCACCAATGGGCTGAAGCGCAGTTTCGCGAAACAGGTCGAGGCCATGAGCGAGGCCGAGCTCGATGACTTCCGCTCGGCGGTGCTCGAAGCCTGGGCGCCGTTCATCGAGGACGGTGTCCTCCTGGTGCCCAACTACGCGCGTCTCGGTCTCGGCTGGAAACCCGCCTGAGGGCGCGAGCGCCCGAGACGCCTCACGCCGCGGACCGGCGTTCCCGCTTGAAGACCTCGTCGAGGCACCACTCGGCGACCTCGGACCCGGTGGCGAACCACACCCCGTCCGACGCCTTCATGTGCTGGATGATGCGCCTCAGCGTCGTCGCCCGCCCGGGCCGGCCCGAGATGTAGGGATGGAACTGGAACGGGCAGTAGGTCGGCGCATCCGCCGATTCGGAGTGGAAGGTGTCGAACATGCCCTTCCAGATCACCAGCGTATCCTCGGGATTTCCCGAATCCCGGCCGGCGCCGCAATAGGTGCGGCCGTCGCCGAACGGCTGGCGCGGAAGCTCCACCAGCACCCGGCCCTCGGATTCCCAAAGGAACGGCAGGTCGTGGGAGAAGGTGTTGCTGTTCCAGAGGTAGTCGTGCTCCATCAGGAGCTCGATGGAATTCGGGCTCTGGGTGCAGGACCGCCAGCCCTTGGGCGGGTAGCCGGTGCGCGATTGGATCATGGCCGTCGCCTTGTCCATGACCTCGTTTTCCTCCTCGCGGGTGAGATCGCGGGCGACCTCGTGGTGATAGCCGTGGCCCGCCGCCTCGTGGCCGGCGGCGACGATGGCCTTGACGGCGTCGGGGTAGCGCTCGGCGATGGCGCCGCAGATCATGAAGGTGGCCTTCACCTCCTCCTCTTCGAGGATGCGCAGGATGCGCCAGATCCCGGTATTGGGGCCGTATTCGCACTGGGTGTAGGTCTCGTGGTTGATCTTGCCGTCGGGCAACGGGCGGACGTCCTCTCCGCCCTGGAAATCGAACGTTAGCGTCACCGCGACGCGCTGATCGTCGGGCCAGAAAAACTCGCCCTTGAAATGTGTTTCCGTCACCATCGCGCGTTCCTCCTTGCGCTTATCCGGCCCCACGGGAGCCGTTTCCGGACAGCCTGCCCGCGTTTTGTCCGATGCGGGCGATCCAGGGGATCGAGTCTAGGCCATCTCCGCCGCGCCGTCCATGGCGGGCCCCGGGCCTTGCCTCGGCGCCCCGCCCTGTGGGAAGGTCCCGGTCGGCCATACTGAGCGAGGCGACATGCGCGCAGCCGAGTCCCAATTCACCCTGCATCCCCTCTCCCCTGCCCTCGGCGCGGAGATCAGGGGACTGGACCTCCGCACGCCGCTGTCCGCCGCCGTGGCCAAGGCGTTGAGCGACGCCCTCGATGCGCACACGGTGCTGCTGTTCCGTGACCAGGAGCTCAGCGAGGCCGATCAGTTGCGCCTGGCGGAGACCTTCGGCGGCATGGAAGTGCGCTCGCGGCCCGACGAGAAGCGGGCGGAACGCAACGAATACGCGCGGACCATCGGCCTGGTGACCAACATTCGCGAGGACGGCAAGCCCATCGGCTCGCTGCCCGACGGCGAGCTCTGGTTCCATTTCGACGGCTGCTTCGTCGACGAACCCTACCGCGCCACCCTGCTCTATGCCGTGGAGGTGCCCGACCAGGGCGGACACACGCTGTTCTGCAACATGTATCGGGCCTTCGAGGCGCTCGACCGGGACACCCGGGAGCGGCTGCGCGGGCTCGACTGCCTCAATTATTTCGACCATGTCTCCTACGCCGCCCGGGCCCGGCCCGATCCCGATCTCGGCGCCGTCCGCCATGCCCGCCACCCCGCCGTCATCGCCCATCCCCACAACGGGCGGCCGGTGCTCTATGTCAGCCCGCTGCAGACCGCGCGGATCGAGGGCATGGAGGCGGAAGAGAGCGAGGCCTTGCTCACCCGCCTGTTCGGCTACACCGAAAACAGGGACCTGATCTACGAGCACGTCTGGCGCGCCGGCGACCTGGTGATCTGGGACAACTGGGGCTCGGCCCATGCGCGAACCGATTTCCCCGCCGACCAGACCCGCCTGCTGCGGCGCTCCATCGTCAAAGGCAAGCCCGTCGCCGCCGCCGATTTCTGATCCCGCCCTTGCAATTGGCCGAAGCTCGGCGCATTTTGGCGCCACCGATCTTCCGCCCCACGCCGGGCCCCGATCCACACCTTTGCAAAGGCCACCCCCATGGAAGCAGGTTTTCTTGGCATGCCCGGCGTCGACCTGTGGATTTTCATCGGGCTGGCGGCGGCCTCCTTCGTGACCACGCTGTGGGGCGTGACCACCGGCGCCGCCGGGGGGCTCCTGCTGCTGGCCATCATGGCCCTGGTGTTTCCGCCCATCGTCCTGGTGCCGATGCATACCCTGGTCCAGCTCGGCGGCAATGTCGGCCGCATCATCCTGATGCGGAGCTACATCATGACCACGGTCCTGTGGCCGTTCCTGATCGGCTCGGTGATCGGCGGCGTCGCCGGCGCGCAGATCTTCGTCTCCCTGCCCGCCGGCCTGCTGCAGGGCATCATCGCCTGCTTCATCCTGTTCGCCCTGTGGCTGCCCAAGGTCGGCAGCTTCGGCCCCGAGCGCGGGCGCTTCGCCTTCATCGGCTTCCTCGCCACGTTCCTCGGCGTCTTCGTCAGCGCGACCGGAACCCTGGTCACGCCCTTCATGGCCGCGGCCAGCCCCGACAGGCGCAACTACGTCGCCACCTTCGGCGCGGTGATGACCATCGTCCACGCCGCCAAGGTGCTCGCTTTCGCCCTCGCCGGGGTCGCCATGGCCGCCTATGCGCCGCTGATCATCGCCATGATCTCGACCACGGTGGTGGCGACCATGATCGGCCGCAGGCTGCTCGACCGGGTGCCGGAAAAGCTGTTCCGCCTCATCCTCAAGGTCATCCTGACGCTGCTCGCGCTGCGTCTCTTCTGGGTGGCCTTGAGCGAGTCCGGATGGATCTGAGCCCCGTGGGGGCCCGGCGCGCGGGCCCTCAGTGGGGCTTTAGGCCACGCATCGCCTCCTTGCCCCAAAGTTCCTTGAGGCGGGCGTCGCGGCCGCAGCCGTAGCGGTAGAGGCGATAGCGAATGGGGTTCTGCTTGTAATAGTCCTGGTGATAGCCCTCGGCGCGATAGAACGTGCCGGCGCGGAGGATGGGCGTGACCACCGGGCGCTTGAGGATGCCCGACGCTTCGAGCTTCGATTTCGACGCCCGGGCGATGCGCTCCTGGGCGGGCGAGTTGGCGAAGATGGCGGTGGTGTAGCTGAAGC
>JAWWBR010000151.1:0-7985 GCA_033720855.1 Alphaproteobacteria bacterium
ATGTTTTTCGCTATATCCGATCGCCAACACAGTTCGAAGCCCCTCTCGCGCATTTCGCTGGGGACTTCGTTGGGCAGGATGTCCGTCAATTCTTCTATGTCATCAAAGAGAATCCCGCCGCCTTCGCCCACATACTCCTTCAGATCGGGCCGTATATTCGCCAGACAGACCCCGACCCCGGAGGCTTGAGCTTCGGCCACAGCCACCGGCCAGCCCACGTTCTTCATTATCTTGTCGGCCGTGTAGACGAGCCAGCGATGCTGCTTGTAGACCCGTGGCATCTGTTCGGGCTGTACCGCATCATGGATATGGCATCGCCCATTTATGCGGCTGTTTTCTTTCCTCAGCTCCTCGGCGGAATAGCCGATCGGATAAAGGTTGAAGGTAAGATCGGGGAGAATGTTTGCAAGGCGCAGAAAGTCCCCCATGGCTTTTTTGCTGAGAGCCGCGCCCATGTTTATCACGGCCTCGCCGTTGGGCGACTCGTCGTAGAACCTCTTCACATCGACGACCGGAAAGCTGGGATGCAATTTTGTTTCGTCCGCCCCGCATTCGGCCAACAACTCGCAGGTCATGGGGAAGCCGAGAAGCCCGAGGCAAAGCTCAGACTTGGTGATCTTGGCGTAATTCGTCATGTGTTCGAGATACGCGGGGCTTTTGAGGTTATAGCCCGTAAGCACATCGAAACTGTGGGCGCGAATCGTGAACGGAAGCGAATAGTACTCGCAAAACGGCAAAAGCCTTTGCGCCACGGTCATATAATGAAAATGGACCACCTCGGGCTCGAACTGCTCGACCAGAGCGTCTAGAACCGCTTTCATGTTGTCGCTTCCAACGCAATAGGATCTGTGGTTCCGGTAGGGAAGGTTCGCATTCTGCAAGGAGAAGATTTGAATCTCAACCAAATGAGAAACATTTTCTATCTCGTTGTAAATATAAGTCTCGGATAGCTGAGGATATTCTTGGAGAATATACAATACTCGTTTTTTCAATTTCGCGCTCTCCCGAAATATTCAAGATCTCTAATTGGCCAGGACGATATCGCCTCGCAGAATTCGATCCCACGGCCCGGACTGCACGTGTCAGAGTATTGGGCCGGTGGGGCGGACCCAACACGGCACCGACTGGTGTCGAGATGATCCTCTCATGACCGAGAAAACGAGGCCATTCCTAAATTGTTCGAACCGAATCTCCTTTGTAAACAGATATTCCAAATTTTAGATTCTCGGCGCCCGGGCGTCGCCGGCACGACCGGACCGGCACAGGACCGCAGGCGCCCCGGCCTTCTCAGGATCCGGTCTTCCCGGCCCTCGGGAACAAACCTTGAGCGTTCCCGGGCTCGCAAATGGGCGAAGTGGAGACCCTGGGCGGTCGCGTTCACAGGACAAACGGCCCGGATTTCTCATACATTGGAACGTCATTTGTGATAGAGCACCACAACGAACGACAGGTGATAGGGAAGCGTTGCGGTTGGCGCGGTTTGCCCATCCCAAGGGCTGCGACATGAGAGCGAGGCGCAACGAAACGCGTGGAACCGGAAAAAGATGCATCGGCGCAAAAGGGTGATCGTAACGGGAGGTGCCGGCTTTCTTGGCTCCCACCTTTGCGAAAGGCTCCTGAATGAAGGCCACGAGGTCCTCTGCGTGGACAATTTCTTTACGGGCACCAAGGACAACATCGGTCATCTGGTGGAGAGCCCGTATTTCGAGGTGCTGCGCCACGATGTGACGTTCCCGCTTTATGTGGAGGGGGACGAGATCTACAACCTCGCGTGCCCGGCCTCGCCGGTCCAATACAGGTTGGACCCCGTTCAAACAACCAAGACATCTGTCCATGGCGCGATCAATATGTTGGGCCTCGCCAAACGTCTGCGCGCAAAGATATTCCAGGCTTCGACCAGCGAAGTCTACGGCGACCCGGAGGCCCACCCGCAGAAAGAGGATTATTGGGGTCATGTCAATCCCCTAGGGCCTCGGTCCTGTTACGACGAAGGCAAGCGCTGCGCAGAGACACTGTTCTTCGATTACCACAGGCAGCATAACCTCCGCATCAAGGTGGCACGCATCTTCAATACCTACGGCCCTCGCATGCATCCCGATGATGGGAGGGTGGTTTCGAACTTCATCGTGCAGGCACTCAAAAACGAGGCCGTTACGCTTTATGGGGACGGCACCCAGACGCGGGCCTTCTGTTATGTTGACGACATGATCGAGGGTTGCGTCCGCTTAATGGCAGCCGGCGAGGAAGCAACCGGTCCGGTGAACCTCGGCAACCCCGTGGAAACCTCGGTGCGGGAACTGGCGGAGACGATCATTGATCTCGCGGGCTCCAAATCCCGGCTGGAATTCCAACCCTTGCCGGAGGACGACCCGGCCCAAAGGTGCCCCGATATCGGCCTCGCTCGGGATCTCTTGAACTGGGAGCCCAATGTGGGTTTGACCGAAGGCCTGACCCATACGATCGCCTATTTCGACCGCATGCTTATGGCGGGAGCAAGATAGAGCATCCGCACCGGCGGGGCCCTGTCACAAGGTCGGGGAGGTGCCTTAAGGGGATGAGCACCCGGCACACCCAGGAAGGGCGGATTCGGGTTCGAAACCCCGCCGAGTATTTCCTATCGACTTGCTCGCAAACAGGGCGGCGGCGGCGAAACGCGCCACCCTCCGAAAGAAATGGAGCGGGCGAAGGGATTCGAACCCTCGACTTCAACCTTGGCAAGGTTGCGCTCTACCCCTGAGCTACGCCCGCAAAATTTCGTGACCTTGACGCCGCCCGGCGCCCCGGCAAGCGGAGCCCCGATGCGAAGGCCCGCGATAATAATTGAAGTCGCGCTCTTTGCAAGGCCTGTTGAACCGCGGCCGCCGACCCCGGACACCGGCATGCAAGGTCGCGCGCGGGTGACGGGAGCATCACCTCCCTTTTCCGCCGCATTTCGGCGCGCTATGCTGCGCGCTTGGTGGCGCAGCCATTGACAAGTCCGGGGCACGCGCCATCTTGTACCGGGGACCGGACGGGTCGGGTGCGCGATGTTCCGCGCCCTGTGGTCCGGTCGGTTGCCCGCAACACGAGTCGAGAGAAAGACAGCGTTATGGATACTCTTCCCGGTGGGAACGGAGCGGCGGCGCCAGGCGGCGTGCCCGGCGACCTCGTCAAGGACGTCGATACCGCCGGCTTCATGACCGAGGTCATCGAGGCCAGTCAGTCGGTCCCGGTCATCGTCGATTTCTGGGCGCCCTGGTGCGGCCCCTGCAAGCAGCTCGGCCCGGTCATCGAAAAGCTGGTGACCGAAGCCGGCGGCGCGGTGCGCCTGGCCAAAGTGGATATCGACCAGAACCAGCAGCTCGCCCAGCAGCTCAGGGTGCAATCCATTCCCATGGTTTATGCTTTCGTCGGCGGCCGGCCCGTCGACGGGTTTCAGGGCGCGCTTCCGGAAAGCGAGGTCAAGGCCTTCATCGACCGCGTGATCGCGGCGGCCGGCACGGCCGGCGATGCCGCCGGCACCAGCGCGGCGGCGGAAATCATCGCCGAGGGCAAGGCGGCGCTCGCCAAGGGCGACGACGGCACCGCCATGCAGCTGTTCGCCAAGGTGCTCGAAAGCGACGACAACAACGTCGAGGCCTTGGCCGGCCTGGCCCGGTGCTACATCGCCGCCGGCGAGCACGAGGCCGCGCGCAATCTTCTGTCCGACATCCCGGAAGAGCATGCCGATCACCCCGACGTGGCGGCGGTGCGCAGCAGCCTGGACCTGATGGCCGAAAGCGCGGGGGCCGGCGGCGTCGCCGAGCTGGAAGCGAAGGTTGCGGCGGCCCCGGCCGACCTGCAGGCGCGGTTCGATTTGGCCATGGCCAGGTTCGGTGCCGGCGACCGTGAAGGCGCGGTGAATGATCTTCTGGAAGCTGTGCGCCGCAATCCCGGCTGGAACGACGGTGCCGCCCGCAAGCAACTGCTCAAGATGTTCGAGGCCTGGGGGCCCGAGGATCCATTGACCGTCGAGGGCCGCGAGCGGCTGTCCACGGTGCTGTTCTCGTGAGGCCCAAGTGAGCGGGAGCCCCTTCGACCCGACCTTCGACGACCTGCCGGATATCCTGCCGATCTTTCCCCTCGCCGGCGTCCTGCTGCTGCCCGGCGGCACTCTGCCGCTCAACATTTTCGAACCCCGTTACCTGGCGATGACGGCCGATGCCCTGAAGACCGACGACCGCATGATCGGCATGATCCAGCCCACCGGCGCCGACGATGGCGAGTCCGCCCGTGCGCCGGGGCGCAATGGGCCGGAAGTCTATCCGCTCGGTTGCGCCGGACGCATGGTGAGCTTCACCGAGACCGGGGATGGGCGCTACCTGATCAATCTCCTCGGCGTCGCCCGGTTCCGGATCCGCGAGGAGCTGCCTTTGCTTCGAGGCTACCGCAGGGTGCGTCCGGATTATTCCGACTTCGAAGCGGACCTCGACCCGACCCCGACGACGATCGACAGGCAACGGCTGATGGGCACCTTGGAAACCTTTTTCAAGGCCCAGGGCATCGACCCCAACTGGTCGGCGATCGAAAAACTGGGGGACCGTGAGTTGGTGACGTTCCTGGCCATGGGATGCCCGTTCGGCGCATCCGAAAAACAGGCCTTGCTCGAAGCCGACGGCCCCGAAGAGTGCTGCACGGTTCTGCTCGCCCTTATGGAAATGATGGGCGGCGCGGGCAGCGCCGATGACGGCGGCGGTACCCGCCACTGAAGAGGTGTTCCGATGAGCGAAAGCGATACCCCGGGGGTCGACCCCAAGCTTCTGGAAATCCTGGTCTGTCCCCTGACCAAAGGGCCGCTGCGCTACGATGCCGAACGCCAGGAGCTGATATCCGACCAAGCCGGCCTCGCCTATCCGATCCGCGACGGCATCCCCATCATGCTGCCCGATGAGGCCCGCGCCCTCGGCGAGGACGGCACCTGACCCACGCGCATCGATGGCCGGTTCCGACAGCCCGACACCGCCCGCCGTCACCGAGGCCCGGCTCGACCGTGGCGCAGGCCGCCTGCACCTGACCTTCGAGGACGGCGCGCGCTATTCCTACAGCGCCGAGTTCCTGCGCGTCTTGTCGCCCTCGGCCGAGGTCCAGGGGCATGGGCCGGGGCCGGCGGTCACCGTACCCGGCAAGCGCGGGGTGGGGATCACCGCCCTGGAGGCGGTGGGCAATTACGCGCTGCGCATCCTCTTCGACGACGGCCACGATACGGGGATTTATTCCTGGGCCTATTTCCGCGAATTGGGGGAAGAGCAGGCGGTCAAGTGGAGCCGCTATCTCGAGGCGCTGGACCGCGAGGGCTTGTCCCGCGATCCCTGAGCCCGCGGTCCCGCGGCCGAGCGCTGCCGCCCCCTCCTAGAGAGCCTCACCCCGGACCAGACGGGGCAGCTCGCCGGCAAGCCCCATCGCCTCGCCCATGAACCAGCGCCGCGCCGGCCCGATCCGGTTGACCGCCGCGAGCCCGGCGCCACGCAGCAGTGCCAGCGGGCCGGCGTCGTTGGAAAACAACCGGTTCAGCAGATCGGTGGCGGCGGCCAGCGCGACATTGTCGAAGCGGCGCCAGCGCTGATAATCCTCGAGCACCGTGCGCATACCGAAGTCGAGGCCCAGCCTGCGCCCATCGACCACGACCTCGGCCAGGGCAGCGGCGTCGCGGATGCCGAGATTGAGCCCTTGGCCGGCGATGGGATGGATGCCGTGGGCGGCGTCGCCGATCAGGGCGAGGCGGTCGGCGATATAGCTCTCGGCGAGGGACAGGCCCAGGGGATAGGACCAGCGCGGCCCGGTGGCCGCGACGGCTCCGAGGTGATCGCCGAAGCGCCTTCCGAGCTCGGCATCAAAATCCGCCGTGCCGAGATCGAGATAGGCTGCCACGAGGTCGGCCCGCTCGGTCCAGACGATGGAGGATCGGTGGCGCCCCGCGTCGTCGTCGCACATCGGCAGGATGGCGAAGGGCCCGGGGGCAAGGAAGCGCTCCTCGGCCGTGCCCTCGTGGGGCCGCTCGTGCACCACGGTGGTGACGATGGCGCCCTGGTCGTAGCGCCAATGGGTCTGATTGATGCCCGCCCCCTCGCGCACCGGCGAGCCGCGGCCGTCGGCGCCGACCACCAACGGCGCCGTCACTTGGGCCCCGTCGGCAAGGCGCACGACGGCCGCCACCGGTCCGCGTTCGATCGCAGCGACAGCGCAAGGCGCCAATAGGGTTATTGACCCGGCCGCCTCCACGGCGCCAACCAACGCCGACCGAATCACACGATTTTCGACGATATGCCCGAGCGGCCCCTCCGACATCTCCTGGTGGGCGAAATGCAGGACCGCGGGCCGGTCGCCGTCGGTGATCCGAATGTCGAGGATCGGCGCGGCGTTCCCCGCCATTGCCTCCCATACGCCGAGGGTCTCGAAGACCCGGCGCGATCCGGCGGCGATCGCCGAAACCCGGCCATCGAATGCCGCATCGGACCAGGCCTGGGGATCGTCGCGTTCGACCAATGCGACAGAGAGGCCGGCGGACGCCAGCGCCAGGGTCAGGGTCAGGCCGGCCATGCCGCCGCCGACCACGGTCGCATCGGCGGCGTGAACGGTGCTTTTCGAGCCTTGGTCGCTCATGGAGGGAGTTTCCAACAGCACCGCACCAAGGTAAAGGCCGTGCGTTGTCTATAAATTATGCATAATGTCTTATTTGACTAATAAATAGGCAATATTCTGCCCCCTGGGCATACACACGGCCCCCCCATACGGCGGGATTGTTTAGTAAACCCTTGATTTATTGCCGTTTATCGAGATTCCCGCAAAACCGGCACGGGCCTTGAAACGGGATCGGACGCCTTCGGGGCAAAACAAAACAATGAAGGGGTACTGAAGATGAAAATGATCATGGCAATCATCAAGCCCTTCATGCTCGATCCGGTCCGCGACGCCCTTTCCGAGTCCGGCGTCCAGGGCATGACCGTGAGCGAGGTGAAGGGGTTCGGGCGCCAGAAAGGCCATACCGAGATTTATCGCGGCGCCGAATACGCCATCGACTTTCTTCCCAAACTGAAGATCGAGGTCGCCGTCGGCGACGATATCGCCGATCAGGTCGTCGAAGCCATCCAGAGGTCGGCGGCCACCGGCAAGATCGGCGACGGCAAGATATTCGTATCGGAAATCCTCTCTGCGGTGCGCATCCGTACCGGAGAGAAAGACGGCGAAGCCCTCTAGAAATCAAAACAAGAGGAGATATCCATGTTTAATCCCAAACGTCTATTCGGCGGGGCTTTGGCCGCGACGATGGCGGCGGTCGCCTTTGCCGGCGACGCTTTCGCCCAGGCGGCGCCCAAGCTCGATTCGGGCGACACCGCCTGGATGCTGACGTCGACCGCCCTGGTCCTGTTGATGACCATTCCCGGCGTCGCTTTGTTCTACGGCGGCATGGTGCGCAAGAAGGGTGTGCTGGCGGCGGTGATGCAGAGCTTCGCCATCACCTGCCTGATCTCCATCCTGTGGATGGTGGTCGGCTATTCCCTCGCCTTCGGCGAAGGCAACGCCTATGTCGGCGACCTGTCCAAGGTGATGCTGCGCCATATGGAAGTGGGGACGCTCTCGGGCACCATCCCCGAATCGGTTTTCGTGATCTTCCAGATGACGTTCGCCATCATCACCCCGGCACTGATCGCCGGTTCCTTTGCCGACCGCATGAAATTCTCGGCATTGCTGTGGTTTGTCGCCCTTTGGTCTCTGGTGGTCTACGCGCCCATCACCCACTGGGTGTGGGGCGGCGGATTCCTCAGCAAGGACGGCGTGCTCGACTTCGCCGGCGGCACCGTGGTCCATATCAACGCCGGCGTCGCCGGCCTCGTCGGCGCCATCATGCTGGGCAAGCGTGTCGGCTACGGCACCGAGCACATGGCGCCGCACAACCTGACGCTTTCGGTGATCGGCGCATCGCTCCTGTGGGTCGGCTGGTTCGGCTTCAACGCCGGTTCGGCGGTGGC
>JAWWBR010000152.1:0-7861 GCA_033720855.1 Alphaproteobacteria bacterium
ACATGCTTGCCCGCGAGGGACGCGAGGTCCTGGCCCAGGCCTGTTTCGATTTCCTGCCCCAGCGCGCGGCGCTGGACCTCGGGGGGTGGCGAGAGATCGACATTTTCGCTCACTGATGTCGGGCCCGAAGATTGCACCGGCACCGGGCACGGGACACCGGCATCTTCACCGGCATCTTCAAAACCACGGGGCAAACGCCTGTATTTTGCAATCGCTAATCTGCTAGCATTCAGGACCTGGCGGTTGCCGCTGTCGAGCCAAGGCCCGACCCACATTCTGAAGGCGAGAGGATGACGTCATCCAAATGCGCGTAACCGACAAGAAAACCCCAACCGCCGCGAGCGGCCCATCACGCGCGGCCCAGGATCTCGACGTCGCCCGCCGGGTCTTCGAGATCGAAGCGTCCGGGCTTGCGGAGGCGGCGCAGACCTTGGATGAACGCTTTACCAAGGCGATCGATGCGCTGGCCGCAATCCCGGGTCGGGTGATCGTGTCGGGCATGGGCAAAAGCGGTCATATCGCCCACAAGATCGCAGCCACTTTCGCGTCCACGGGAACACCGGCTTTTTTCGTTCACCCCGGCGAGGCCAGCCACGGCGACCTCGGCATGATCACCCGCGAGGACGGCGTGCTGGCGATCTCGAACTCGGGAGAAACTGCGGAACTGTCCGACGTCATCGCCCATACGCGAAGGTTCTCCCTACCCCTGGTCGCGATCACCTCGGTGGAAGGCAGCGCCTTGGCGGAGTCCGCGGACGTGGTCCTGGTCCTACCCAGCAGCGCCGAGGCCTGCCCCATGGGCCTGGCGCCCACCACATCGACCACCATGACCCTCGCGCTCGGCGACGCCCTGGCGATCGCCCTCCTCGAACGGCGCGGCTTTACCTCCGATGAATTTCAACTGCTGCATCCTGGCGGGCAATTGGGCCGCAAGCTCCTGAAGGTGAGCGACATCATGCATCGGGACGACGCCATGCCCCTGGTCGCGCCCGACGACGTCATGGCCGACGTGTTGATTACCATCACCGCAAAGACCTTCGGGTGCGCCGGCGTGGTCGATCCCTCGGGAGCGTTGATCGGCATCATTACCGATGGTGACCTGCGCCGGCACATGGCGCCCGATCTTCTGCAGATCCGGGCCAAGGATGTCATGACCATCGACCCGATCACGGTTCCGTCCAATCTGCTGGCGGCCGAGGCCCTCGGGCTGATGAACGACAGGCGGATCAGCGCCGTCTTCGTGGTCGACGATCGGGTTCCGCTGGGCTTGGTGCGGATCCACGATATTCTGCATTCAGGCATTGCCTGAGGCGGCCACCACCCCGCATCATGGGGAGGATGGCGCCGATATCACAGCATGTGCGCGACGAGGGTCCAATTGAGCGTGGAACGGCATTCGGGTAGCAAAGACGGCGGCGCGCCCAAGGCCGCGCGGCGCACGCGCGGCCGGAAAATCCAATTGCCCCAGCGCGCGGGCCTCGCTCCGGGGGCGCAGCGCGCGCACCGGCGCAAGGTAAGGATCATGCGCCTGTGCTTGCCGGCTTTGGCCCTGGTGCTCGTGGCCCTGGTCGTTTCCTGGTCCCACTGGCAGCAGATCGAAAGCGGTTTCAGGATCGGCTTCTCGGCGATCCATCCCGACGAAGCCAAGAGTCTGCGCATGGTCAACCCCCGGTTCGCCGGCACCAACGATCAATCGCGTCCCTTTATGGTGACGGCGGACGAGGCGCGGCGCGCCAGCCGCGATGCCGACACCATCTACCTGACCAACCCCAAGGGCGACATCGTGACCGAGGGCGGCGCTTGGGTTGCGTTGACCGCCGCCGCAGGCGTTTATGCCCGTGATCGGGAACTGCTGGACCTCGAAGGCGGCGTCGATCTGTTCCACGACAAGGGGCTGCACTTTGTCAGCCCCACCGCACGCATCGACCTCAAAGGCGGGACCGCGGAAGGCAACGATCCGGTGATCGGATCGGGTCCATCGATCGACATCACGGGACAGGGATTCAGGATCCTGGAGGGCGGCAAGAGGGTGATCTTTACCGGCAAATCGAAGGCCGTTCTTTACCCCAGCGACACCCGCGAGCGCAAAAACCCGCCCAAGAGGCAAGGCCGATGATCGGCCGCGCCGCGCTCGCCGCGACGGCGGCAATCTGCGTCGCCGTCGTCTGTGGCGGGGGTTTGGCGCCGGTGGGACCGGCCCAGGCGCAGGGGCTCGACCTGGGACGCAAGGACAACAAGCCGATCGAGGTCTATGCCGAGGACGGCATCGAGTGGGACCAGAAGGACAAGCGCTATGTTGCCCGGGGAAAGGCGAGGGCGATCCAAGGCGATACCACCGTCCATGCCGATACCCTGATCGCCCATTACGAAGAAAAGAAGGGCAAGGGCTCGGCAATCTACCGTATCGATGCCGTGGGCAATGTCAGGATCGTTTCCCCCAACCAGACGGTCTATGGCGACCGGGGCGTTTACGATGCGCGGCAAAAGATTCTGGTCCTCACCGGGCGCAAGCTCAGGCTGGTGACGAAGGATGAAATCGTCACCGCCCGGGACAGTCTCGAATATTACGACGACAAATCCCTTGCCGTGGCCCGGGGCAACGCCACCATGCGGCAGCGCCAACCGGAAAAGGGCAAGGAACGGACCGTGCGCGCCGATGTCCTGACGTCTCAATCCCCACCCAAGGGTGGAAAGGACGGCGGCGGACGCGCCGGCAACAAGGCCGTCCCGCGCCGCATGGACGCTTACGGCAACGTGGTCATCACCCGACCCGGCGAGATCGCCCTTGGCGAGCGGGGCTTCTACCTGCCCGACCAGGAGATCGCGGAGCTGTGGGGCAAGGTCCGGATCACCCGCGACAAGAACCAACTCAACGGTGAGAGAGCGGTGGTGAATTTCAAGACCGGGCTGAGCCGCCTGCTGGCCGGAAAAGGCCAGGGCCGCACGCCGCCGGTGCGGGTCCTGATCGTTCCCGACACAGGGCCGGCAGAATCGCCGTGATCCGTTAAATTCATAGAAAATAAACCAAATTTCCCGTACATAAGACAGAGCATGAGCCACCAGACTGCAGGTCCGATATCCGCCGCCGCCGCCCGCGAGGGATCCGAGGGCGGGCCGGAATTGGTGCACGTCAATTCCGGACTTGAGGCCGTGGGGTTGGGAAAACGATTCAAGAAGCGCCCGGTGCTGCGCGAGGTCAACCTCGCCCTGCAGAGGGGCGAAGTGGTCGGGCTTCTGGGCCCCAATGGCGCCGGCAAAACCACCTGTTTTTACATCATCAGCGGCCTGTTGTCGGCGGATTCGGGAACCGTCCTGTTGGACGGTGAAGACATCACCGATCTTCCCATGTATCGGCGCGCCCGCATGGGCATCGGCTACCTGCCCCAGGAAGCATCCATCTTCCGCGGCCTGAACGTCGCCGACAACATCCGGGCGGTGCTCGAGGCGGTGGAGCCGGAACGCGACAAACGCGAGGCTTTTCTCGAGGACCTGTTGGCGGAATTCGCCATATCCCACCTGCGGCGGACTCCTGCCCTGGCGCTTTCGGGGGGCGAAAGGCGGCGGGTGGAGATCGCCCGGGCGCTGGCCGCGGGGCCCCAGTTCATGATGCTTGACGAGCCGCTCGCGGGGATCGATCCGGTTGCGCTCGGCGACATCCGCGACCTGGTCCTACATCTGAAGGACCGCGGCATCGGCGTGCTGATCACCGACCACAATGTGCGCGAGACCCTGGATATCGTGGATAGGGCCTACATCATCCACGACGGCCACGTCTTGATGAACGGGACCCCCGACGAAATCCTCTCCCATGAGGATGTGCGCCGCGTCTACCTCGGGGAAAGATTCAGCCTCTAGGAAGCGCGCATGGCTCTTTCTCCGAAACTCGCCCTCCGGCAAAGCGCGACGCTGATCATGACGCCGCAGTTGCAGCAGGCAATCAAGCTGCTGCAGCTTTCAAATCAGGAACTGGACGCCTTCGTCGAATCGGAGATCATGGAGAATCCCTTATTGGAACGGGAATCTGCGGAAGGCGGGATCGATCGGGAGTCCGAAAATACGGACCATCAGGCGGCGGAGCCCGCTGCCGGAGAGACCCAAGGCACCGATGCGGACGCCGCCCCGGAGTCCGAGCCCGCCAGCGACGAGAACGATCCCCTCGCCGACGACGCGCCGTCCGATGGCGGCCTCGGCGACAGCAATGACCTCCCCGCGCCCGACAGCGCCGAGCTCACCGGCTCCGAAGACTTTCCCGGCGACGACGATGGTCCCATGGACACCGATTTCGAGAACGTGTGGACCAACGACGAGCGCAGCGATCTCGAGGATGCCCCGGCACCGCAATTCGCCGACTGGGGTTCGGGTGGCAGTTTCGACGGCGAACCCATGGACATCGAGGAACGGCTGTCGGGCCAGCCCAGCCTGCGCGACCATCTGTCGGATCAGATCAGCATGATTTTCCCCGACCCGCGCGAGCGCATGATCGCTAGCGTCCTCGTCGACGGTTTGGACGAAGCCGGCTATTTGCGCGCCGACCTCGGCGCCATCGCAGAGGACCTGGGGATTTCCGCCGACGAGGCCGAGCGGGTGCTGCTGCGTGCCCAGGACTGCGACCCGTGCGGCGTCTTTGCCCGCGATCTCGGCGAATGCCTGGCCCTGCAGCTGAAGGATCGCGACAGGTTCGATCCGGCGATGCAGGCCTTGATCAAGAATCTCGACCGCCTGGCCCGCCGGGAGATCCCCCAACTCAAGAGGATCTGCGGCGTCGATGACGAAGACTTCGCCGATATGGTTGCGGAAATTCAGAGTCTCGACCCGAAACCCGGCCTGGCGTTCGGCGAAGAGACGGCGCAGACCGTGATCCCCGACGTCATCGTGCGCCCCAAGAAGGGGGGCGGGTGGGACCTCGAGCTCAATGCCGACACTCTGCCCCGGGTCCTGGTCAACCAGGCGTATTACGCGGAGGTCACCAGCCACGCGCGCTCCAAAGGCGACCGCGACTACATCAACGATCGCCTGCAATCGGCGAACTGGCTCGTCAAGGCGCTGCACCAGCGCGCCACCACCATCCTCAAGGTATCGACCGAGATCGTCCGCACCCAGGAGCGGTTTTTGTCGCAGGGTGTGCAGCACCTCAAGCCGCTCACGCTGCGCGAGGTGGCCGACGCCATCGGCATGCATGAAAGCACGGTGAGCAGGGTGACCTCCAACAAATACATGGCGACGCCCCGTGGCGTGTTCGAACTCAAATATTTCTTCACGACGGCGATCGCATCGGTCAGCGGCGGCGAAGCCCACTCCGCCGAGTCGGTCCGCCATCGCATCAAGGCACTGATCGACCAGGAGCAGCCGAAGGCGGTGCTGTCGGACGACAAGATCGTCGATCTTCTGTCCGGCGAAGGCATCGATATCGCCCGCCGCACGGTTGCGAAATATCGCGAGTCCATGCGGATACCGTCCTCCGTGCAGCGCCGGCGGGAAAAGGCTATCAGTTTGTAATATTTAGAAAAATCAATCCCTATTGACTCCCCGGTGCGCGGAACCTATTTTGCGCCACCTCGTCCCGGTGCGCCGGGCCGGATGTGAGAGGCCAAACTCCCAGCACGACTGATCGCTCGACGCCGAACGGGATAGAGAGCTGTCACCTGAAGCCCACGACGCACGCCGATTGGGCCGGCCGGGACCCGAAGTCAGCCTTGCATGCGTTTCGAATGAAGGACAGGAAGATTGGAAATCTCTGATCTCATCACTCCGAAAAGAGTGATTCCCGAGCTCAAAGTCACTTCAAAGAAACAAGCTCTCCAGGAACTTTCCCACTTTTGCGCGGAAATTACGGGGCTTGATGAACGGACCATTTTCGAGGTCCTGGTCGAGCGCGAGCGGCTCGGCACGACGGGCGTCGGCGGTGGCGTGGCCATTCCCCACGGCAAGCTCGGCGATCTCGAGGGCCTTTACGGCGTCTTTGCCCGCCTCGGGCAGGCGATCGATTTCGATTCCGTCGACGAGCAACCGGTGGACCTCATCTTCCTGCTGCTGGCACCGGAAACCGCGGGCGCCGACCATCTCAAGGCCCTCGCCCGGGTATCCCGCAAAATGCGAGATAAGAACACCTGCGAAAAATTGCGGGGCTCGGATTCCGCGGACGCCCTCTATGCGCTGCTGACCGAAACCTCCACCAGCAACGCCGCCTAGGCGGCCTGCGCCCCCCGCCGGGGCGGGCGACGACCAGCGGCGGCGGCACCTCAATGGGCCGACACCGCCTCCATATCGTGTTCGCGGATGGTGGCGAAGGCGACGTCGCGATCACACATGATGGCGATCTCGGTGCCGTCGGCGGCGTGAATGGAGTAGACGTTCTGGCCCGCGACCGTGACACTCTTGACGTAGGCCACACATTGCAGGCCGAGGCTCGCGAGGTCCCGATCGGTCATGATGCGGCTGGCTTCCATCGTGGTCATGGTACGACGACCCTTGTGCTGTGCCTGGTGCAGACCCTAACGCAGGTTACCTAACAAATATTTAAGTCGCGGATTGGGGCGCAAATCGGTCCACGGCGTGACCATTTGGTGGAACGGCGGGATCCCGCAAAAAGCGATGAAAATGAAGGCGATCGGGACCTTTAAGAGCGGCCGCAGCGGGGATTTCCCGCGAACCGGCGGGGAAATATGGTAAAAGGATGGCCTTGGCGCAGCACCGCCTGCGCCCAGCGGGATGGAGGACCGCGATGACGGAGGTTTCCCTAACCACTACGGGTATCGACCATATCGTGCTTCATGTCAGGGATCCGGAACATTCCAAGAAATTCTACGTCGACGTGCTGGGGATGGCGGTCGACCACGAATATCCGGGCCACGTGTTTCTCAGATGCGGCTCCCAATTGGTCGGCTTGTTCACGGCCCGCGAACCAGGCGGGTTCACACCGCACAACGATGTCAATCACTTGGCATTGAATGTCGAGGCGGGGAGCTACGAGGACATCCGCAGCCATCTTGAAGCGGCGGGCATCGAAGTCCGGGGCCGACCCGGCGACGAGCACTGCATCTATTTCGAGGATCCCGACGGCCACACGCTGCAGATCGTCGTTCCCAACGCCGCCTGATCCCCGGCGGGTGCGATTTCCACGAACCGGGGCGGTCAGCGGCGCGCCGGCATCATGTCGCTGACGGCGATCGCCCCGATGCCGTAGTCGCCGCTCGCGTTGACGATGGTCAGCCCATCGAAGGGACCGCTCACCCCGCGGTCGCTCGCGCTCAAGAGCGGCTTGCCGTCGAGGCCGACCTTCATGGCCCCGGTGCGGTCGCGGGTCCAGAGGATGCGATGGGTCCGCCCATCGTCAAGCCTGGGGGCGCGATCCAGGGCGAAGATCACGCTGCTGCCCCAGGGCCGCAGGCGGACCAGTTCGAACACCGGGCCGCTGCCCTCACGGTTGTGATAGACGAGGCGATAGCCCTCTTTTCGAGCCGGCCCCTGATAGGGCCCGAATTCGATCCGCGCCGGAATGTCGGTCACCGTGCGCAGGCGCAGGCGCAGGGCAAAAGCGTTGCCGATCCGGGCATTGGTGAAGATTTCCGACGGTGTCGATGGCGCCTTGCGCTGATCTTGAGAGCCTTGGTCTTCGCCTTTGGGCCGGGCCAGTTCCCGCAATACGGCGCCGAACAGGTCCTGACTGTCCGACTGCGTGCGCGCGGGAGGCTGCTCGCGGGTGAAGGGCTCTACCCGCGTCCGCAAGCCCAGTTGGGCATCGACCCAAAACCGCCCTACCGCCACCACCCAGGATGGGTCGCGCGCGTAGTCGCCGTCTCGGAAACGCTCGCGGAACACCACCCGGCGCCACGGCCAATCGTATTTGTCAGCCAGCCCCTTG
>JAWWBR010000153.1:0-7854 GCA_033720855.1 Alphaproteobacteria bacterium
ACCACGCCCAATTATTATGCGTCGGTCATCGACGACCCCGCGCTGCCGGTCATCGCCGGCGTCGCCGTGGGCATGCTGCTGACCGCGATCGCGGTGATGTGGAAGATGGTGAACTTCAAGTTCTGATCCCGCTACACCGAAACCGGCGGTGGGGGCAGCGAGTTATCGACAGGTGAATGACGTGGCCAATTTATTGAATATGTTGCAGCAGAACACGGAGTTCCTCGTCATGGGCGGGGTCTTCTTCTCCGTGGTGATGTTCGTCATGGCGGGGGTCTTCGCCTTTCGAGGACGTGACCCGGTCAAGCGGCGGCTAGCCGGTGGGCGCGCCGAGGGCGAGGCACAGGTCGCGGCGGGCGGACAGGAGGTGTCCCTGCGCCGCGACGAGGAAGAGACGGGCGCCGTTGCCCAGGTCCTCAAGCCGATCGAACCGCATCTGCTGCCCACCGATCAAAAAGAATTGTCGGCGATCCGCCGGCGAATGGTCCAAGCGGGCTATTACCGTCCTTCCGCGGTGACCAAGTATTACGTCCTGCGCTTGGTTCTGGCGGTCGTGCTGCCGGGCATCGCGTTGGTGATCGCGCCGCAATTGTCCGCCAAGATGTCCTGGGAAACCGTCGCCTTGACGGTCGCCTTGGCCGGCATCATCGGCATGTATATCCCCACCGTCTGGGTTTCGCGCCGGGTCGACAGCCGACAGCAACAATGCCGCGACGGCTTCCCGGATGCGCTCGACATGCTTTTGGTCAGCGTCGAGGCGGGATTGGGACTTGACGCGGCGATCAACCGCGTGGGCGCGGAGATCGGGGCTGCGTACCCTGTGCTCGGCGAGCATTTCCAAAGGGTCGGGGCCGAGCTGCGTGCGGGTCAGTCGCGCGAGGGTGCATTGCGGAGCATGTCCGAACAGATCGGCATCGAAGAGGTCGGCTCTTTGGTGACTTTGCTGATTCAGTCGGATATGCTGGGCACCAGCATTGCGCAGGCATTGCGGGTCCACGCCGATGATATGAGGATCAAAAGACTGCTGAAGGCCGAAGAAAAGGCCCATATGCTGCCGGTCAAGATGACCGTGCCGCTCATTTTGGGGATTTTGCCGCCCCTCGTAATCGTTATTCTGGCACCAGCAATCATAAGGTTCATGCGTGTCAGCGGGGGGGCAGGTTGAAATCCGTACTCGAGGAGGCCGAGTGGTGTCGACGGATTTTCAAAATACATTCAAGCGTTTCGGGGGCATAGCCCTGGCATCGGTGTTGCTGGCGTCCTGTAGCCAGGACTGGTCATCGGACAAATACACCTTCACCGACAAACACAAGAATCTGTACCTGAAGGGCAAGTCGGAGATGGCCGTCGGCCATTACGGGCTGGCGGTGCAATCCTTCCGCGAGGCGCTGTTGCGCGATCCCAGCTCTGTCATGGTGCTCAACGCCCTGGCCGCATCTTACGACCTGTTGGGCCGGTTTGATCTTGCCGAACGGTATTATCGGCAAGCCCTGAGCCTCGATCCCAAATCGATCCAGACACTAAACAACCTCGGGTATTCCTACTATCTGCGGGGCGAGTTCCAGCAGGCGCGCGGCCTGTTCGAGCGTGCCGCCCGGATCGATGCCAAGAACCCCGTCGTCGTCGCCAATTTGGCGTCGCTCGAAAAGGCCGATGCCAAGCAGCAACTCGCGTCCGCCCGTCAACGACAAGCGGAAAAATCCTCCAAGGAGACCAAAGTCGATAGGTGGATCGAGCGTTCCGGACGCAAAGTCCAAACGCTGGTCACCAAGCCCGACCCGGCGACGGTCAGGGCCGCTCGCGAAGCAGGCATCGAGCCGCGCATTATGCACCCGCCGCAGCCGCTGATCGAGATCGCCACGGCGCCTGAGACAAACCGAGGTGCCGCCCAGTCGCCGGCACGCGCGACAACCGCTGGCGTTGCCGGCAAGACAGCCAATGCGGGGCCGAAGATCGAAGCGGTGCGCCCGACCGAGACTGCGGCCGCGCCTCTCCGCCGCGTGCTCCAGGAGCGGAACTCTGGCGCGCCGCAGCTACCCGGCAATGCCACGCCTGCCGACGATGTAGAGAGGTCCCAGTCCGATGAAACCCTGACGGCTGCCGTGGCCCCCGGGGTGCGCATCGAGGCGGCGGACCCGTCGGAAGCCGAGGGGCCGGTCACGGCCGAACCGCTGGATACGGCGGAGGTCCTGGCCAAGGTGGAGTCGCCCGCAGGCGTCGAGTCGCCGATCAAGATCGAGGCGGCGGCCAAGGTCGAGAACCCGGTCAAGGTTGAGCGGTCCGAAAACATGGGGTCGCCGGTCAAGATCGAGGCGCCCGCCGAGGCGGCGAGCCCGGTTAAGGTCGAGGTCGTGACTAAAACCGACTCGCCCGTAACATCCGACTCGCCGATCAAGATCGAGACCCCGGCCGAGTCCGTCAGTGTCGCCAAGCTGCTGCAACCGCAGAAAGCGGCGGCGGCCCCGGCGGCGCCCAAGTCGGAGGTGCGGTCGGTCGAGACGGTCGAAGAAGCCTCTCCGTCCGTGCAGATTTCGGCGGTCACCGTGACGCCATCGACCACCCAAAGCGCGGAGGCCTTCGCGCTGGTCGCGGTTCCCTCGGGATCGGCGGCACCTAGGCAGGACAGTCCTGCCGGGGCGGATTTGGCCCTGCCCGAGCTTAATCAGGACGTGGCGCGGGACGTTCGTATCGCGGCGCTGCGGGCCGACGGCATTCCCGCAGAGCAGACTCCGCCGATGCCGGAACTGTCGGCATTGGACGTTGCCAAGGGGCCCGAAGAGATCGATACCGCCAACATTCCGGAGCTCGATATTGCCAAGGCGGCTAACGAGGTGAAGGTGCCGGAGGTGAAGTTGCCTTCCGCCACCGCACCCGAGCCCATGACCAAGCAAGTGCGGCCCGACAAGATCCCCGAACTCGATGTCGAGCGCGCGGTCGCACCGGCTAAGGTCAAGCCGGCCCTCGAGACCGCATCGCTGGGCACCAAGCCTGGCAGCGCCACAACCGTGCGACGAGCGTCGGTCACGGCGAAAAAGTCGTCGGCGCCGGAAGGCGCTGAGACCGAGATGGCGGCCCTCAAGGCGGCGGTTCGACTGGAGGTTTCGAACGGTGCCGGACGGTTGAACATGGCGGCGCGAATGGGGCGCTACCTCGTCAGTCACGGCTTGGGCGATCCCCAACTGACCAATGCCAAAAGCTTCACCAACATGATCTCGGTGCTGTATTTCAGGCCTGGATACATTGCCAACGCCAAGTCCCTCAGCCAGCTGTTGCCGGTGAGTCCGAGGCTGAAGCAGAACGCGGAAATGCCGACCCATCTGCGCTTGGTGCTGGGCGGGGATTTGCTGGCGTTCGACCGCGACCTCATCCAAAAGTCTGAATAATTGCGACCGGCAGAAACGTCTCTCGTGACCGTAAAAGTCCTGTTGGGAATCCTGTGTCTCGCGGTTTTCGCGGGCTGTGCCGCAACGCCCGATGAAGGCAAGAAGCCGGGCGTCGCCGATGTGCCCAAGGTCTCGGACGACAAGAAGAATGAGCAGGAAGCGCGGTTGCTGAAAGACATCTACCATTTGCTGGAGAAGGGCAAGACCAGCGACGCGAGCGCTCTCCTCAGCCAGTTGGCGCGACTCAACCCCACGAATCCCGAACTACGGCTCGCCCAGGCGGAGATTTTTCTCCGCCAAGGGCTTTTTCCGGAGGCGGCCAGCCTGTTCAGCGAACTGGTCACCAAGAAGCAGCTGCTGGCTAGGTCTCATCAGGGGGTTGGATTGGTGCGGCTGCAATTGGGCCAGACCGCATCGGCCAAGACCCAATTCGAAAAGGCGGTGGCGCTGGATGACCAACTGTGGAGGTCCTGGAACGGACTCGGCTATTACTACGATTCGAAAAAACAATGGGGGAAGGCGGAGGAAAGCTACAACCGCGCCCTGAAGCTGCGTCGCGATAAACCTGCATTGTACAACAACAGGGGCTTTTCCAAGTTGATGCAGGGCCGCTATGAAGACGCCATCGCCGACTTTAAAACAGCGTTGAAGCTGGACCCGGGGGTGAAGGTCGCGCGTATGAATATCCGACTTGCCCAGGCGTGGCTCGGCCGCTATGTCGAGGCGATTGCGGGGGCGTCGAAGCGGGAACTTCCCTTGGTACTCAACAATGTCGGGTATATTGCCATGCTCAAGGGCGAACTGGCGACCGCCGAGGCCTATTTCTCCAGGTCCATGGAACTGAGTCCCAGTTTCAACGAAACCGCATCCAACAATTTGCAGAAGCTGGAGGCGATCAAGTTGCAAAGCGGCCCTCGGGGGAAGGCGAGGAAGCGGTAATCCTCCCCGCATGTCGTTCGATTCAGCCCTCCTTCTCTTCATCGGCGTGGTCTTCTATGGGTTGCTCGCGGCTGCCGCCCTCTACGATATTCTTCGATTTCGCATCCCCAATGCCATCGTCGTCGCGCTGCCGATCCTGTTTGTTGTGGGGGCCGTGATCGCCCCGGTCGAGATCGATTGGTTCAGCCACTTTGGCGCCGGGTTGATCGTCCTGGTCTGTGCCGCGGCGCTGTTTCACTTCAATATCCTCGGTGGTGGCGATGCCAAGTTGCTGGCTGCGCTGTCGGTTTGGGCGGGAATGGACGGTCTTCTGGTGTTCCTGGTCGGGGTTTCCGTCCTTGGTGGGGTCCTCGCGCTCGGGCTTTTGATGGTGCGTCCGCTCTGCGCCAGGGCGGACAGGATTTCGTGGCCGCGGTCGATGTTGCCGGGTCATCCGCTTCCCTATGGTGTGGCCATTGGCGGCGGCGCCGTGGTCATGCAGGCGCTGGTTCCGGCCTTCTAGGCTGGTTCGGCGGCGGTATTTCGCCGTCGGGTTGGCTAATCCGCTGAGAAGCCCCGTCCGACCGGACATGTGGCGGCGCCAACGGGGAGCATAACGGCAGGGAATCGCGTTGAAGACGGGGGATTGGGGCGTTGCGGCAGCAGATTTCGGGTCTGTTTTTTACCTGTGGCATAGGCCAAAGTTCAGACATTTAAGGTGTTGACATAGTTGGAAAATAAAAACTAAGTTAGCGCGTCTAGGGGTCCGGGCCGCGATGCCGTCTTCGGGCCGGTTTCGGTCGGAACACAGCGATGTGCGTTATTCCGAATGAGGGGGCTACCCGTGAAAATTTCCAGCTTGTTGATTAAGGGTCGTGCCGATCTCCGCTTGCGCGGCATTGGTTTGGCTTTCGTGCCGATGGTGGCGATTGCCGCCGCGGGCGGGCCTGCGTCCGCCACCAGCCTGAATGAGGCGGTGCGCGCGGGACTTGCCAACCCCGAAGTGCGCGAGGCGGCGGCCGCCCAAAGGGCCATCACCCATGACCTGCGCGAGGCACGGGCGCTGTATTATCCCCGTCTCGATCTGCGCGGATCGGTGGGGCCGGAATGGTTCGAAACGCCCACCAGCCCGGGCAACGACACATGGTTGTGGGAGCGCCAGGGGTCGGTTCTGGTCAAGCAGCTGATCTTCGATGGTCGCGGGGCGGTAAGTGAGGTCGAGCGCCAGGAGGCCCGGGTTCGCGCGTCTTCGGCACGCGTCATCGAGCGATCAGAGTTTATTGCCCTGGACGTTGTACAAGCCTATCTCGACGTGCTGCGCCAGCTTGACCTGGTCCGCTACGCCGAAGACAATGTGCGCGCCCATGTCGCCCTCGGCCAGGATGTCGAGAGGCGGGTCCAGGCCGGCCGCAGCGGCCTCGGCGACCAACGCCAAGGCGAATCCCGTCTGGCCCAGGCCCGCGCCGACTTGGTCGAGGCTCAGCGGCGCCTAGACGATGCGCGCGCTTTCTACGCCCGCCTGGTCGGATCCGAGCCGCTCAAGCTTTCGCGCCCGGATCTGCCGAAGGGGGCGGTGCCCGCCACCCTGCAAGAGGCCCTCAACAACACCGCGGCCAGCAATCCGTCGATCACCGTGGCGCTGCGCGATATCGAGGCGGCGGAAGCCTTGGTGCGGGTCAATACGGCGCCGTTCTGGCCACGCCTCGACCTCGAGATCAGCGGATCCGAGGGACACAACATCGACGGCGAGCAGGGGGATAACGATAGCTTCTCGGCGTTGCTGGTGGCGCGCTGGAACATTTACGCAGGTGGTGGCGACACCGCGCGCAAGCGCGCCGCCATCGAGCGGGTCGCCGAGGCCCGGGAGCGCATGATGAAGATCAAGATCCAGGCCGACGAGGAAACCCGCCGGTCGTGGAACGCGTTGGTGCGCCAGCGCGAACAAGTCAAGGTTTTGGCCGACCGGCAGCGCAGCGCGGAAGGGGTCCTTGCCGCCTATCGCCAGCAGTTCAACGTCGGCCAGCGTGACCTGCTCGATCTCTTGGATGCCCAAAACGACGTCTTCCTCGCGCGGTCGGCGTACACCACGGCCGATTACTCCGCGTTGTTCGCGGGCTTCCGGGTGGTCGCCGTGGCCGGCGAGCTGCTCGGCGCGCTCAAGATCAAGGATCCGGGCGAAGGCGCCGGTGGTCGACCGGGGTCGGAGAAGGCGATGATGAAGCCGGCCAAGAAAGAGATGTCCAAGAAGAATTAGACCGACGTGCAGGACTCGTCGCCCAGTGGGGGGCGGAGCCCGCATGCGATACGGATCTGACGCCGCGCCCCTCGGGCGCGGCGTTGGTTTCTGCCTTGTTGGCCGGTGCCGATGATCCTATGGTGAGGTCGATGGAAAACGGTGTTCCCAACCCCTATCGCGGTTCCCCGTGACCGAAACCCAGACGCCCTTTCTCTCCCCCGCCCGTCATCGCGTCCTGCAGGTCGAAGGGCGCCGCTATTCGGTTCGCCTCGAGGAAGCCTACTGGCGGGTGCTCGCCAGGATTGCCCGTGATCGCAATATGCGCATGGCCGAGATTATCGACGAAGTGGCGGCGGAAGCGGAGGGGGAGGCGTCCCTGGCCTCGGCGTTGCGCCTGCGCTGTATCGCCGCACTGGAGGAAGAGCTGGGGCGCGCCATCACGGCGCGCGGCGGGCGGGACGCTGCGGGCGGCCGCTACGGGGCGTCACTGGAGAACCTGATCGACGCCAACCCGGCCCCCAGCCTGCTGCTGTCCCACGACGGAAAGATTCTCCTCGCTAACGCGGCCTTCCAGAAATGGAGCGGCGTCCAGGCCGAGGCGCTGCTCGGCCAGCCCTACGACTGGTTCTTCCAGCTGCGCATGTCGCTTGGCCTCGAGGAGGCGGTCGCCCGCCTGGCGGAAGGCAAGGACGGTTTCCTCCCCGCACGCATCAGCTACATCGCACCCGGCCGGGTGGTGGTCGCCAATGGGCTCGTTTGTCTCGGCCATTACGGCGGCCTGCGCGACTACACCTGGATCGTCATGATCGGCGGCCCCGAAGGGGGCGCCGCCGCCGGAAGCCGCTGAGCCCGGGCCGATCGGGAGGAAGAGCCACGCCTTGCCCATGCCTGGGGGCGGCGGTGCCCGCGCCGTCCTTGGCGCAAAAGATTTTGCTTTCGCTCGCGTTTTGGCCTATTGAGCGAAAAGCGGTCGCGGGCCTCGGCCCTGCGGGGCGTGCTTTTCGCCCGGCCGGAAAAGCGGCCCGGCCGCATAGATGAGCGGAGAACGGCAATGGCCGAAACTCGAGCTGACAATACGGTTCCCGAAGCCCTCTCCCCGTCCGCGGGAGAGCAGCTTACCCTGTCCCTCGCCGACCTGTTGCCCGATGCCGAGGGCAATGTCGTCCTGTTCAACGACGCCGGCGTGACCGAGATGTCGATTGTCTCGGAGAAGCCGGTCGTGGACTCGGGCGTCGTCGACGATGGGGCGGCAACCAGTGGCGACGTCGCCGGCATGGCCTATTACAGTTTCGATTCCGGGCCGACGCTGTATTGCCC
>JAWWBR010000154.1:0-7783 GCA_033720855.1 Alphaproteobacteria bacterium
GAACGACGACGGCAGTTATTACCGGCGGCCGACCCGTGGTCTCAAGGAGACGCGGGTGATGTACCCGATCGGCGGCGGCCTGGAATTCTCCTGGAAGCTCAAGCGCGGCATCGAGGACGAAGGGGTGGAAATCCTCGACCGCTTCTTCGTCACCGGCCTGATGACCGGCGACGAAGGCCGGGTCACCGGCGCCGTCGGCGTGCATTCGCGCAGCGGGGAATTCTTCGCCATCTCCGCGCGGGCGACCATCATCGCCACCAATGCCATCACCTACCGCACCGGCTTCGTGCGCGATCTCACCGGCACCGGCACGCTGCTCGCCTATCGCGCCGGGGCCAAGCTGCGCAATGCCGAATTCAGCTACCTGCGGCCGGGCACCCCGCGCTTCTATTTCGAGGGCATCGCCTTCGCCATCCAAGACGGTGCCAGTTTCGTCAACGAAAAGGGCGAACAGTTCATGAAGGCCTACGAGCCCGAATGGGGCGACCGGGCCGACGTGCCGCGAATCGCCCGGGCCATGGCCCTGGAGAAGCAGAAAGGCAACGACCCGCTTTACCTCGACATGTCCCGCATCCCCGAGGACAAGCGCGGGTTCTATTTTTCTTCCACCGTCGCCTGGATGCAGAACTTCCTCGACAAGCTCAGCGACGAGGCGCGCACCGACATGTTCGGCAAGACGCCCTACTACCCGCAGAACCAGATGACCAAGATGGGCCTGGCGACCGACGAGGATTGCCGCTCCAACGTGCCGGGCCTCTATGCCGCCGGCCTCGCCCAGGCGGGATGTTGCAACCACTTCGCCGGCTTCCACATCGGCATGTGCATCGGCACGGGTTGGTTTTCGGGCGCCGCCGCGGTCGCCGACCTGGACGCGCTGGCGCCGGTTACGCTGGACCAGGCCGAGGTCAAGGCGCTTTACGAGGAAACCCAGGCACCGCGGGACGACGCGGCGACGGCGGAGTCGGACGCCTTGCTGCTGGATTTCCAGCGCTTCACCGCGCGTTACGACATATCGATCTGGAAAAGCGCGGAGCGGCTGGACGCGGCGCTCGAGACGCTCGAGGGCATCCGCGCGCGATTCGCCGACCTCAAGGCGCCCGACAATCACGAACTGGTGCGGATCAAGGAAACCGAGGCGATGATGATCGCCGCCGAGATCATCTTCCGGGCCTCGAAACTGCGCGAGGAATCCCGGATGAGCCACTTCCGCGAAGATTTCGATTTCCGCGATGACGAGAACTGGCTAGCCTGGATCGACGTTCACCGTTCTGAGAACGGTCCGGTGCTGGAAAAAACCCCCATTCCCACCCCCATAACCCGGCCCGGCGGCGCTGCCTAGGCCGGTCCCAAGCCCCGGGTGAACAGATGCGCGACGCCCTCAAGATATACCTGCCTATCACCATCGTGGTCGTGGCCGGATTCCTCTTCGCCTGGCAGTACGTCGATCCGGCCCCGCCCAAGACCATCACCATCGCCACCGGCATGTCGGGCGGCTCCTATGCCAAATACGGCGAACGCTACAAGGAAATCCTGGCCCGCAACGGCATCACCCTGAAGGTGCGCCATACCGCCGGCGCCAAGGAAAACCTCGATCTTTTGAACGACGACAAGAGCAAGGTCGCCATCGCCTTCGTCCAGGGCGGCATCGGCGACCCCTTCGGCGCCCCCAAGCTGAGGTCGATCGCATCGGTCTTCTATGAGCCGGTCTGGGTGATCACACGGGGCAGCGAACCGGCGCGCAACCTCGCGGCGCTGAAGGGCAAGCGTATCGCCATCGGAGCCGGAGGCTCGGGCACCAGGGTTTTGGCCAAGACCCTGCTGACCGATAACGGCATCGATGACGAGAACTCGACCTTCCAGTCGATCGGCGGCTGGGACGCATTGCAGGCGCTCGTCGCGCGGCGCGTGGATGCCGCTTTCTTCGTCTCCGCGGAGTTGTCCAACGCCCAGGTCAATTTGCTCAAGCGCCCCGATTTCCACCTCATGGATTTCGCCCGGGCCCAAGCCTATCAGCGGCGATACAGCTATCTCTCGACCATCGCGCTGCCGGAAGGGGTGCTCGACCTCGCCGCCGACCTGCCGCCCAAGGACATGACCCTGATCGCGCCCACCGGCGCCCTGGTGGTGCGCAACGACATCCACCCGGCGCTGATCGACCTGTTCCTCGCCGCCGCCATCGATGTCCATCGCAGCGGCAACCTCACAACCCCCCTCGACGTCTTCCCCTCGCGCAATTTCGTCGACTTTCCCATGAGCAGCGATGCCGAGCGGTATCTGAAATCGGGGCCGACATTCCTGCGGCGCGTGCTGCCCTTCGGCGCGGCGATCCTGGTCGAACGGCTGGTGATCATGCTGGTGCCGCTGATCACCCTGATGATCCCGCTGTTCAAGATTGCCCCGCCCGCCTACCGCTGGGGCATCCGGCGCAAGATCTATCGCTGGTACAAGGAACTGAAGCAGATCGAGGAGGATTGGAACGCCGGGGGCGAATCCGGCGATACCAGCGCCATTGTCAAGCGCCTGGACGCCATCCAGGAACAGGTCGGCCATGTCCATATCCCGCTATCCTACGCGGAACACCTCTATCACCTGAGGCTGCATATCGGCTTCGTCCGCCAGTTGGTGACGGGGGAACTGGCCGGCGGGGATGAGCCGCCATCGGTCCCCGCCCTTGCCGAGAGCGGCGCGGAATAGGCTGGCCACGAGCCGGGGCGCCGGGCCTCACACCCCGGGGCAGGTGGCGGTCACCCCGCCGTCCACCACCAGGCATTGGGCGGTGACGTAGCTGGCGTCGTCGGAGGCCAGGAACAGGGCCGCCCGGGCGACGTCCCACGCCGTGCCCATGCGCCCGAGCGGGACGATCGCATCCCGTGCGGCGCGGTATTCTTCGGCCGAAGCATAGCCCTTGTACTCAAAGCTCTTGCGCCCGCCGACGGTGCGCTGGATGAAGGGCGTGTCGATGTAGCCCGGCAGCACGCAATTGGCGCGCACCTTGTGTGGCGCGTATTGCAGGGCGATGTTTTTGGTCAGTTCGTTGACCGCCCCCTTGGCCGCGGAATAGGTGGTGGTCGGCACGTTGAGATGGCGGATCGAGGCGACCGAGGAGATATTGACGATGGCACCGCCGCCCTGGGCCGCCATGATCGGCGCCACCTGGCGGCAGGTCAGCAGGACCGAGGTGGCGTTGCGGTCCAGGGTCGCATGCCAATCCTCGAGCGTGATGTCCTCGAGCTTGCGCCCCGGGCCCTGGCCGCCGACGTTGTTGTGCAGGATGTCGATGCGCCCGAAGGCGTCCATGCAGGCCGCGACCATGGCGGCGACGGCGTCCGCATCGGTGACGTCGGCGACGTGCGCCCGGCACTCGCCGCCCTCCTCTTCGATGATGGCGCGGGTCTCTTCCGCCACTTCCGCGCGGTTGTCGACGGCGAAGACCCGGGCGCCCTCGCGCGCATAAAGCACCGCCGCCGCCTTGCCATTGCCCCATCCGGGACCGATCGCCCCTGCGCCGGTGACCAGCGCGACCTTGCCCTGGACCCGTCCCTCGCCCATCGAACCATCGCTCATCGTCCTGCCTCCCGGCCGCGCCCGGCCCCGTTCCTCAACGACCCGAGGGCGGCATCGCCATGCCTTCGGCGGGGAGTATAGCCGGGCCCCAGGCACCCGCGCCAAGGGACGATGGGCGGGATCTCAGAAAACCCTTGCATCGCATCGGCGAACGCGCGGCAATGTCCGGGACCGCGGACCGGAGGGCCCGATGACCCCATCCCGTTTCCTCATCGTTTTCGGCTTGGCGCTGGTGGCGCTAGGCCTGCTGTGGCCTTTGATCGCCAAGTTGGGGCTCGGCCGGCTGCCCGGCGATATCGTCATCGAGCGCGAAAACTTCCGCCTTTATATCCCGATCACCACCTCCCTGATCGCGAGCGCCTGCCTGAGCCTTGTCCTGTGGCTGGTCAACCGCTAGCCCCCTCTCCTTCCCCGCCTTCGGCGCGGATGTACTGGACCAGCTCCCAGGCGCCGGCCCGTTCGTCGTGGCGCAGGAGGTAGGTTCCACCGTCGGCGCCTAGAACCTTGAAATAGCGGTGATCGGGGCCGTGCCAGGCGTCGACGATCTCGGCCACCTCGACCGCCCGCGAATCGAAGCGGATGCGCCTGGGCGTCTCTTCGCCGCGGTGGCCGGCATAGCATTCGACGGTGACGATCATAAGCCCCCCTCCCCTGCCTCACGCGGTGATCAGGTGAAGGGCGATGGTGCGCGCATGGGGCCGGGTGCGGTGCTCGTAAAGGTAGATGCCCTGCCAGGTGCCGAGCACCGGCGTGCCGCCGCTCACGGGGATGGCGAGATGGGTCTGGGTCAGCGCCGCGCGGATATGGGCGGGCATGTCGTCGGCGCCTTCGGTGACGTGGCGATAGAGCGCCGGATCGTCGGGCACCAGGCGCGCGAAGAAGGTCTCGAGGTCGCGCATCACGTCGGCATCGGCGTTTTCCTGGATCAACAGCGAGGCCGAGGTATGGCGCAGGAAAACGGTCAAGAGACCGGTCCCGCCGGCGCGCCCGGCGACCCAGTCGGTGACCTCGCGGGTGATGTCGTAAAGGCCGCGGCCCTGGGTCTTTATGGTGATCTCGGTTTCGGCCTGGGGCATGGGCGCACCTTAGCAGCTAATGCCCGCTCCGGCAGAACGCGGGCCCTAGAAGGCGCCGATGCGATCGATCTCCTCGGCGTAATCGGCAAGCGCCGCATCCAACGAATACTTAGGCTCCCACCCCAGCTTGGCCTTGGATTCGGCGAGATCGAGCACGCTATCGCGGGCCTTGCCCGGGGGCCGGCCTTCCATCGCCTCCCACTCAAAATCGGGATGGATCTTGCGCACCGCCGCGACCAAGTCGTCATGGCTGGTCAGGACGCCGCTGCCGGCGTTGAAGAACAGCCGGTCGGTCTGGGGTTGGGTGGCGGCGGCATCCAGGATGCGGCCGATATCCTTGGAGTAGATGTATTCGTTGGGCATCACCTGGTTGGAGGCGATCTGGGCGACCCGGCCCTCGCGCCCCGCCACCATCATCTCATGGACCTTTTCGCCGCCACCGGAGCCCGACCAGAAATGGCCGTTGCCGAAGACGTTGGCGGGCCGCACGCCGATCACTTCGATGCCGTAACGTGCGCGGTAGGCCTCCAGGATCAGCTCCTTGCAGACCTTGGAATTGCCGTAGGCGCGGCCCTGGCCGCGGTGGAAATCCTCGTTCATGACCTTGGGGATCTGATCGCGCCGCATGTCGTAGACGCCGAAGGTCGAGACATGCACCAGCCGGCCGACGCCCGAGAGCCTCACCGCCTCGGCGACGTTCATGGTGCCCTGGATGTTGATCTGCAAGGCCGCATACATCAGCTGATCGACCTTGGAGCCGATGATGCCAGCGGTGTGCACCACGGTCTCGCACCTGTGCTCCTGGATCGCTTCGATCAGCTTGGGCAGGTCGCGCACGTCGCCGCGCACCAGCGGGGTGTCATCGACCCCCAGCTTCTTGGCGATGAAGTCCTCGCGCGGCTCGGGGTCGAAGAACACGACGGGCTCGTTGCGCGCCAGGGCACACTGGGCAAAGGCGGTGCCGATCAGGCCGGCGCCGGTGATCAGGGTGGTCATGGTCTCCCTCCGTTATCGGCCTTGCTGTTGTTCCGTGGGCCGCGGGCCCGGCGCGGCCAACCGCTTTGGTAGACCGTTTGCCCGTCCCTGGCAACCGGCGGCGGTGCATGGGGCGATTGATGCGCGGGGGCGTTTCTTCTAAGCTTCCAGCCGATCAGCGGCAAACGCACAGGAGCGGCGCCCGGCCCCCGGGATGCCGCCCGTCTTCGGGAGGCACATCATGAGCGAATCGCCCATCATCACCCACAGGAACGAACCCGACGACCTCGTCACCGAGGAGGAGCAGGAGGTCCGCGTCAACCTTGCGGCACTCTATCGGCTGATTGCCCATTACGAGATGGACGACAAGACCTCGACCCATATCTCGGCGCGCATCCCCGGCACCGACGATCAGTTCCTGCTCAATCCCCAAGGGCGCCTGTTCCACCAGATGCGGGCCTCGGACCTGATCAAGATCAACCTCGACGGCGAGATCCTGAGCGACACCGAAGAGACGGTGATCCGCGCCGGCTACGTCATCCATTCGGCGATCCTGGGTGCGCGGCCCGACGTCGATTGCGTCATCCACACCCACACCACCGCCGGCATGGCGGTATCGGCGATGGAGTGCGGGATCCTGCCGGTCAACCAGAAATCCATGAAATACGCCGCCGACATGGCCTATCACGACTACGAGGGCTATGCCACCGAGCTGGACGAGCGCGAGCGCCTGGTTTCCGACCTCGGCGACAACAACTGGCTGATCCTGCGCAACCACGGGCTTCTGGTCTGCGGCCCCAGCATGTGGTCGGCCTTCAGCTGGATGTATTCGCTGGAGACCGCCTGCCGGGTCCAGGTCGCGGCCATGAATTCCGGCGCCAAGCTGACCCTGCCCGGCAAGGACGTGGTCGAGCATGCCGCCGGCCAGGCCAACCGGCCGCGCGACCACAAGACGCCGCCCAAGGAATGGTATTCGCACCTGGAGATGCTCGACGCCCAGGACCCGAGCTTCCGCAACTGAACCGGACCTCTCGGAGGCCTGCGGCTTCGCCTTGCCCCTAGACGTTGGCGGCGGCGAGCGGCGGCAGGCCGCGGATCGCGTCGCTCGCCTTCTCGGCGATCATGACGACGCAGGCGTTGATGTTGCCGGACACCAGATCGGGCATGGCCGAGGCGTCGACCACCCGTAGGTTTTCCGTCCCGCGCACCCGAAACTCGGCGTCCAGCACCGCATCCTCGCCGACGCCCATGGCGCAGGTGCCGCAGGGGTGATGGGCGGTGACGGCGCTCCTCCGGACCCAAGCCTCGATCTCGGCGGTGCCGGTGACCGCCGCCCCCGGGGCCGTTTCCTCGCCCCTGAAATCGTCCATCTCCCGTTGGGCCAGCAGCGCTCGGCAGACGTCGACCCCCCGGCGCAGGGTCGCCATGTCCTCGGGCTCGGCGAAGAAGTTCTGGTGGATACGGACCTTGTCCAGCGGATCGGCCGAGGCCAGGCTGAGCCATCCCCGGCTTCGCGGGTGCAGCAGCACCGGCCGGACCCCGCAAAGGTCGGGCTGGGGCTTGCGGATACCGGGGAACCACAGGTGCGGCGCGGTGGATACGCCCCGGAACATCAACTGGATATCGGGCGCGTCAAGCCCCTCTTCGGTCCGGATATAGCCATGCATGCCGCCCGGAAAGACGGTCGCCGGCCCGGTGCCGAAGAGATGGGCGCGGATGATGTTCACCGTCATCTTGTCCGCGCGCAGCTCGCCGACGAAGGGGCCGGGGACCGGACGCTTGTTGTAGACGATCACGGCGATGTGGTCCTGCAGGTTGCGGCCGACCCCCGGCAGGTCGACCCTTGGTTCGATGCCGTGTTTCTTGAGCTCGTCGGCGGGGCCGATCCCGGCCAGCATCAAAAGCTGCGGCGAATTGAAGACGCCGCCCGAAAGGATGACCTCGCGCGCGGCGCGGGCGGTCTTGGTCCGGCCGTTCCGGACGTATTCGATGCCGACGGCGCGGCTGCCCTCCATGACGATGGCGGTGGCATGGGCCCCGGTTTCCAGCGTCACGTTGCCGCGCGCGATCGCCGGGCGCAGATAGGCGTCGGCGAGGCTATGGCGGCGCCCGTCCTTGATGTTGTTCTGGGCCCGGGCGATGCCCTCCTGGGAGGCCCCGTTGTGATC
>JAWWBR010000155.1:0-7756 GCA_033720855.1 Alphaproteobacteria bacterium
CGATGCCGTGTTTCTTGAGCTCGTCGGCGGGGCCGATCCCGGCCAGCATCAAAAGCTGCGGCGAATTGAAGACGCCGCCCGAAAGGATGACCTCGCGCGCGGCGCGGGCGGTCTTGGTCTGGCCGTTCCGGAGGTATTCGATGCCGACGGCGCGGCTGCCCTCCATGACGATGGCGGTGGCATGGGCCCCGGTTTCCAGGGTGACGTTGCCGCGCGCGATCGCCGGGCGCAGATAGGCGTCGGCGAGGCTATGGCGGCGCCCGTCCTTGATGTTGTTCTGGGCCCGGGCGATGCCCTCCTGGGAGGCCCCGTTGTGATCCGGGGTGAAGGGATGGCCGAGCGCCGCGGCGGACGCCTGGTAGGCGTCGAACAGCGGATCGACGGTGCGCCCGCGCCGGATATGGAGCGGCCCGTCGCCGCCGCGATAGGTGTCGGCGCCCTCCTCCCAGGTTTCGGCGCGGCGGAAATAGGGCAGCACATCGGCATACGCCCAGCCGTTGAGCCCCTTGGAGGCCCAGCGGTCGTAATCGCCGCGGTTGCCCCTGACCCAGCTGATGTTGTTGATCGCCGACGAGCCGCCCACCACTTTGCCGCGCATGGCTTCGATCGAACGGCCGCCGAGGCCGGGCTCCGGTTCCGTGTCGTAGCCCCAGTCGTGGCTGCGTTTTTCGTGCATGACGCCGATGCCGATGGGAATGCGGATGAAAGGATCGCGGTCGGGCCCGCCGGCCTCCAGCACCAGGATGGAAACGTCGCGGTCCTCCCCGAGACGTCCGGCAAGGACGCTGCCCGCCGACCCCGAACCGACGATCACGTAGTCGAAATGCGCCATCGCCGCTATGCCGTCGACCCGGTACCGGACGGCTCGCGCCGGCGGGTCGCGTCAGTCCAGTCCATAAAGCGCCCGCGGGTTGTCCCAGAGGATCTTGTCGATGACCCTGGGGCTGATGGCGTTGGACTTCTTCAACAGCCTGAGCGCCTGGATCTCGGTGGAAAAGTCGCTATGGCCGTAATCGGTGCCGATCACCAGATTGTCCTCGCCGACGGCATCGATGACATGGGGCAGATCGTCCTCCACCTGGCAGGTGACGTAGATGCGGTTTTCCCCGAGCACGTCGTCGGCCAGGCGCTTGCCGTCACGCCGCAGGCGCTGGCGCAGATCATTGACGACGAACGGCAGCCAATCGGCACTGGCCTCGATGATGCCCCACCTGACGTCGGGGAATTTCTGCGGCGTCCCCCTGAAGACCAGGGAATGGAAACAGCCGATCATCGGCATCTTGAACTTGGTGAAGGTCGTGTCCTTGTTGAAGAAGTCGTGGACGTCGAAACTGCCGTTACCGAGATGGATGCAGATGGCGAGGTCGAGATCGCCGGCAATCTCGTAGAGCGGGAAGAAGTATTCATCGGACAGGGGCCGCTCGCACTCCAGCGGCCGCATGAAGATGCAGCAGGCGCCGTTGTCCTTGGCGAACTCGAGCTCGTCACGCGCCTTGTCGAGACTGAGGAGCGGCGGCACGGCGGCCCACCTCAGCCGACCCCCGCCCTGTTTCCAGATGTCGGCGAGCCAGCGGTTGTAGGACCGCGCCAGGGCGAATTCCAGCGGCGCGTTATCGGCGATCGGGCGCAATAGGAGGGTCGGGAACAGAATCTGGATGTCGACGTCGAGTTCGTCCATATGGGCGAGCCGCGCAGCGACCTCGCGCATCTCCCGGGACTCTTCGGAGGTGTTGGACCCGAGGTTGCGGTCCCGGTTGTGGACGCGGCCGTTGATCACCCAGAACTCCCGCTGCAGCCGTCCTTCGCTGTTATGGATTTCGGCGCCGGCAACCTGCTCGGTGATGATCGGCAGGAAACGCTGTTCGCCGTCTGCCAGATAGGACCAGGTCGCCATCGATTCGATGACATGGGCGTCTGCGTCTATGGTCGGCATTCTTCCCCCTCCCGGCTTCGAGTGCGGCGGACCTGGCCGCAGATTAGCATGCCGGCGGCGGGCCGGTTAAGGCCTCCGTTGCCGCATCAGCCCTGGGCCGGAGCGGCGGACGGATCGGCCTTGGCGGTCACATAACGGCGCACCCACCATGCGCCGAGATAGATAAAGGGCGTGTCCAGGGCGGCGATCAGCAGCTTGAACAGATAGCTGGCGACGATGATCTTGGCCACCAGCAGCCAATCGAGGCCGAGTCCGAAGCCGAGAAAGATGGAATTGACGATGACGGTGTCCACCAGCTGGGAGGTCATGGTCGAGGCGTTGTTGCGCAGCCAAAGATGGCGCCCGCGGGTCACCTGCTTCCAAAAATGGAACAGCCGAACGTCCATCAGTTGCGCCACCAAATAGGCGGTCATCGAACCGAAGATGAGGATACCCGGCAAAGTAAAGACCGATTCGAAGGCCCGCTGCATCTCCGCCACCGTGGCGTAATCGGGGCTGCCCGACGGCCACGCCGGCGAACCCGGAAGCGCCAGCGAGATCTGAATCAACACCAGGGTCAGAAGGCTCATAACGAAGCCCGTGGCCACCATCAGGTTGGCGCGCCTGCGGCCGAAGACTTCGCACACGATATCGGTCAGAAGGAAGGTGATGGGATAAGTGATCAGCCCCGTCGTCAGGGTGATGGCCTCGCCGAACAGCCCTCTGGGGAGACTCTCGGGAAAGGCCAGGAACAGCTTGACGCCGATGATGTTGGTCAGCACCAGCACCACCACGAACGCCGCCATCATGACGGCAAACGCCGCTTCGCCCCGCGGCAGGACCTCCTCTTGATCGTTCATGCGCCCCCCTGACCCTTTGTGGACCCCGCCGGCACGGTATCAGAGCCCACCGGAGATGGGAACGCGCCCGAGGACAAAGTCGAGACCTGGATCGCGCGAAACGCCCAGCAATCCCACGCAGGCCGGGATGGGAGGCCGTGAGGCGCAGAAACGCGGGCGCTTGCGGGTTGAAACGGAGCTATTTTTCTAAAACTCTAGCTATATTTGTATAGAAAGCCCTTGAGAGCTAAGCATATGTTTACACATTCGCCCCAAAGTTAGCCGCGGAGCCGCGGCAGCTAAGGGGTTCAATGGTAAACGCCCCTCCCCGGCCCCATGCGCGCAGTATAATTCAGCTTGGCTCGGGCAAGTGGACAGTCTCAGAAATAAATTGCTGGTGGCCGTTGGGTCGTGGGTGGCCATTCTGTCGATCCTCGCGATATTTTGGGGGGTTGCGGGGTTCGACGGCATTCCATTCCTCGGCGGCGACCGGGCAGAAACCGCCACGGATTCGGCGCCTGCCGGGCTCTGGAACCTCGCGGCCATTTCCGGCTGGGTCCTGACCGTGGCATTGCTCGCCGCCCTCGGCGGCGTCCTGTTCTGGCGCTACCAAAGCGTCATCGAAATGCAAAGGGTGGTGGGCGAGGTTCGCGTCAGCGAGCTGATCACCAAGAAAAGCCTGAACCAGTCCGAGCGCCGGATGCGCGGCATCATGGAGCACAGCGGTGAGGCCATCATCACCCTCAGCAAGAAAGGCAAAATCGAGTCCTTCAGCCGCGCCGCGGAACGCATCTTTGGCTACAAGGCCGAGGAACTGATCGGCGAGAACGTCTCCATCCTCATGCCCATGGCCGAGGCGCGCGAGCACGACAGGCATATCGCCCGCTATCTCCAGTCCGGCCGCAGTTCAATACTCGGCGCCGGCCCCCGCGAGGTGACCGGCCGCCACAAGGACGGCTCCACCTTCCCGATGGAACTCTCGGTTGCCGAGATGACGCTGGACGAAGAACGCATCTTCATCGGCGTCGCTCGCGACATCAGCCGCCGCAAACAGGCGGAAACCACATCCGACGACCGCACGCGCCTCCTCAATGTGGTGATCGAGAATATGGATCAGGGCGTCGCCGTGATCGGCCCCGACCGAAAGCTGGTCGCCGTCAACAAGAAATTCCGCGACTTCACCGAATCGCCCGAGGATGCCTTGGAGGTCGGCGCCGACGGGACCGAGATCCTCGCCCTCGGAGGCGAAGCGGCCGAACCGGACCCGGATCCCGACGCTCCGCTCCTGAAGGGTTTCATCAGCACCGAGATTCGCCATTCCGACGGCACCCCCCTGCTCGCCGAACTCACGCCGCTTCCGGCCGGCGGCGTCATCGTTGCCCTGACGGACATCTCCGACGGCAAGCCCGCTAAGGGCCTCGGCGGCGGCATCGACCCGATGTCCGCGTTCACCGCCGAGGACCTGCAACGGCTCGAGTCCGAGCGCCAGACCATGGAGGCGGCGCGTAAGGAACTGGAGGAGGACCAGGAACGCCTGGTGCGGGAGCGCAAACGCCTGGAAGCCGACCGCCAGAAGCTCGAAGAGCGGATACACCGCGCCGACGTCGAGGCCGACGAAGCCCGCAAGGAAGCGGAAAAGGCCCTGAAGGACGCGCTCCAGGCCCAGGGCGCGCTTGGCGACGCCCGAGAGGAGGCCAAGCGAATCCTCGACGAGTTCCAGCAGGTGCAGAGTGAACTGGCCAGCGCCAAGAGCGCCGCCGAGGATGCCGAGCGCGAGGCGGAAGCGGCCCGTCAGGCGCTCGAAGACGCCAACAAGTCGTCCGCCGGTGCCGCCGAGGATAGCCAACGCCTCCGCACCGAACTGGAGCAAAGCTTGGTCGAGCTCGGAGCGACCAAGGAGACGGCGGAACGGGCCGTGCGCAAGGCCGGGCAGCTGGAGGAGGAGAAGAGCCGCATCGAAGAAGAGCTCGCCGAAATGCGCCAATCCGGCGATCAGGAGCGGCAGCAAGCCGAGCAGGCCAAGCAACAGTTGCAGCAGGCTTTGGAGCAGGCCGAGGCGGAGGCGAAGGATGCCCGAGAGGCGGCCGCCAAGGCGCAGGAGGAAGTGGAGGCCGCCCGCGCCGAACTCGGCAGCGCGCGGGACCAGATCCTGGAAGAGCTCGAAGCCGCGCGGCAGGACGCCGCCCAGGCCAAGAACCGGATCGGCGAGCTGAAGGAGACCGAGACCCGCCTGACGGCAGAACTGGACGAGCTCAAGGCCGAACACGCGCGCTCGCAAGAGGGACTGACCGATATCGAGGCGGAGAAATCGCGTATCGCGGAAGAACACGAGGCACTGCGCCAAAAGCTCGCCGCCGCCGAGGCCGAGGCCGAACGCCAGGCCGAGGAGGCCCAGCGCCTCAAGGACGATGTGGCCCAGCTGGAGCAGGCGCGCGAAAGCGCCGCGGCCGAGGCCGGCGAGATCCAAGCGGAAATGGATCGCATCCGCGCCGAGGCGCAGTCGGCGCGCGACGAACTGGAGTCCGCCAGGACCGAGGCGCAGTCGGCGCGCGACGAGCTGGAAGCCGCAAGGACCGAGGCGCAACGCTTGGCGGCCGAGGTCGATACCGCTCGCGAGGCCGAGGCGCAGGCGAGCGGCGCCTCGCAAGAAACGCAAAACGCGCTCGACCAGGCCATGGCGGCCGCCGCCCATGCCGAAGAGCAAGCGGCGCGGCTGCAAGAGGAGCTTGACCAGGCCCGCGCCGCATTGAACCGCAAGGAGAGCGAAGCCGCGGGTGCGGAGGCCGAGCGCGAAAATGCCAAGTCGGAAAACGAGCGCCTGCGTGCCGAACTGGAGGCAACCCAACAAGACCTCGCCGGCGCCAAGGCCGAGGTGCAAGAGTCTCAGAGCGAGCGCGAAAACGCCAGGTCGGAGGCCGAGCAGGTCGGCCAAAAACTTGCCGCGACCGAGGCGCAGCTTGCAAGCGCCCAAGCCGAGCTCGAAACCATTCGCGAGGAGCGGGAACTGCGTCGCAAGAAGGCCGAAGAGGCGATGCGCGACGTCGGCAGCAGCCAGGAGCAGGCGGCCCGCGCCCAGCAGGAAGCGGCCGACGCGCTGGCCTCGGCCCAGCGGCTGGAACGGGAATTGGAGGCGGAGCGAACGGCGCTCGCCGATGCCCGCGAGCGCTTGACGACCGCCGAGAAGGAGGCGGAGCAGGCCCGTGCCGAACTGAGCGGCGCCCAAAGCGACGCCGAGCAGGCGCAAACGAAACTGGCCGGCCTGGAAGATGACCTCGTCCGCGCCCGCGAGGAATTGACGCGCGCCCAGAGCGACGGCGCGCGCCGGGACCAGGAAGCTGCCGCCGCCGCGGAGACCCTCGATACCACCCAGGATCAGGTGAACCGTATCGGCGACGAACTGAAACAGGCGCAGGAGGCCCTGGCGGCGGCCGAGGCGCGGGCCCGCCAGGCCGAGGACGAACTTGCCGCGGCCCGAAACGCGGGCGAGACCGAGTCCGAGCGCTCGCAGGCGGAGATCGAGGCGCTCAAGGCCGAGGTTACGGCGGCCCAGGCGGAGGTGGCGGAGCTCAAGAGCGCGCAGGCTCGGCAAGACCGCGAGTCCGCCGGTTCCCAAAGCGCCGGCGAACAGGCGATCGCGGAGGTCAAGGCCGAGGCGGCCAAAGTGCACGCGGACATGGCCGGTCTTCAGGACGAATTGCGCGTAGCCCGCGAGGACCTCGCCCGCGCCCAGGACGACATCGGACGCGGGCAGCGTGAACTGCTGGAAGCCCAGAAAGCGCAGCTCGAGGCCCAGAAAGAGGCCCAGAAAGCGCGCGAGGAGATCCTCAACCTCCGTGAGGAACGGGCCCGCCTTGAGCAGGAGGCGAGAGCCGGTGGCAGTCAGGCGGCCGACGCCGATGGTGAGCTGCAAAAAGCGCGTGATGAACTGAGCCGCATGCAGGAGGCGCAGCTCACGGCCCAGAAGGAAGCTCAGGAGGCCCGAGAGCAACTCCTGCGCCTGCAGGAAGACAACCTGCGCACTGGGAAGGCCGCCTCAGCAGTCGAAGAGCCAGCGGCCAAGGCGGCGGAGCCCGGCGCTGACGCCGAGCCCGGTGAGCCGACGCCTGCGGCCGATGCCAAGGAAGCCCCACGACCCTCCCCGGCCGAGGCGAAGCCGGAACCAGACCCCGAGCCGGCCGCTCCGGTCGAAGAGCCAGCGCCCAAGGCGGCGGAGCCGGAGCCGGCCGCTGCGGCAGACGAGCCCGAGGGCGCGGCGGCGGAGCCGGCCGCTCCGGTCGAAGAGCCAGCGCCCGAGGTAGTGGAGCCAGAGCAGGTGCCGGCGGAAGCGGCAGACGATACGCCCGTGGTCGATGAATCGGAAGCCGCGGCCGACGCCGAGGCTGCCGAGGCCGACGCCGAGGCTGCCGAGGCCGACGCCGAAGCTCCCGAGGCCGACGCCGAAGCAGCCGAGGCCGACGCCGAACTTGCCGACGCGGTCGCCGAGGCCGAAACGAGGGTGCAACGCGCCGAGGAAGAGATCCTTCGCATCCGCGAGGAGCTTGCCAAGCCCAAGAAGAAGCTGTTCGGGGGCTTCAAGAAGAACAAGGTGACGGAGGAGGACCTCGCCATCGCCGAAGCGGAGCTCAAACAGGCCCAGGCGGCACTGGCATCGGCCGAGGCGGAACGGGCCCGTGCCGAGGAGGAAGCCCAGCGCCAGCGCGAATTCGAGGAAATGGCGCGCAGGGCCGAACGCCGCGTCTTCGGCGCCAAGCGCGTGAACGGGGCCAACGGTGCCCCGGTCCAGGGCAACGGACCCGGAATTCTGCTCGTCGAACAGGACCCCGACATCCGGGAAACCACGGCATCGATCCTGATCAAGGCCGGATACAATGTGACCGCCGTCGCCAATCAGGACGAGGCGGTCAAGGTGATGGACGGCGATGGCGCATCCGGCATCCAATTGCTTATGGCCGACATCCTGGTCAACGGCGCGGCCAGCGGCATCGAATTGGGCGCGGCCGCGGAC